>CAYSGJ010000118.1:0-5047 GCA_964430705.1 uncultured Desulfobacterales bacterium | reverse complement strand
AATCTATAATAAGCGGCACACGTGCCCTCGCTCGACACCATGCACGGCCCTATGGGGTTTTCCGGGTTGCAGGCCTTTCGGAAAAGCTTGCAGTCGATTGGTTTGACAAGCCCTTTGAGCACTTCACCGCACTTGCATCCCGGAGGCTCCGGGCTGTCCGAGACCTCCAAGTCAAACAGGGCCTCAGCATCAAAGGCGCGGTACGCCTCTCGAAAAGCCAGACCGCTTTTCGGAATCCATCCCAGACCTCGCCACGGGGCATCACACGGCTCGAACACCTGATCCATGACCTTCCGGGCATTCGGATTCCCGGCAGCAGGCACTGCGCGCCGGTACTGAATCTCCACGCGGGGTTCACCCGCTTCGACCTGATCCACCAGCATGGAAATGCCCTGCAAAATATCCAGGGGCTCAAACCCGATAATCACACAAGGCTTTTTGTACTTTTCAACCACTGCCTGATACGGCGCAACGCCGATAATCACACTGACATGGCCGGGACAAATAAACCCGGTGACGTCAAGATCGTTGCCGGAAAGCAGGGCATCCATAGCAGGAGGGAGCAATTTGTGAGATGACAACACCAAAAAATTGTCCACCCCTTGGGCGCTTGCCGCCACCACGGAGGCGGCAATAGTCGGGGCCGTCGTCTCAAACCCAATGCCTATAAACACGACCTTCTTGTCCGGATTCTGCTTGGCAATCTCCACGGCATCCATCGTGGAGTAGACCATGCGAACATCGGCGCCGAGGCTTTTTTCCTTTTTCAGGGAAGACCCGGAACCGGGCACCCGCATCATGTCTCCAAAGGTAGTAACGATCACATTGGGAATTCGGGCGCACTTGATGGCTTTGTCGATGTCCCGGGCGGCCGTTACGCACACAGGACAGCCCGGACCTGAAATCAGATCGATGTGTTTTGGAATCACATCCCGAATCCCATGTTTGAAGATGGCCACGGTGTGGGTGCCGCAGATTTCCATGAACCGCGCCGGCGTTTTGGAAGTCGCACGGATGTGTTCGACCATCTTGGAGGCCAGCCCCCCATCTCTATACTCACTCAGGTACTTCATCAATAACCCCCATTTCCTTCCAAAGTCCCAGCGTAATCTTAGCCTCCTCAGGATCTATCCTGTGGAGCGCGAAACCGGCATGGATGACGACATAATCTCCGAGTTCCGGCCTTTCGTCGATGATGTCGAGTCGGGCCTCCTTCGTGGTGCCCCCAAGCTCCGCACGGACGACATCTCCGTCTATCTTAATAACTTTCATTGGTGCCGCTACACACATGGGTTGTTCCTCCTTCATCTCGATCGCCGGGGTTTCATGGGCGCTTTACAACAGCCAAAGTCCCGCCGACGCCAAAAAGTCCAGCCTATCGCCTGTTATGGGTGAATCTCTGTCCGTCGTCCCTCAGTTGGATGTTCCCGCCTTATACATAGCATTCGCAGCCACAGCCTGACCCAAGGCAATGCCGCCGTCATTGCTGGGAACCGCTGATTTGCTGAATACCTCAAAACCTGCTTGCTCCAGGGTTTCCGTCATATGAACCAACAACCGTGCATTTTGAAAACATCCACCGCTTACGACAACCCGACGCAAACCGCGTTCGGAACGCACCCGCTCACACATCTCTAAAACCAAAGCCACCAGCGTATTGTGGAAGGTGGCGCTGATCAATCCGGACGAACACCCGTCATGGACGTCTTGGACCACGGCTTTCAAGATCGGCCCCACCGGAAACTGTCGTACGCCGCCCACATCTTTGATCTCAAAGGGATAGGTGCGTTTTCTTTCATCTTCCGCCGCTGCCTCAAGCTCCACCGCTGCTTGGCCTTCGTAAGCCACGGTATTGCGAACGCCTGCGATGGCGGCAACCGCATCGAAGAGGCGGCCGCAACTCGACGTTAACGGAGCATTGATCCTGTTTTTCGTCATCTGAAGGACTGTGTCTATGTGTTCCCTGGCGATGCCTTCCAGGAAGGGAAGATGCATATCAAGAAATTTTTCACCAAACGTTTCGTACAGGCCGCTTAAGGCCATGCGCCAGGGCTTTTTGATAGCCGCTGCGCCTCCCGGCAAAGGAAGATAGGCAAAGTGCCCTACCCGCTCGAACCGATGGGTCTCCGCCACCAGGACCTCACCACCCCAGATGTTGCCGTCCGTGCCGTAGCCGGTCCCGTCCAATGCGATCCCCACAACGGGTCCATCAAGGCCGTGCTCGGCCATACCGCTGACAATATGGGCATGGTGATGCTGAATGCCGATTTGAACCATCGACGTCTGCTGGAGCGCGTATTGGGTACTCAGATAGTTGGGATGAAGGTCATAGGCAATGATCTTGGGTTCTATCTCCAATATCCGTTTCAAATGCCCGACGGTCAGTTCAAAAAAGTTCAGGGTTTCCAAGTTTTCCAAATCGCCAATGTGCTGGCTCAAGAACGCCTGGTCTCCCCGGGTAAGACAGATCGTATTCTTCCATTCGGCCCCACAGGCCATGATCGGTTCCATGGAATCTTTAAGAAAAACCGGAACGGGAACATATCCTCGGCTGCGCCTGAGCTGTCTGGCCTCGCCGCCGACAACACGAACAATAGAGTCATCGCTTCTGAGATAAATGTCTCGGTTGTGATTGAGAAAATAATCGGCAATACCCCCAAGCCTCTCAAAGGCCTCCTGATTATCGATGGCAATGGGTTCCTCGCTGATGTTACCGCTGGTCATAACCAAAGCCGGCAGCGAATCACCGTCAAGCAACAAATAATGAAGCGGCGTATAAGGCAGCATGACCCCGTAGTTTCGATTCCTCGGAGATACCTCTTCGGCAATGAAGGGATTGGCCTTTTTTTCCAACAGCACAATAGGCCGCCTAATTGAGGTCAACAAAGCCTTTTCGGCCTCGGTGACCTCAGCAAACATCTTGACCTGATCCACGTCCCGGCACATGAATGCCAACGGTTTTTCTTCCCGGTGTTTCCTCCGCCTTAACCTTAAAACCGCTTCATCATCGGTGGCGTCTACGGCCAAATGAAAGCCCCCCAGGCCCTTTATGGCAACGATTTTTCCCCGGGTCAACAGCGCTCGGGCCTCTCCGATAGGATCTTGTGTACCAATCTCGTTGCCGTCGCGATCCCAGAGCCGCACCACAGGCCCGCAATCCCAACAGGCGTTTGGCTGGGCATGAAACCGGCGATTTGTGGGATCGTCGTACTCTGCCTGGCAACGTGGGCACATCTTGAAGTGTTTCATGGCCGTGAAAGGACGATCGTAGGGGATGTCCATGATGATGGTATACCGGGGCCCGCAATTCGTGCAATTGATAAAAGGATAGCCGTATCTGCGATCGTTGGGATCAAACAATTCTTTCAGACAATCATCGCACGTGCATACATCAGGCGAAATAAGGGTCCGTCGTTGTTCTTGGCCCGCGCTTTTATGAATGATAAAGTCGGAATAAAATTGAAAAGGTTGTTCTGCGGTTTCCACGGAACTAATGAGAGCCAAGGGCGGTTTTTCCTCGGAAATGGATCGGTGGAAGACCTCCACGGAGTGGCAGGCACCCTCCACTTCAATGTAAACCCCCTCCGATGTGTTGGATACAAATCCTTTCAGGCCGTTGGCCCGGGCAAGATTGTATATGAAAGGCCGGAAACCCACCCCCTGAACGATGCCTTTAATTCTCGTTCTAGCAGCCTTGTGTTCTACTTTTTGATCTGTGTCGACAGCCACTCGGCCCATCGATCAATCCCTTCTCCGGTCCTGCAAGATATTTCGAAAATTTCCAGCTTTGGGTTAATCCGCAACGATATGTCCCGAATCTCTTGTACGTCGCAATCCACGTAAGGCAAGAGGTCTATTTTATTGATCAACAAAACACTGGATTCGTGAAAGATCAGAGGATATTTCTCCGGCTTGTCCGCCCCTTCGGCAACACTGAGTATGACCACTTTATGGTCTTCGCCCACATCGAATTCAGCAGGACACACGAGGTTTCCCACATTTTCCACGACCAGAAGATCCAATTGGGATAACTCAAAGTCAGAAACAACATCCCTGACCATGTTCCCATCCAGGTGACAGGCCCCGTCCGTATTAATCTGTATGGCCGGGATCCCTTTCGCCGCTATCCTCTCGGCATCCCTCGTCGATTGAATATCGCCCTCAATAACCCCCATACGAATCTTTCCCCGGATGGCATCAGCCGTGCGTTCCAGCAAAGAGGTTTTTCCCGAGCCGGGAGAACTGATCAGATTGACAACAGCCACTTTTTCTTTTGCAAAAAGCCTGCGGTTCTCTTCAGCAATCCGATCATTGGCCTCAAGAATGTTCTTAACAACAGGAATCTTCAAAATACATGCTCCTTTCCCGGTTTCTTTAATTCTTACGGCAGGTTTTGCAATTTCCATGCCTGCCGGCCTTATTCGACCTTGCGCGTGTTTTTATACAACCCCCCAACCAAATCACACCCCACCCCTCTACCCCCAGAAAACATCCCCCGTAATTCTTATAATAAGACCCCCCACGACACGATGCAAGGGAAATGGCCCCAACGGATGGATGCAACCAGCAGCCACCGGCAAAGCAAATCCCCAAATCCACCGCAGAAAAACGAAGAACGAGTCTGTTTTTTGGTTCATCCGGGTAAAGCGTGCTTCTTCAATCCTCCACGAAGTCGGGTGTTTTGGTGTCAACCGGCAAACTGTCTGAGCGAATTAGAGCGCGTTGGGGCGGGCCCAATCCATGCGTACGACAAACAGGGTAAACGGGTCGTTCTTGTCAGTCCTTTGATTTTACCGGATTGGATCAGGGTCGCCCCTACGCGCACTTATGAGCGCGTTTTTGCCTGTTGATACCGAAATAGCCGGCTGTTGACACACACGGCTATCCCTCAAGTATGCTTTAACCGGATGAACCTGTTTTTTTTGATTACAGCGTGTTAACTGGAAAGTCTTGGTTGACATCATTCACTTCACTTGCGTGTAGGCAGAGCTATTTTTCTTTTTGTTATTGCGGCTGACGCCTTGAAAAGACCCTGGCCCTTCGGGGC
>CAYSGJ010000117.1:0-26006 GCA_964430705.1 uncultured Desulfobacterales bacterium | reverse complement strand
TTTGGTAGTTGAGCCCTTCCCAAAAACCGGAAGGCCTCCCGGTAAGGATTTTCTATCTTTTTTGATAGCTTCCCTTCCGGGAAGCGGGCCGGTCAAATGGCCACCAACAAAGCAGATCCGGTGAAATCGGCAGCCCCGAAGGGCCGGCGTCTTTTCAAGGCGTCAGCCGCAATAAAAAAAAATAGCTCTGCCTACGCGCAAGTGAAGTGAATGATGTCAACCAAGACTTTCCGGTTAACACGCTGTAATCAAAAAAAAAGACTCGTTCTTCGTTTTCCTGGCGGTGGATTTGGGTCACCGACCCCCGGATGAACAAGCGGACCGGTTTTTGCGCTCGGAAAAAGGTTGCGCCGGAAAAGCGGTCGGCAAGCACCGCCGGAGTCGATGAATGATGAACATCTTTTGAGGCGCACATCGTACCTATCGGAAAAGCCGCTTGGAAGGAAAAAGGCATGGGAAATGCATCAAAAACGTGCAAAAATGGTTGTCAAAAATCGGAGGTACCTTGCCTTCCGAGGCCTGGATGCAAAAAAACATCGTCACGGACATCGTGAAAGCCCGAACAGACATCGGCCCGCAGCCATCTTGCGGATACAGACAAAAAACTTTATTATCTTGAATATTTGAGGCGTTACTGATATAAATTCATATCTAGGGTGATATCCTGATTAGTTGCCGTTCATTGAAAAAGGGGAATCGGGTACGCGAAATAAAGCCATCGCAGAGATCGAAAGAATGTGAAGACGCCGATAAAGTCTCCAGGAAACAAATCCGTGCGTCCTCGCCCCCTCGAATCCTTGGACTCTCTTCTCCAACCAAATTGGAAAAGAACCGTTTTCGATAACCTTGGATGATTGTTGCCCAACCACAAAAATACACTTTTTTCAAAATCAGCATTCCATGTGCACAGAAAGGAGTTTTGATCATGAATCACGATGCGGACCGTTTGATGGGACTTTCATTGCAGGAAAAAATCGATACATCCAAAGAAATTATCCGTGAAGCCCTGGAAAGGTTCCCGGGAAACGACCTGTTTGTCGCCTGGACGGGAGGCAAAGACAGCACGACCATGCTATGGTTGTACCGGCAGGTCTGTGAAGAACTCGGACGTGCCCTGCCCCCGGCCATGTTCATTGACGAAGGACATGTGTTTGAAGAAATCCTGGACCTGGTCGATCAGGTCAAAAAACAGTGGAACGTCGAGGTCCATGTGGCCAAGAACACGGATGTCAGCGACAAGGCCGCCAATATGGGCGATCCCGTCAGGGTGGCTGACCTGAACGAAAGAAACCGACGGGAAATCGACAAGCTGGGCTACCAGGAAGACACCTTTGCCTTCGAGCCCGAATCTTTCGTCGGCAATCATCTCATGAAGACGGTGGCCATGAACGTCTTTATGGAAAAAACCGGCGTCAAGGCCCTGTCGACCGCGATCCGGTGGGACGAACAAGAAGCCAGGACCCGCGAATCCTTCTTCAGCGAGAGGCAAAATCCCGATCACACCAGAGTTCACTCTATATTGCATTTCAAAGAACGTGACATCTGGGACACCATTCATCAATACGGCATTCCCTTCTGCTCGCTGTATCACCTGGGCTACCGATCGCTCGGGGCAAAGGGATCAACGACCAAGACGTCCGATATTCCGGCATGGCAACAGGACCTGGAAAACACCACGGAGCGTGCCGGTCGGGGTCAGGACAAAGAACAGGTCATGTCCCAGTTGCGCTCCCTGGGCTACATGTAAGATAAAGGGAAACGCGTGTATCTGAATCATTTCAACCTGAGCGAAAAGCCCTTTCAAATCACACCGGACCCAAGATTCCTGTGGCTCGGCGAAAAACATCAGGAAGCCCTTGCCACGCTGAAATATGCCGTTCTGGACTGCAAAGGATTCTTGCTGCTCACCGGCGACGTGGGAACCGGCAAAACCACGCTGATCAAGGCCCTGCTCAATGACCTTGATGACAATACGGTGGTGGCAACCGTGGTGGATCCCAACCTGAAAAAGCTCCAATTTTTTAATTTCCTCGGCCGCATTTTTGGTCTCAAAGAGGTGTTTAGACAAAAAATCGACTTTCTTTCTCGTTTCACCCAATTTCTAAATAATGCTCACGAAGAAGGCAAGACCGTGCTTTTGATCATCGACGAAGCACAACGGCTGTCCAAAGAACTCCTCGAAGAAATACGGCTTCTTTCGAACATCGAAAAGGAGCATAAAAAGCTTTTGAACATCTTCTTTGTGGGACAAAACGAATTCAACGTCCTGTTGATGCAAAAGCGCAGCAGGGCCCTGAGACAGCGGATTACCATCACCTATCAAATCCAACCCCTGACGGAAACCGAAACAACCCAATACATCGACTTTCGCCTGAAGGTTGCCGGAACACAACAAAAGATATTCGACGATAAAGCCATTCGGGAAGTATTCAAGTTTTCCAGAGGATATCCCCGTCTGATCAACATCATCTGCGACCACGCGCTGTTGACCGCATTCGTCAGAGACATCAAAAAGGTCCCGGCTTCCATGGTCAAGGAGTGCGCAAAAGAACTGACGTTGCCGGGTGAGAATCTCTCCAACGCAATGCCGACAAGACATCCGACGCACAGCCGGAAAAGCGGCCGGCTTCCCATGGCCGCACTGGGCATTGCCCTGGTATTTGTTCTGGTCACCGGGGTGCATCTCGTCGACCCGGGCATGGGCGAACGAATGGTCCATAAGGGGAAATTGCTGTATGAACGCCTGCAGGACAACACGAAACGCCCCGAATCCAATCCGCAAGCGCCCGACACTGGCCGGCCGGAATCCGGAGCGTCGCAAGCACCCGACAAAAATGATTCGCAGGCAGACGTTTTCCGGGCTTTTTACAAGCCATCGGAAGATAGCCCATTGGAAAAAGAAGCACCCAAGGACGACATCCAAGAAGAATCCATTGGCCCGACTTTTGATGACCCGACTTTTGAAAAACAAACCATCCAACAACCGTCCACGCCGCAGAGCCTTGAGGACAACGTGGATGCGTCACCCACCGAACCGATTGCGGAAATAGGCGGGCAAACGCCTGTGCCGTTTTCCGACAATGCGGTCATGCTTGTGCCCTTCAACTACGACGCAAACGAACTGTTGCCGCAGGCGTACAAAGACCTTGACAGGCTTGCAGCGGCCATGGGTCAAGATCTTGACATGGATATCGTTGTGGAAGGATACACAGACGCGCTGGGAAGCCGTCACTACAACATGAAACTTTCCGAATTTCGGGCCCAAGTCGTGAAAGTCTATCTGACGGCCAAAGGCATCGCCCCGTCCAGGATCATGGCCGTTGGACGGGCGGAGGAAAACCCGGTGGACGCCAACGACACCCCGGCAGGGCGGTCTGCGAATCGCAGGGTGGAAATCAGGCTGAAAACAAAAAGCGACTCGTAATCCGCACTTCAGGGAAAAACGGTTTTTTTTCGGCGAGGCATGTCGAAAACCCCGGACCGGACCGGTTCTTGAGCGGCAAAGCCCTGGAACGAGGAAAGGAGAAAATGGAATAATGGAATTACTTGGAAATAAAAAAAACGGCCGGCCGAAAGCGGTGGTAATCGGCCTTGACGGCGTGCCCTACACCTTGCTGGAAAGCCTTCGAGATGCGGGCCGCATTCCCAACATGGAGGCTGTTTTTTCCAAGGGATATTTCGGCCGAACCAGCGTTTGCATCCCGGAAATCTCGTCTGTTTCCTGGTCTTCTTTTATGACGGGAAAGCAATCCGGAGAACACGGCATTTTCGGGTTCATGGACTTCCAGCCCGGTTCCTATACCATGTATTTCCCGAATTTCACCCAGCTCAAGGCGCCCACGATCTGGGACGAACTGTCCGCACAGGGGAAAAAGACGGTGGTCATCAACATGCCGGCCACCTACCCCGCACGGCAAATCAGCGGCGCCCTCATCTCGGGATTTGTGGCCATTGACATGAACAAGGCCGTATACCCCACGGATCTGGTTTCAGCCTTGAATGATCTGGACTATCGAATCGATGTGGATACCATGAAGGCAAGACAGGACCATGACTTTTTGTTTCAGGAACTGGATGCCACACTCGACGGGCGGAAAAAGGCGGTGGATCTTTTGTGGGAAAAATTCGATTGGGATCTGTTGATCGTGGTGGTCACGGGAACCGACCGCCTGATGCATTTTCTGTGGGAAGCCTATGAAGATGCCGCGCACCCCTATCACCGGGCCTTTTTGGATTACTTTGCCAAGGTGGACGCCTTCGTCGGACATGTCTACGATCGTTTTCTCGCGCTTGAAAACACGGCGGCGACCGCCAATCATTTCTATATGCTCTCAGATCATGGATTCACGGCGATCAAGACGGAAATCTATCTGAATCGCTGGCTCGAGGAAAACGGCTATCTGATATACAAGAAAGCACAGCCTGAGACCATCATGGACATCGGTGCCGGGTCTAAAGCCTTTGCCATGGACCCCTCGCGAATTTATATCAATGTGAAAGACAAATACCCCCTCGGGGCTGTGGATCCGAACGACTACGAACGCGTGCGCGAAGAGATCAAACAAGGACTCTCATTGCTGACGCACAAAGACGGAAACAACATCGCCAAAAAAGTTTTTTTCAAAGAAGAACTCTATCACGGCCCCTATGTGGAGCAAGCCCCCGACCTCGTCGTTCTTTCCCATCACGGTTATGACCTGAAGGGCAAGGTTAAAACCAATGCGGTCTTTGGGCGATCTAATCTTGTGGGCATGCACACCCAGGATGACGCATTTTTTTATGGGAGCGGCACGACGCCGTGCACGTCGATCTTTGACGCCAAGGATATAATCCTGTCGGCCTTGTCGCAACCCTAAACACAACGCCCGTTTTCGGGATGGAGGTATCCATGAGGCATTTCTCCGGACCTTTTCGTCAGGCGGCCGTCTTCGCGCTGTGGTCGCTTCTGTGCGTTTCCTGCGGCGGCGACCCCGCGGCAAAACGCGACAAGCACATGCAACGGGGCGACGCCTATTTCGCCGACCAGCAATATAAAGAAGCCATTATCGAATACAAAAACGTCGTTCAGGCCGATCCGAAATATGCGAAAGCCCGCTACCAGTTGGCCCAAGCCTATCTGAAGGCCTCTCAGCCGCAGCAGGCTTTCAGCGAGTTTTCGAGAGCAGTGGACCTGGACCCGGATCTTATGGACGCCCAATTGAAACTGGGGCAGTTTTATCTCCTTGGCGAAAGAATCAAAGAAGCCAAAGAAAAAGCGAATCTGGTCCTCGACAAAGACCCGGACCATGTAGACGCACTGTTCCTTCAAATGGGGATTTGGCTTCAGGAGGGAAAATCGGACGAGGCGGAAAAAACGCTGCAAAAAATCATCGCCATCGACAACAACAACGCCAAAGCCTATGTCTCGCTCGCTCGCATTGCTGCGAGTCGGCGGGAATTTGAACAGGCCGGGCAGCATCTCGCCCGAGCCGCACAGGCAAGCCCGGAAGATTTGGCCGTTCAATTTGAAATAGTGCAATTTCTTGAACAGCAAGGGAAACTCGAAGAAGCGGAAACCTCGCTGCTGGCGGCCATAAAGAAAAATCCGAACGACCCGGCTCTTTTAAACCAACTGGGCGCTTTTTACGTCCGCCGGAACGACCCCCTGCGCGCAGAGACCGCTTTTCTCAAAATGGTCGACGCGGCCCATAAAAAAGTCGGACCCAATATGACCATAGGCGCCTTCTATGCGTCGCAACAGGACTGGGATAAGGCTATTTCGTGGATGGAAAAGGCGCTGACGCTTCAGCCCGACAACAAGGACATCCAACAGGCGGTCGCGGGCCTTTATTTAAGCAGCGGCAACCATGACGAGGCCCGGCGTCTGGTCGACTTGATGCTTGAAAGAAACCAAAACAACGTCGGCGCCCGTTTTCTGAAGGCCCGTCTTCTTCTCCAGGAAAAAGAATTCCCGGAAGCCGCAAAGCTGTTGGAAGGGGTTGTCCGGGAACAACCCGAATCGGCTGAGTCCCACTATTATCTCGGCCTTGCGTATCTGGCTCAAAACGAACCAAGAAAGGCCAAAAACGCCTTGTTGAACGCAGTGCGGTACAACGCCGGCAATCTCAAAGCGCGCACCCTGCTTGCCCAGCTTTATCTCTCGGAAAGATCCCCGGATCTGGCCCTGGAACAGACAAGAACGATCCTTGAAAAAGACCCGACACAGGGCCGGGCGCTCGTCATCCAGGCCAACGCGCACCTTCAGAAACAGGATTTGATCAAGGCCCGACAAGCCTTGTTAGAGGCCATACGGATCCAGCCGAGCGATCCGGATCTCCATTATCAAACGGCTGTGCTCGATCGTCGCGAGGGCCGCCTCGATCAGGCCCGTGACAACCTGGACAAAACCCTGGCCTTAAAGCCGGACCACATACCGGCTGTAGCAATGAAGGCCTCTCTTCTGATAGCCCAAAACCGGCCCGACGAGGCCCTTTTGTTTCTGGAGAGCAAAATCCAAGACAGCAAAGACAATCCCGTGGCGGCGTCTTCGCTCTACGAAATCATGGGGAACATTCAGTATGCCCGAAAAGACTATGATGCCGGCGAAAAATCCTTTCAAAACGCCCTCGCCCTGAATTCGAACCTTGTTTCGCCGTATCTGTCGTTGGCCCGTTTCTATCTGGCAAAAAACGAAACCGAAAAAGCCATCCTTCAATATCGGGAGGCCCTGGAAAAACAACCGCAACTCATTCAGGCCCACATGGCCCTTGGCGCTATCTACGATGCGCTCGGGGAAACAGCCTCAGCTCAAGCCGCCTACGAAAAAGCCCTGGAAATTCAACCCCGTTTTGCTCCGGCGGCCAACAACCTGGCTTGGCTTCTTCTTCAACACGGCAACGACCCGGATCGTGCGCTAGCGCTGGCCAAACAGGCAAAGTCGGCGCTGCCGGACGACCCCAGCGTAGCCGATACGATTGGACTTGCCTACCTTGAAAAGGGGTTCTATCCCAGCGCGATTGCAGAGTTTAGCGATGCGGTGGAAAAAATGCCTCACAACGGCACTGTTTGGTACCATCTGGGCCTGGCCTATTGGAAAAACAACGAACGAGATCGCGCCGTGGAGGCTGTAAATACGGCGCTTACGACCAAAAACGCCTTTCCGGAACGAGAAAAAGCACAACGCTTGCTCGAGGACATCAACGCATCCTAAAACAACATTCTTCGAGCGACATCTGCTGTAAAAATCCGACGTTGCCGGAAAGTCTGCAGAGCGCGTTAACGGCTCGAACACACCTTAATCACCAAGTCTTCCAGAACCAATCTTGGCGACCGTCCGGTTGTTTTCAGGCATTGGTCGGCCTCCAGGCAGTATTCCAGCGCCCGGATGAGTTCTTCAAGGGAATAGTTCTCCGCATGAGCAAAGGTTTTGTAGAGCACAAAAGGATGAGTTTTGCCTGCCATGAGATCCGACCGGCCCTTTGCCAGTTCCGGCAACACAACGCGTTGGAATACCGGAAAGGTCATACCCGGTTTCCACTTGCCTTGGGGCAAAGCATTCATCGCGTCTTTAGACAGGATCAGCTTGCGAATCCGGCCGGCAACAGCCGACAGAATCTGAAGAGGGTACAGGTTTGCCTTTAAGAGCCCCCCCACAAGGGAGAGCACCTTGCCCACCACCCTTTCCCCGACGGCATTGCCCAGTTCATACACAGGATCTTCCCGGGATTTCTCCAACACTCTTTCCACATCGTCGACGGTGACGGCGTTGCGCTGACCAACGAAAGAGATGAGTTTCTCAACCTCGCCGTCAAAGGTCCGCAGGTCGGCCCCGGTCCTTTCAAACAACGCATCAAAAGTCCCGGGGGCGGCGGTCTTGCCGGCCTGTCCCAATCTTTCCGCCAGGAGCCCGCCCAGGATATCCTTTTGTCGGCGCACCTCTGCTGCTCGGGCGCCCTTGCTTAACGAACAGTCGATTACGACTCCGGTTTTTTTGATCGCTTTGTACAACCGTTTTCGTTTGTCCACCAACTCCAGGACCAGTATGAGACTGTTTTCAACCGGCAGGCCGTGCTCGACAGCCTCGCAAAGCACAGCGCCGTCATTTTCATCCCCCATAACGATCATGTGTTCTTTTGCACCAAAAACCACGACTACTTTTCGACCCGGAAACAGGGAAAACGTCTGCAAATGTGCAATAATCTCAGACATACTTGCCGAGGCGCCGTCCAATTTCTCGCAATTTGAGCGTTGTGCCTTTGGCGATGGAACCAAGGCATCCAACACAGCCTTGTACGCAGACTTACAAAGGTACTCGTCGCCATAGAGCAGGTACACAGGAGAGGTTTTCCCGTCTCGGATGTCACTCACTACCCGCGACAATGTATCATAGCTGACTTCCGGCATTTAAAAATCCCTTGATAAGCAAATATCCAGGATAAGCAAATATCCAGGCACAAAGGAGTCGGTTGTGTAACAATGACATACCAATTGTAGGGAAGCAGTTTATCCCCTCCCATAAAGCCTTTTCGTATTTCGTCCCTTCGCGGTCCTGATTTTCTCATGTTTCCGGTTTAGATCTTTTTACGTTTCATCCGGTTAAAGCGTACTCCTTCAATCCGCCACGAAGTCGGGTGTTTTGGTGTCAACCGGCAAACTGTCCGAGCGAATTAGAGCGCGTTGGGGCGGGCCTAATCCATGCGTACGGCAACAGGGTAGACAGGTCGTTCTAGTCAGCCCTTTGATTTTATCGGCTTGGATCAGGTTCGCCCCTACGCGCTCTTATGAACAAGTTTTTGCCTGTTGATACCAAAATAGCCGGCTGTTGACATACACGGCTATTCCTCAAGTATGCTTTAACCGGATGAACCCTTTTTAAATACTACATTCACACAAAGGATTGCTACGCCCACACTAATGGCACTGTCGGCCACATTGAAGGCCGGCCAATGGGCGGACCCCATATAAAAATCGAGAAAATCGATCACTTCTCCGAAACGAAGTCGATCAATAAGGTTCCCCACCGCTCCCCCAAGAACCAGGGCAAAGGCGGTTTCCACCCATCCCTTACCGCCGGCCATCTTGGCGTGCAGATAAAGAAGCACCGCCACAGCCACCGCTGAAACGCCCAGGAAAAAAAAAGTCCGCAGGCCCGTGGCCTTTCCGGCGAGCAGTCCAAAGGCACCGCCCGTATTGCGAATATGGGTCAGAGAAAAAAAACCGGGAATGATTTCCAGGTTTTCATATAGAGGTAAAAAATGCAGAATAATTTCTTTGCTTATTTGGTCAACCAGAACAACTATCCCGGCGACCAGGAGCAATCTGGCGTATCGGCCCTTCAATTGGAGACCGTTCCCATATTCTTGAGGGCTTCAAGGCATCGCGCACAAACCGTTTTGTGCGCTTCATCGTTGCCCACGGATCGGTCATGGACCCAACAGCGTTCGCACTTTTCCGCCGATACAGGGTCAATACGAATGGAAAGTCCGGAAACGCCGGCGCTTTCCGTAGCCCCTTCAATCCGCTGATCCGTCACAACGGAAACCTTGGAAACGATGAAGATCGATCGCAGTTCTTCCGCCGCGGGCAGGGCGCCAAGGGTTTCATTGAAAAACCCCGCAGGCACAGCCAAAGTCACCGCAGCATCCAGGGAATGCCCGATGGCCTTCCGGGCCCTTGCCTCTTCCAGGGCCTTGCCGACTTCCGCCCTCATTTTCAAAAGCAACTCCCATTTTCCCGCCAGATCCGATCGGACATAGGATTCATCAACTACCGGCAAATGCGCAAGATGCACGCTGTCCGGAGAGTCTTCTTTTCTGCTCATGTGTGCCCATACTTCCTCAGCGGTAAACGCCAGGATGGGCGCTTTGAGTCGGGTCAAGGTGTCCAGTATGATATACAGTGCACTCTGGGCGGAACGCCGAGCAGTCGAATTAGAAGGCGATGTGTACAATCTGTCTTTGAGAACGTCCAGATAAAAACCGCCGAGATCCAGCGTACAATAATTGTAAATGGTATGGTATGCCATGTGAAACTCAAAACGATCGTATCCTTCACGAACCCTTTTGACCACGCTCTGAAGGCTATGAAGAGCATACTGGTCTATTTCTTCCATACGGCCATAAGGTACGGCATCCTTTTCAGGATCGAAATCTCCAAGGTTTCCCAACATAAACCGGGATGTATTTCGGATTCTTCGGTAAGCATCGGTCAACTGTTTTAGAATTTTCTCGGAAATCCTGATGTCGTCCTGGTAGTTTGACGCGGCAACCCAGAGTCGAAGAATCTCTGCGCCGTATTTGTCGACGATCTGCTTGGGAGCAATGACATTGCCTTTGGACTTGGACATTTTCTCCCCATTGCCGTCCACCACAAACCCATGGGTGAGAACGCTGCGATACGGTGCGGCATCACGTGTACCCGCCGCCGTAAGAAGGGCGCTATGGAACCATCCCCGGTGCTGATCACTTCCTTCCAAATACATGTCGGCAGGCCAGTGCAGATAATCCCTTCGCTCAAGAACGGCGGTATGGCTGACGCCTGAATCAAACCAGACATCCAAGATATCTTTTTCCCTTCTAAAGATCTCCGACCGGCAATCCGGACATTGGGTCTTGTCCGGAAGGAGCACGCGGATATCCGTATCAAACCAGATGTCGGCGCCGTTTTGCTCAAAAAGGCCGGCCACATGGTCAATGATGTCTTCGGTGATCAAACATTTCCCGCACTGCTCGCAATAAAACGCAACGATGGGAACGCCCCATGAGCGCTGACGCGAAATGCACCAGTCCGGTCGATTCTCAATCATTCCAAAAATGCGGTCCCGGCCCCATGACGGAATCCATTGAACCTGATCAATACATTGCAGGGCCTTTTGTCTCAGACCCATCTTGTCCATAGAGATGAACCACTGTTCCGTTGCACGAAAAATGACAGGCTCTTTGCAGCGCCAACAATGCGGATACGTATGTTCCATCGTGCGCTTGCCCAAAAGCATCCCGGCTGCTTCCAGTTTTTCCAGGACCGCGTCGTTGGCATCAAGAACAAACCGGCCCGCGAAAAAGTCCACATCCTCCGTGAAACGCCCCTCATCATCGACCGGGGCATAGATATCAAGTCCGTAAGCCAACGCCACATCGTAGTCTTCTCGTCCGTGACCAGGCGCCGTATGGACACAGCCCGTACCGGCATCCAAAGTGACATGGGGTGCCAAAACGACCAATGAATCGCGATCATAAAAAGGATGCCGACAGACCATTCGCTCCAGGGTCTTTGGGTTGACGGCGCCCAACACCTCATATTCCGCAATGCCGCAGTCTTTCATGGCCTGTTGCAAAAGCCCCTCGGCCAGGACAAACACCTCGCCGCCGTCGGCTTGAACGGCCACATATGTAAAATCGGGGTGCAGGGCCACGGCCAGGTTCGCAGGAAGGGTCCACGGCGTTGTTGTCCAAATAACCAAGTGAACGGACTTTCCCTTCAACCATGCATGGCCGTCGTTTAATTCTGAAACCAAAGGGAACTTGACAAAAATCGAAGGAGATACCCGCAATGCATATTCTACTTCCGCCTCGGCCAGGGCGGTTTGACACCTACTGCACCAATATATGGGTTTTTTGCTCTTTACAAGACTTCCGTTAGAAGCGAACTTCCCGAATTCCCGAACGATGGTAGCCACGTAGCCGTGATTCATCGTCAAATACGGATTGGTCCATTCCCCCATGACGCCCAGTCTTTTGAACTCTTCTCTTTGAATATCAATGAATCTTTCAGCATAGCGCCTGCAGCGGTCCCGGACTTGCCGGCGGCTCATGGTTTTCTTTTTCTCGCCAAGTTCCTGATCCACTTGGTGTTCAATAGGCAACCCGTGACAATCCCATCCAGGCACATAGGGTGCATCAAACCCATCCATCTGCCTGGATCGAATAATGATGTCTTTGAGAATCTTGTTCAGTGCCGTTCCAAGGTGGATATGCCCGTTGGCGTAAGGAGGGCCGTCATGTAAAACAAACCGGGGATTTCCACCGGACGCCTTTCGTATCTGTTGGTAAAGCCCTTTCCGTTCCCACCATTTCAGCATCTCGGGTTCTTTTTCAGATAAATCGGCCTTCATGGGAAAGGCTGTTTTCGGAAGATTCAAAGTCGCTTTATAGTCCATGTAAACACCCCGGTTATGGTTGATGACCCCAACGTGAAAATGCACATATCAAAAGCCACGGGCTTGTCAAAACTTTTTTCAATGGGCCCGCGATGAACACACATTGCCCGGAAGGCGATGTGGCGATCCGCTCGGCTTGTTGTTCCATGAGCCCAAATCGCGCTTCTTTTTAACCCTCTCTTTCATGGTTGTCAAACCATCCCGACTCTTGACACCAAGTCGCCTTTTTGGTACCGGACACCTGACAGCAACAATGCACACAACCGCACAATACAGAAAGGAGAAAAAAACCATGTTGACTATTCTTATCGGAGGTTTTTTGGTCGGCGTGATGGTATTGCTCGTTTGCGGATACTGGAATGAGTACTAAACCATAAAGGCCTCCACGCCTTTGAAGCGTGGAGGCCTTTTGGAATGGGCATCCTGAAAGTCGGCCCTTCTATGAAGGCGTTTCAGGTTAGTACATACCGCCACCCATGCCGCCCATACCACCGCCTGGAGGCATAGCCGGCATATCTTTCTTGTCTTCGGGCTTTTCCGCCACCATGGCTTCAGTGGTCAACAGGAGCCCGGCAACGCTTGCGGCATTCTGCAAGGCATATCGAACAACCTTGGTCGGATCGATCACACCGGCCTTGATAAGGTCTTCATACTTATTGCTTTCCGCATTGAACCCCATCGCGCCCTTTTCATTTTTGACCTTGTCCACCACCACGGATCCTTCAAACCCGGCATTCTGCGCAATCTGCCGCAAAGGCTCTTCCAGGGCGCGCTGAACAATCTTAACGCCTATCTTCTGGTCCGCCTTGATCTTAACCTTATCCAGCGAGGCGATACAACGCACCAACGCCACGCCGCCGCCGGGAACGATGCCCTCTTCCACCGCAGCCCGGGTGGCGTTCAGGGCGTCCTCAACACGGGCTTTCTTCTCCTTCATTTCAGGCTCGGTCGCCGCGCCTACATTGATGACGGCAACGCCGCCGATAAGCTTGGCAAGACGCTCTTGGAGTTTTTCACGATCATAGTCCGACGTCGTTTCGTCGATCTGTGCCCGGATCTGTCGGACCCGGCCTTCCAGATCGGACCTTGAACCGGCGCCGTCCACGATGGTCGTATTGTCTTTGTCGATGGCAATCCGTTTGGCCGATCCCAAATCGGAAACACTGATGTTTTCCAGTTTGATCCCCAGATCTTCAGAAATAACCTGTCCGCCGGTAAGAATGGCGATATCTTCCAACATGGCCTTTCGCCGATCGCCGAAACCGGGGGCCTTGATCGCGGCACACTGAAGGGTCCCGCGCAGCTTATTCACCACCAACGTGGCAAGGGCCTCACCCTCCACATCCTCGGCAATGATGACAAGGGGTTTTCCCATCTTGGCGACCTGCTCAAGCACGGGGAGAAGATCCTTCATGACGCTGATCTTCTTTTCGTGGATGAGAATCAGGGGGTCCTGTAGAGATGCCACCATCTTTTCGGGATCCGTGACGAAATACGGAGATAGATACCCTCGGTCGAACTGCATGCCTTCCACGACCTCAAGGGTCGTTTCCATGCTCTTGGCTTCCTCAACGGTAATAACCCCCTCTTTGCCGACCTTGTTCATGGCCTCGGCAATGATATTTCCGATCGTCTCATCGTTGTTCGCTGAAATACAGCCGACCTGCGCGATCTCGCGCTGGTCTCTG
Source organism: uncultured Desulfobacterales bacterium (assembly GCA_964430705.1). Taxonomy (GTDB): domain Bacteria; phylum Desulfobacterota; class Desulfobacteria; order Desulfobacterales. The sequence continues at coordinate 12,185 of CAYSGJ010000117.1, read as the reverse complement.
GTGGGTTTGCTGAGTTTGGAAAGCTCTGAAACGACGACATCCACCGCCTTGTCGATGCCGCGTTTGATCGCCATGGGATTGTTCCCTGCAGCCACCAGCTTTTGCCCCTCACTGTATATCGACTGGGCCAGAAGCGTGGCTGTCGTGGTGCCGTCACCGGCAACATCGCTGGTCTTACTCGCAACTTCCTTGACCATTTGGGCGCCCATATTATGAAACTTGTCTTCCAATTCGATCTCCTTGGCCACTGTTACGCCGTCTTTGGTAACCGTCGGAGCGCCCCAAGATTTCTCAATAATCACATTTCTTCCTTTTGGACCCAAGGTCACCTTCACCGCATCGGCCAATGTATTGATTCCCGTAAGGATGGCCTCCCGGGCCTTGATGTCATATTTGATCTCTTTTGCAGCCATGTTAATATATCCTCCTTAATTGTTTTGTTGACGGCAACACAGTCTTTCGTTACCTCGCACAGGTGTCCCCCGGGTTTTCGCCGGGGCGCCGTTATTTTTCGATGACACCCAACACATCATCTTCACGCATGATAAGGTATTCCTCGCCTTCGATGGTGATGTCCGTGCCCGCATACTTGCTGAACAGTATCCGGTCGTCCTTTTTCACATCCAGAGGAAGTTTCTTGCCGTCTTCCGAAAGCTTGCCTTTTCCAACAGCCTTGACCAACCCCTCAGAGGGTTTTTCCTTGGCTGTATCCGGTATGATGATACCCCCCTTGGTTTTTTCTTCTCCTTCAAGGCGTTTCACCAGAATTCGGTCCTGCAAAGGTCTAATATTCATAGCACGCATTCTCCTTCTTCCTGACTAAGATTTTGATTTCCTTTATGCCTTCACGTCTGAAGATCTTACGTCTTAAACGATACCGAAAACCCCATGTCACCTCCTTTCACCAAATGTGGAGTCGATATAGGCACTCAAATCCGTTTGTATGGATCATCTGCAATACGGCTAAAGGGATACATCCCGCGGTGAACATATATCTGTTCTAAAAAATTCAATCATACGCCAATATGTGTAAAAAGGGATGAGCGCGAATCCATCGCTCGACACGAAAGGGGCGCTGCCGTCTACAACGTCTCGGGGCGGCCGCCAAAGCCCTGGATCGGAAAAGCGAACCGGCTGCCAAAAAGGCTATGGGTTCTCTTCAAACCCGGATCCTTTTACCCTTCCCTTACATAACGGGCTGCGTGTTCCACACGTACACGAAGGCGTACGGCCCTATATACTATCACTTTTTTTATCTTGGTTTGCCGAAGCGGATTTTGCGTCCGTCTTTTTTTCTTTTGCGTCTGACGCTTTTTCCTTCGGAGCTCCGGAAGATGACGATGCTCCTCCTGAACGATTTGCGTAGTCCGTAACGTACCAACCGGTACCCTTCAGATGGAATGTGCTGTTCGAAATGAGCTTCTGAAGCTTGCCGGAGCAGCAATCACACTTTTTCAAAGGGGCATCTGAAAACCGCTGATAAGCCTCTAATACTTTCCCGCATTGTTTACATTCGTACTCATAAATCGGCATTGCAACAACCTCCCCCTGCCTGAATGTTGATTGAACATAAGTAGAAAAAAAAATTTGTCAAGTCATGACACGATGGTTAGACCATTTTTTTGGAACGGAATCAACCCGGCCGCAGCGAAAAACATGCCCGGATTTCCATCGAAACGGCACGCAGTTTCAAGGCGTGATACCCGATGCCGGATACAGGATGCCGGTAAAGCGTGTGCGTGAACCTGGGGGTCACTGGTCATTGGTCATTGGTCATTGGTCAACAGTCACTGGTCATTGGTTGAAAGGCATAGCCGGATGCAAGATGCATGATCCCGGTAGAGCGTGACCGTGTACGCAAACCGCACCAACCGGCGGGCATAAAGCCCGACCCTACATTGGGACTGGTTCTTCGGCGTAGGGTGCGGGGTTTATCCCCGCCCGAAAAGGGAAAAGATGTGATGCATGTGCGTGTACGTGTGGTCATTGGTCAACAGTCACTGGTCATTGGTTGAAAGGCATAGCCGGATGCAGGATGCATGATCCCGGTAGAGCGTGTACGTGATACGTGTACGTGAACCTACGGGTCATTGGTTAACCGGATACCCGATGCAGGATACAACGATGTTGTCAGGTAACGCCTACCGGCGCAACCTGACCTACGGGCTGACCTACGGGCTTTTTTCGTGTTTTCGTGTCTTAGTGGTGCGTTTTTTTGTTTTCTTTCTTTGCGCCTTGGCGCGAGAATGGATCGTATTTAGACCAATGACCCGTAGGGCGAAGGGTTTATCCCCTCCCGGAAAGGCATTTTGTTGGGTCTCGCAAGCTCGACCCAACCTACTATGAAAGCGTGTACGTGAGGCAAGATGCATCCGGTCAATCAATGACCAATGGCTATTGACCAATGACCAGCCATGCCCCCGGGCTCATTGCCCATCCGAACGGCATTCGTTGTCATTGTCGACAGGTCCGATTTGAAACCGGATATCCCCGACAACATCCTTTTCAAAAGCATCATTGAGTTTTGTGATGAGTTCGATTTTAAGGAACTGGAGTTGTTGCATCCAGGGCGCGCTGGAGACATTGACCAGAAGCAGTTTGCCTTTGATGGCCGCCGGCCGTGCGTTTCGGGCGATGGCCGGTCCCACCAGGTCCGCCCATTGTTTCCAGAGTCTGTGAAGGCTCAAATCGAGCTTGAAATGGGGGGCCTTTAAAACACCTTCCAACACGTTGCCCAAAAGATCCGGTTTTTTCATCTTCCTTCTGATGGGCCTTGTGTTGTGATTAGCCTTCATAAGAACTCGACCGATTGGCCTCCCGCCCGTGAACTAGCCCCGACATGCAAAATTCGCAGCCTTTGATTGATTGAAAAGCCGGGAAGATTCACGCTTGTTGAATTCCCGATACGCAGGGAAAGAAATCTTCCGACAGGCAATCCTTGCAGTCCATGCACCGCAAGCCAGACCTGATCCTCCAGGTGGTTCTATAGATGATGCGGCGCTCGGGTGTCAACTTGTCTTTTTGGGGGAAATTTTCGGGGCGGTTTTCCCTTGACCGGGTCTCATGGTTGCCCTATATTCGTAAAAAATCAACCAAAAGTGTAAAGTCGGATTCCCTTAGAACATCAGAACAACAGGAGAAGTCTATGCCGTGGGATTGGGATAAGCTCAAACAGCAACAGCAGAAGTCATCGGGCGGGGTACCGCCCCAGGTGGACGAAGTTGTCAAGAAATTCAAACAAATGAACCGTTCAGGGGCATGGATCATCGTTTTGATTATTATCGCCGTTTACCTGGGCAGTTCAGCCTTCTATACCGTGGCCGTGGACGAGGTGGGTGTTATCCAACGGTTCGGGAAATATGTTCGGATTGTAGAACCCGGACTTCATTTCAAATTTCCGAAAGGTATTGAAAAAGTCAGCAAGGTGAAGGTGCGCTATGTGTATAAAGAAGAGTTTGGCTTCAGAACGATGCGTGCCGCCGTGCAGAGCCAATTTTCCGCAGACAGAGCCTATGATGACGAATCCATGATGCTCACCGGAGATCTCAATGTGGCCGTTGTGCCCTGGATCGTCCAATTCCGGATCCGGGACCCCTATGAATATCTGTTCAAGGTGCGCAACGTGCGAAAAACGCTTCGGGACTTGTCCGAGGCCACCATGCGCCTGGTGATCGGCGATAGAAGCATCAATGAAGTCATCAGCAAAAGAGAGGAAATCGCCCAGGCGGCCAGAGAGCTGTTGCAGCAGGAACTTGATGTCGCCGAGACGGGAATCAGCGTCAGCACCATTGAGATGAAAAAGACCAACGTGCCGCCTCCGGTACAGTCTTCTTTCAACGAAGTCAATCAGGCGCTTCAAGAAAAGGAGCGCATGATCTATCAGGCCAGGGAGGAGTACAACAAAGTCGTGCCCGCCGCCAAGGGAAATGCGGAAAAAACGATCAAGGCCGCAGAAGGATATGCGCTGGATCGTGTAAACCGCGCTCAGGGAGACGCATCGCGGTTTGTCTCTCAGTACGAAGAATATGCAAAAGCACAGGACGTGACGCGAAGGCGGCTGTATCTCGAATCGCTTAAGGAGTTGTTTCCAAAGCTGGGGAAAAAATACGTGATCGATGCAGATCAGAAAAATGTCCTTCCACTCCTTAATCTTGTCGGCAAGGAAGAAGGGGGTGAACGATGAAATATAAAGGGATTCTGATTGTCATAGCCGTACTGGCGCTTCTTGCCCTGTCCGGGGGAATCTATACGGTGGATGAGACCGAGCAGGTAGTCGTCACGCAGTTCGGCAAGGTCGTGGGAAATCCGGTGACCGAAGCGGGGCTGAATTTTAAGATACCTTTTATTCAGCATGCCAACTTTTTTCCGAAAAACCTGTTGGAATGGGACGGAGAACAAGGTCAAATACCCACCCTGGACAAGACCTTCATTTGGGTGGACACTTTTTCCCGGTGGAAGATCGTCGATCCCCTCCTGTTTTTTCAAACGGTCACGAATGTGACAGGCGCATTAAGTCGACTGGATGATATTATTGACGCGGCCGTTCGAAATCTCATTACTTCCAACGCCCTGATCGAAACGGTCAGAAGTTCGAACAGAAAGTTGGATACATTCGAAGTCGGTCTGGAAGATATCAAGGACACCAGGGGATTGGGCGAAGTCAAAGTCGGGCGCAAACAGATCGCCCAGGCGGTCATGGAACAGGCGCAACCCAAGCTTGCCGAATTCGGCATTGATCTGGTTGACGTGAAAATCAAACGGATCAATTACGTGGATGAGGTGCAACGATCGGTTTTTGGCAGGATGATTGCCGAACGTCAACAGATCGCAGAGAAGTTCCGCTCCGAAGGCAGAGGCGAGGCCCGAAAGATCGAAGGCGACAAGGAACGCGAATTAAAACGAATCGACTCGGAGGCCTACCGAAAAGCCCAGGAGCTCATGGGCAAGGCGGACGCCGAAGCCACCAAAATCTATGGTGATGCCTACGGCTTGAGCCCGGATTTTTATTCGTTTATGAAGACCCTTGGAATTTACCAGGAAACTTTGGATCGGGACACGTCGCTTGTTCTTTCGACAGACAGTGAATTTTTTAAATATCTAAAAGGGTACAAAGGGTATAGGGGAGAAAAGAGATAGGCGCATAGCCAAGACTCTAAAAAGCAAACACAAAAAAACACCGCACAGGCAAAACAAGCGGTGTTTTTTTTCGCGAAGGAGCACGAGATATCATATTCATTACTTTTTCCTTCTTTGATGGCGTGTGCGAGCCATCAGCTTTTTGTGCTTGTGCTTGCGCATCTTTTTCTTGCGCTTCTTGATAACGCTTCCCACTGCATCACCTCCGTTTCATCTTTTTTTTAGCCAAACCGGTTACATATAATATGAATAAACAAAGATGTCCAGCTTTTTCGGCGGCCGAAACAAAAGTGGTTCTTGATTGCGGAATGTGTTACACCATATCGTCTTATTGAGACAAACCGATATTTGCTTAAATATTTGCTTAAAAAAGTCTAAAGGGTCATATTCTGATCAGCAGAAAACAAGGGCCGGTGAGGCACCTATGGTTAAGACGCCTGTGGGCTCCACGAAGGTACGTTGTTTTGATCAACGACAGTTGTCTTTGGTCGGCGAGGCCGTCACCATTGCGGAAGAATTGACCAGCAATGCGTTCAAGATGTCCTTTGCCGAATGGCGGACGCGTCATTACGATGTGCGAACAGTGGCCGACCTGTCGCCGGAAGAGATCATCCACGGACCTTTTGCTCAGATCATTCGTTATGTAGGCCGAAGGATGGATACATCCCTCGGGTCTTCTAAATATGATTTTTATAAGATCTGCCTGCAAGATCATAATATACTTGCAGCGCTGAAAGGATTTCCCGATCTTCGGTTGCTGCCTTTCAGCCTATATATCGTATGCCATGAACTGATTCACGTCATCCGGTTTTCCAAGTTTTTGCAGGCCTTCGACGTTTCCCCCGAACAAAGGCTCGAAGAAGAGGCGCGGGTTCACGACAAAACCCGCTCCATTTTGGAAAAAGCCGCCATCAAAGGCTTGGACCCGGTTTTGGCTTTTTACAAAGCATGGGAAGGACCGCTGGAACAGGTTACAGAACCTTAACGTACCCACGGCAAGCCTATCCGTCGATCATTTCTCTCGCCGCTTGGGTAAAACGCCCGTTTGCATGGTGGATGACAAGTGGGGAAAGAACCCGGGCTCCGGCACGGCCGTGCTTGACGCCCTCGATCAAAATCCGTTCCGCCGACGCGCCCGCCTTGGGATGAATCATCTGCAATACCTTGGGTTCCAGTTTGAAGGCACGCATCTGCGTGATCAGATCAGCCGTTTTCGCGGCAGGATAAATCAGCACCAATCGCCCCAGCGGCCGGAGCAATTTTTCCGCCGAAAATACGACATCGGTAAGCGACACCGTCATTTCGTGTCTTGCCGCAGCCCGCTCGCGGTTCGGACTCACCCTGCCGGACCCGACCCTGCCATAAGGAGGATTGCTGAACACCACATCGGCCTTTTCCATGCCGACAAAGGTTGGGGCATCCTTGATATCCCCATGGATAATCGTAATACGATCTTCCATCTTGTTGGCCAGTACGTTTTTTTCAGCCAGGTTCGCCAAATCTTTTTGAATTTCAATGCCGTATATATGAACGGCTGGAAACCGCGACGCCAGGATCAAGGCGACAACACCACAGCCCGTCCCCAGGTCAACGGCCTGAGAGGCCTTTTTCAGGCAAATTCCGTGAGCCAATATGGGCGCGTCCATGGAAAAACGATACCCTTTCTTTTTTTGGAGAATTTTCAGGTGTCCTTGGAAGATGGTTTCTTCGGTGGTCATGGCCGGATTTCGAAAATTGGCGCCTTGGCGACGGTACAATCCAAAAACAATGGAAAGAAAGGAATCAAGGATCCAAGGGTTTCTTTTCTAAAGACTTTATCAGCGCCTTTCACATGCCTTGGATCTGCCCGCCGATCTTGTTCATGACAAGACCGCTCAAAACCTTGGGAAAAAAATAGGTGGATTTTCGCGGCATAATCAATCCCGCCCTGGACACTTCTTCCACATGGGACAGCCTCGTGGGATTCAGGATCAAAGCCGCATCACACCCGCCTGTTTGGACGGCCTGAAACGCTTTTGGGGTTCGGCTGGTATACATGATGCGCTTTTCATCATCCAGAGCCGCCTCGTCAAATCCCAGGATGTTTTCCAAGACAAGCTTCGTAGCAATGGTGACGTCAAGCTTTCTGACAGGCCCGGGCATCGTGTTGCCAAACCTATGGACCATAACGTCCTTTTTAACCCGAAGCACGTACAGGGCCTTGTGCTCTCGGATGACGGCTCCTATCACGCCCCGGTCGGCCCCGTCGCGGATTTTTGCGAGGAAATCCGCCCGGATCGGGCCGGCATAGATAGAGTTCGCGGCCATGATCTCCACGTCAAAGCATTCTTTGGCCCTGTCCACAAAAGCATCCATGGCGGCTTGATCCACCCGGCAAAGCAACCGATGCACCGGACGCAAAAGCAGTCCGGGATCTTGCATACTGTTCAAGTACATCATCACAAAGTTGTAAGGGGCATTGGGATCAAAAACACCCGTCTTTGCGACCATTTGGTTTCTGAAGTTCAACGCCGTCTCATACCGGTGATGTCCGTCCGCAATGAACAGCGGTTTATCCGCAAGGTTGTCGGCAACACTCCGCCAAACAGTCTCGTCCCTGACGCGCCACAGCCGGTGACGATACCCGACATGCTCTTCAAAATCGATATCCGGTGCAACGCCTTGCATCCAGAACCGAAGCGGCCCGACCACCGATTGATCGGGATCGGAAAACAACGAAAATATGGGGCTGAAATTCGCATTGCATGCTTCCATAAGCCTCAGGCGATCCGCCTTGGTTGCCGAAAATGTCTTTTCGTGGGGAAGGATTTTTCCCTTTTCAAAATCCTCGAGCTGTACCAAACAGATAAACCCCAGCCGGGTACGAATCTCATGATCACTGCTGAAATCCATTTCCGTCAAATACAATGCAGGTTCCGGGTCCTGCTTCAAAACCCGTTTTTCCAGCCAGGTACGAAAACACTCGGCGGCACGGGTATATCGGTTGTTTTGTGTCGTATCGCCGGGCTCGCCTTTGCTCAGAATAAGCCGAACGACATTCCGGGGATGCCTTTCGAAAAACATCTGCCTGTCGTGCTCGGAAATCACGTCATAGGGCGGCGCGACCACATCCCTCAACGCGCCGATCTTTTCCTCATCGTACAATATCCCTTTAAAAGGCAGTATCTTGGCCATAACAACATCCATTCACACTCCGAGTCATCTCCCCCGGAGCTTAAAATTCGCCCTCCCGGCTTATACAATGCTGCGCTTGATACTAAAAAGGGTCCTGTTGCGCAAGGCAAAATCCATTTTCCCAATGCCGATATTGACAGCATGGGCGAAAAGGGTTATGAAAACGGCCTCAACAAAATAGTCGTTGTACAAACGCAAAAACCGGGCGAAGATAAAGGGCTGTCCGTTTCTCGGTTTGGAAGGGTGGCTGAGCGGTTGAAGGCGGCGGCCTCGAAAGCCGTTGAGGGGTTTTTGCTCCTCCGTGGGTTCGAATCCCACCCCTTCCGCCATGTTCGCGGCCACGTTTATCGTTGAAAACGGTCAGACAGGTATGCTATACTGAGTCAACGTCAGGCGCTATAACATGTTGGTATTACAGGGATTTGGTCGTTTTCCGCCCGTCCTCTCCGCCAACGGGTCACTGTTGGCAGCCTGAGTGGCATATTGGTCTTTGTTCCGTAGAGCCGTGGAGAGATGTCCGAGCTGGCTGAAGGAGCACGACTGGAAATCGTGTGTACTGCCAAAAGCGGTACCGAGGGTTCGAATCCCTCTCTCTCCGCCATTCCATGTCTTATTGCCGATACAAATCAGCCATCCGTGTTGCGCTATGTCCTATCTCGTACTTGCAAGAAAACATCGCCCCCAAGTCTTTGAAGACGTCGTGGGCCAGGAGCATGTCACCCAAACGCTGCAAAACGCGATTCGAGGCGATAGGGTGGCCCATGCCCTGCTTTTCTCCGGCCCGAGAGGCGTCGGCAAGACGTCCGTGGCGCGCATCATGGCCAAGGCTTTGAACTGTGCGGAAGGGCCCACACCGTCGCCGTGCAACGCGTGCCGGTCATGTAAGGAAATCACCATAGGCACATCCCTGGATGTGTTCGAAATCGACGGGGCTTCCAACCGAGGAATCGATGAAATCCGTGAACTGCGGGAAAACATCAAGTACATGCCCAGCCGAAGTCGGTTCAAGATCTATATTATCGACGAGGTGCATATGCTCACGGAGCCGGCCTTCAATGCCCTGCTCAAGACACTCGAAGAGCCGCCGCCTCATGTGTTGTTTTTTTTCGCCACAACCGAACCCCATAAGATTCCACTCACCATATTGTCGCGATGTCAGAGACACAACTTCAAACGCATCGGGCTTGAACATGTCGTTGCCTATCTTGAACAGGTCTCCCGAAAGGCGTCCTTCGACATCTCCGCGGAAAGTCTCGGCCTACTGGCACATGAAGCCGGCGGATGCATGCGGGATGCATTGAGTCTGCTCGACCAGGCCATGGCCTATTCGGAGACCGCCATCAGCCATGAGCAGGTCTTGGAAGTCCTGGGGGCCGTGGATCGAAAGGCACTGTTTGATCTTTGCGGCGCCCTGCTCGATGGGCGGATCGTATCGGCACTGAATCTCCTGGACGATCTGTACAGGCAGGGCCACGATTTGAAGCGCCTTTACGGCCAACTCCTTGAACATCTCAGACATCTTGTCATCGCCAAACTCAATGACGGCGAGTATCACCTCATCGAGGTTCCCGCCCATGAAATAGACCTGCTGAAAGACCAGGCCGAAAGGGTTTCCTTGGAAACCATACATCAAATTTTCAGCGTTGCATTTGAAGCAGAGAGTTCCATTCGGTTTTCCACCCAACCGAAAATCGCCCTCGAAGCCCTTTTCGTGAAACTATTGCAGCTCAAGAACCTGGTATCTCTGGACCAGATCATAGCCGGCATGGACCACCTGGCCAAAACATCCAAGAGACCTGCCGACAAACCGTTTCCCGGTCGAGAAGAACCGCCCCCGGCGCCTGAAACAACCACCCGGCAAGACCCGCCGCGCAGCATGGACCCTGCCGCAACAGAACCTGAACGGCTGGTTCAAACATGGAAAGAACTGCTGTGTTTTTGCGACGAGCAATGCAAGATCATTACGCCTCTTTTGGAAAATGCTTTTTTGAGCCGGATCGGCAAAGATTTTGTTGAGATTGCCGTTGCCGGCAACTCCTTTTTTTCGGCCAGACTCCGTGACGAGAAAAATTCTGAAAAAATTCGGCAAGTCTGCAGCCGGTTTTTCGGCCGCCCCATGATCATCAGATTCACGGAACGCCAGGCCGCGACTCATGCCGAAGCAAATACAAACAAAGACAACGACAAGACAAGGCGGCTTCGCAAGGAGGCCCTCGGCCACCCTATCGTCACGGACGCGCTTGACGTCTTTGAGGGAACTGTTGTAGATGTAAAAATTTTGTAGAGACGGCTTTGGATAAAGACATGTTGGAGGTATATGATGACAAAAGGTATGGGAGGCATGCTGAAGCAGGCACAAAAACTGCAATCCAAGATCTTCAAGCTTCAAGAAGAAATGGCGGAGCGAACTGTGGAAACTTCCGTGGGAGGGGGAATGGTGAGCGTTGTCGCCAACGGGAAGCAGGAAGTGGTATCCATCAAGGTGGACCCGGAGGTGGTAGACCCCGACGACGTCCAGATGCTTGAAGACCTGATCGTTGCCGGCGTCAATGACGCGTTGAAAAAAGCGCAAGACATGGTTTCACAAGAGATGACCAAATTGACCGGCGGTTTCAACATCCCCGGTCTTATGTAACGGACGATTACACTCATGGAATATTATCCCCCGTCTCTGGTTCGCTTAATAAAACAGCTTTCAAAACTTCCAGGCATAGGAGAAAAGACGGCCACACGCCTGGCGCTGCATATGTTGCGGTCTTCCCAAGAAGAAGCCGAAATGCTTTCCCGGAGCATCCTTGAGGTCAAAGACAAGGTCCGGCTCTGTTCGACATGTTTTGGGCTTGCCGACACGGATCCCTGTAACCTATGTCGAAATACAAATCGCGACCGTTCTCTGTTGTGTGTCGTTGAACAGCCCAGCGACTTGGTCGCCCTGGAAAAGTCGGCTGCATTTCATGGTCAATACCACGTGCTCCATGGCGTCATATCTCCCATTGACGGCATTGGGCCGAACAACCTCAGAATCAAAGAGTTACTGGCCAGAGTGGCGGACGGCGAGATCCGCGAACTGGTCTTGGCCACCAATACCAATGTGGAAGGCGAAGCCACGGCGTCATACCTTTGCCGACTTCTCGAAAGATACCCTGTGACCGTGACGCGAATCGCCTCTGGTGTGCCCATGGGCAGCGACCTCAAATATCTTGACGAAGTGACTTTGCGCCGGGCACTGGAAAGGAGACAGAATCTTCAAGGTGTCTGATCCGTCTGTTTTCTTTGAATGCCGGATGTGTGGAGATTGTTGTAAGGGTTACGGGGGAACCTATGTCACACAAGCAGACATCAAGGCCATCTCTGCGTATTTGAACATACGTCCGACATCGTTCATTGCAGACTACTGCCAGTGGTCGGGCAAGCGCCCCGTGATCAAAACCGGCCTTTCGGGTTACTGCATATTCTGGGATAAAGTCTGTACCATTCATCCGGTCAAGCCTCGCATGTGTAAATTGTGGCCGTTTATAGACAGTGTTGTCGCGGATCCATCAAACTGGGACGCCATGCATTCCGTATGTCCGGGCATACGCATAGAAGTCAACCGCGAAGACCTTGTGGATTGCGTCAGGCAGGTGTTGGTTGAGTTTAACGGTCCATAATCGCCGGTCATTGGTTGACCGGGCGACCGATGCCGGATGCCGGTAGAGCGTGTACGTGTGGTCATTGGTCAACAGTCATTGGTCAATAGTCACTGGTCATTAGTCATTGGTCATTGGGTTATCCGTTTCCAATGTAGGGTCGGGCTTTATGCCCGCCGTTTGCAATGTTGCCGGGCCGACCTTTGCGGGCGGGGGTAAACCCCGCACCCTACTGGTCATTAGTCA
>CAYSGJ010000116.1:0-18030 GCA_964430705.1 uncultured Desulfobacterales bacterium | reverse complement strand
GTAAGCATTTTGGGCGCTCCCGAGCCCTTCAGCTAAAATGCAAAAACTCGGGCTAACGCCCTCAAACAGTTCGCATTTTTGACGCTGAATGACTCGGGAACTTTTTTCCCAAAATGCTCAATGTCGTTCACAAAATCGACTTTTTGCGAGTACGTCTTCATTAGAATAAAAAAGAACCGATATCCTTTGTGTCTAAAAACAACAGGCATGGTTAAACATATTCTATCATCGGTTGAAAGTCCATACACAGGTCCGGCTTTGGGCGATCTATTGGTTGGTCGAAGCCTTGCAGCATGCAGCCCTGTCAGGCGTGTGTTCGTGCGTGTATTTGCCGTGTTTGTGCGTGTGAACATGGGCGTGAGGGGCTACGGTTTCGTCAATGGTGAGTTTGCCGTCGGACAAGTATCCAATCTGTCGGGTCGTTTGTGTCAGAAAATCCAAATCATGAGAAATCACAAGATAAGAGCAGTCGAGCCCCTTCAGGATCTGGATCAGTCTTATCTCCGTGGATTTGTCCAAACCCGTTGTCGGCTCGTCGAGGAGCAATACTTCCGGCCTCATGGCAAGAACGGTAGCAAGGGATACAAGCCGTTTTTCCCCGCCCGACAACTTATGGGTGATCCTGCCCTCAAAACCGTCCAATCCCAAGGACGCCAACGTTTCCCGCGCAATGCCTATGGCCTCGTCTTGTCTCTTGCCCAAATTCAAGGGTCCGAAGGCGACGTCCTCCAACACCGTGGGACTGAAAAGCTGGTCGTCAGCATCCTGAAACAAAAGGCCGATCGCTTTGCGCACAGCTACAAAATCCTTCTCATGCCTGACAGGCCGACCCAAGATCTCGATCGTTCCGGAGGCGGGTTTTAGAAGCCCAACAATCAAATGGAGCAGCGTGGTTTTGCCGCTGCCATTGGCGCCCATCACACCGATCTTGTCGCCTCGATGGAAGGAAAAGTTCACGTTATCCAGAACGACACCCGTATCACGATATTCAAAACAGATATCCTGCAAATGCACAATCAGGCTATTTTCATCCATTCCAGCACCCCTAGTACCAACACGAAGGCCGACATAATACCCACCCACAAAATATCTATAGCCGTAAATGAGAACGCTTCGAGGCTGTAAAACCGCCCCCGGAACCCGCGACACAACATGGCCTTGTGGACCCGTTCCGCCCGTTCCGCACTCCTGACAAGAAGCATGCCCACCAGATAGGCAAATGTTTTATAGGTATGGATATTTGTTCCCGCCTTGAACCCGCGGACCTTCACAGCATCCAGCAGGCGAAGGTATTCCTGATGTATCACAAAAACATATCGGTATGCGAAAAAGAACAGATAAACAATCTTTTCGGGCACCTTCAGCGCATGCAGGGCATGCCCTAATGTGAGGATGGATGTCGAGGCGGTTAAAGCGACCATGGCAATAACGATGGCATTTGATTTCAGGCTGATCTGCATAGCGTAAAGCAACCCCTCCCGTGTCGCCGCCAAAGGCCCCACGGAAAAAACGGGATGACCACCAACGGTAAAGGGTAAAAAGAACCAGAGGAAAAGAACAAACAGATTGACCGGCAACAGGCGTCGGGTCAGCCGGCCCATCGCCACCCTGGCCATGAGCACAAGGCCCAGACTCAGCACCAAGGCGAAAACCAGAACGACAAATCGTTGGGAGACAGCCACCACAACAGAAAACAAGCAGACCCACAGGATCTTGACCCGCGGGTCAATCCGGTGGAACAATGACTCTTCATGCCTGAATCCTTCTTGAATCATCTGCAGGCCCTATTTGCCCCTGCTTCGATTTGCGGCATATAGCGCCACACCCGCCAAGCCCACAATATAGCCCAGGCCGCCCAAAATATCGACTACCGTCGGACCGCGATCAACAGATTCCGCCAGGAGCCGGACAATCGGAGCAAGCTTTTTGTCCAGAGCATCATCTATTAGCACCTTGATCTCCTCTCGGCTCACCCCGGCGCCCGCTAAAACGACAGTCCGGTCCCCACCGACATGCCGGCCTTCCGCCAATGGCCGATCCAAAGAGGCCAAAGCTGCTTCAGAAGGCCTCTTGACGCCCCCTTCGGCCATCGAGGTTGCCCCGGAGAGTTCCTCTGCCGGGATGCGCCACTCCGCCAAATGGCCCATAGAGGCCTTTAACGCCACCGTCAAAGCGGTCCTTTTGGGCGCCTGAAAAGAGAACGCGCCTTTATCATCCGTTTTGCCCGACAGCAGTTCGTTACCCGTGTCATCATAGACAACCACCAAAGCGTCCTTGGCCGGTTTGCCTCCGCTGAACTTGCTCTGGGTATGAACCGCATCCCCTTCCACCCAGGCAAAGATGTTTACTTTATGGGCCCAGGCCGCCCCGCTCATAAGCATGCCCGCCAAAACGGCACCACATAATTGGATATTCCACCATCCGCAAATACCGATGCGTGGGCGTGGGCCCTTTTTAGTTCTGTGGCACATGTCGTCCCTCCACAAGTTCGGGTTTTACCCGTTTTAAAAACATCGCGCAAGCAACGGTCAGCGCCCCTTCCACAACCATGACGGGCAAGTGGGCGATGATCACCAGTTTCGCAGCCAACAAAAAAGATTCGCCGGTCAGATACAACGACAAACCCACCATCACACCGCTGAGCAGAATGGCGCAAGCGCCGCAACCAAATGCGGTAACGGCCAATACCCATGGGCTGGAAGGTTTTCTCACACCCCAACCAAACAAATAATATCCCGCTACCGCCGGCAACGCCATGTTCATCGTATTAACCCCCAGGGTTGTGATGCCGCCATATTGAAAAAGGAGGCCCTGGAGAACAAGGCCGATCAAAATAGCAGGGAATGCCCGCCATCCCAATACCAAGCCCAAAAGGCCGTTGAGCACGAGATGCACCGAGGCCGGCCCAATGGGAACGTGAACCAGCGAGCCCACAAAAAAGGCGGCGGACAATATTCCGGTGGAAGGAATTTCTTCCTGCTCCATCCCTTTCAGGCCGATGGCCACCCCGGCCGCGGTCACCACTGCACCGGCCAAAAGAATACTCGGAGACAGCACGCCCTCGGAAATATGCACGGTGTAGATTCCTTTCCCGGATCACATAACACGGTCCGGGCACAAAAACCCGGATATAAAACGACCAATAAACAGGCCTTTTTCCGAGCCGCAGCCCCCCAAAAAAAAACTACGAAACACTTGTCCGCCCACAGGTAAGTGCCTTCGTAGCACGATTTGTTCCAAAAAACCGTTTGTTTGTGCAGTCTAAGCGGCTTCAGCCACTCATTGGTATATACAATACTAGAATGACATGCGACATGTCAACAGGGGAACGGCCCCCCAAATCCACCGGCTCGGCTATAGCGCTTGTCGCAATCAATGGTAAAAATGCCGGGCAGAAATCGGTTCGGATGAAAATAAATCGCTTTTTTTGCCACCAGGTGGCATCTATTTTCCCATTATATAACCTTTGTTGTCTCAACCCAAACCAATCCAATTTACGGAAAATCCTAATAACCATTTGTTTTTCAATGTTTTTTTAGGTTTGCACTGGTTGGCACAATCCGTGATGGATAAGATGGCGACAAGTCCGTAACAGGTAACCGGGACGGGCGATCTTGTCAAAAAGAACGAGTAGCTGCAAGGGAGAGACATGAAACTGAAATCTTCTCGGGAGGCGCTTATTTATCCTATTGCAAAGACCCGCGCCCCCCGAAAGGACTGTGCCTGCACTCCATCCATTCAAAAGGAAAATGAGGGAAATATTATTGCGGATCGAGGCCCTTTTTTTTCCCCACCATCGAACAATACCGTCTGTTTTGAAAAAGGGATACTGGTAAACGACTACGCCTGAAGTCCCGCCTCCGGCAGGCGACCTTCATATCTTTTGCAGAATTTTACCAAACTCCGCGCTTTCAATTTTTGGGTTCATCCGGTTAAAGCATACTTGAGGGATAGCCGTGTGTGTCAACAGTCGGCTATTTTGGTATCAACAAGCAAAAACTCGCTCATAAGAGCGCGTAGGGGCGAACCTGATCGAAGCCGGTAACATCAAAGGACCGAAAAGAGCGACCCGTTTACCCTGTTGCCGTACGCATGGATTGGGCCCGCCCCAACGCGCTCTAATTCGCTCAGACAGTTTGCCGGTTGACACCAAAACACCTGACTTCGTGGAGGATTGAAGGAGTACGCTTTAACCGGATGAAACAATTTTTGTTATGGCCCGCAGGTCCATGGTAGTTGGGCGGCTTTCAAAAAGCTCCAGTTTTTTTCCGACATGCCGATGTGAAAGAAAGAAACATGCAAAAACACCAGGGGGTTTCGATGATACCCAAAGACCAATCCTGCGACAAGACGGACGACGAGGCGACCGAAATCTTGGCCAGCGAGAAAGCCAGGCTTCGCGCTTTGTCGCTTGCCGTCATTCGGTCTGTGGTGAAACAACACCACGGCAGTGTAGGAAACGGCATGACGTCGGAATATATAGACATCGACGTTCCAGACGAAGAAGCCGTCGCGTGCGCCGAAGAAATCGGCACACAAATGGGCCTTATTTGCCACCATGTCTTCACCCAGGTTGACGCACTTTTTAAAGGTAAGGTATTCGTCCGTTTTAACGGCAATTAACCCATGTCCCGTGCTTGTTCATGCCGACCCGACACGGGCGCATTCATCTTTGCTCAAAAGCGATGCAAAGATTTCAACAGGCCTTGTCAGATAACTTCCCGCAATTGCACGCCCAATGATTGGTTTTTCGTTTTTTGGCAGTAGATTTGGGCCGTCTGTATCAAGATGGCAAGACCCCGGCGCCACAAGATCAGGAGCAAATCAGCAGGACACTACAGGGAGCAGGGTAATCGTCTCGCCGGCCTTTTCCTGACAGGCTGGAATGCACTGTGTTTTATAAAGACCCGCGGCCTCGCCGACAACAGACAACGCCTGGTCCGGCCGGTTGTTGGTTTCGCTCAGGTGGGCCAGGATCACGTGTTGGAGCTGAGGGCCGCATACCTGCCTCAAAAGATCCCGGGATGCCTCATTGGAAAGATGTCCGAGCCGGCTTCGAATGCGCTGTTTGAGTTCCCAGGGATAGGGACCATTTTCCAGCATTTTCACGTCATGGTTGGCTTCCAAAACCAGCAGGCTGCATTCTGTAAGATGATGACCAACCAATCGCGTTGCCACGCCGAGATCCGTGGCAATCCCAATTTTGCTGCCATTGCTGCAAATGGTAAAACCCACAGGATCGGCGGCATCGTGAGAAAGGGTGAAGGGACGAATAGTCAGGCTGCCGACCTTGAAGGCGGTACCGCCGTCAAAATGCCTGACATCGCTTAAGACACCAAGCCGGCCGTTAATGGCTCTAAAGGTCGGCACGTTGATATAGACCGGAAGCTTGAAACGCCGGGACATGACCCCAACGCCCCGGATGTGATCCGCGTGTTCATGAGAAACCACAATGGCGTCCAGCCCATCCGGATCGATTTGCCTGGAACGAAGTCGCCTTTGAATCTCGACACCCGACATGCCGGCGTCAATCAGAACAGCCGTGTCCTGGTGGGCGACATAAATGGCGTTTCCTTTACTCCCACTGGCCAGCACGCATACCTTGGTCATGTGATCATCCATCTTTCACGGCAGAAGTTTTCGTGGCAAGGATCTACAATGGGCGGGACAGAAATGGCAAGAAGAATCTAAAAAAGCCGGTTTGAAGTTCCCTGCAACAAGCTGCGAAAAATCCTCCATCGTGCGGAAATCATTGACTTGTTTTCAAGATTCTTGGAATTAAAGGATTGTATGGTTGAAAACATGAATGATTTCATGTAATTTTTCCCCGAGATCAACGCTTTGGCGATTTCACGGACACGCCAAGAATTTTTTACAATCCGGCGGCCGAGAAAAGCGACAAAAGGAATTCATGGCGGCAACCCCGAGAAAAAGCCCACAATTGCCGGCGGATATCCAGTGTCGACAACATGCAATTTTTAAGGAGGAATATAGATGCTCGAAGAAATCCGAAAAGGCTTGCTTTCCGGCTTCGGGGCAGTCCTGCTGACCAGAGAAAAAGCAGAAGAGGCGACCCGGAAACTGGTGGAAGACGCCAAACTTTCCAAGGAAGAAGCACAGGATTTGGTAGATGAATTATTTGCGACCGGAACCCGACAATGGTCGGAGCTGGAAGCGTCTTTTGCAAAGGCAATTCGATCGGGTATCGACAACCTGGATATTGCCGGCAAAAAGGACTTGTATGCCCTTAAATCCGAAGTGAAAAAGCTTGAAAAGCGCCTCGAAACCCTGGAAAAAGAAATCAGCGCCAAAAAGGAAGGCTAACCAAATGGACATAAAGACATTGATGAGCCTCGGGCGTTTTAAAGATATTGCAGTCATTCTTATAAAGTACGGGTTTGACGATTTGGTCGATCGTCTGGACATATCAGGCATAGGGCTTATCCAAAAAATCCATAGAGCAGATCATGAACTGGGCACCTTTGAGAGAATCCGTTGCGCCCTCGAAGATCTGGGGCCGACTTTTGTCAAATTCGGGCAGATCATGAGCCTCAGACCCGACTTGCTCCCGCCTCCATTAATTGATGAACTCAGCAAACTTCAGGATGAAGTCGCCTCTGTAGAATTCTCGCAGATTAAAGAGGCGATAGAAAAGTGGACCGGGCAGGCCCTGGAAGAAACCTTTTCTATTTTCGATGCGGAGCCGTTGGCAGCGGCCTCCATCTCCCAGGTGCATAGAGGCGTCTTCAAAACGGACGGTCGTATCGCATCCATCAAGGTGCAGCGCCCGGGCATTCGCTCGAAAATGGAGAAGGACCTGGACATTTTGGGGGCCGTGGCCGGTCAACTCCACGAGCGTGTTGATTACCTGAAAAGCTATGACCTGCCGAACCTCGTCCGGGTCATCAGAAGAATACTTTTGCATGAACTTGACTTCAAAAGAGAAGCGCGCAACATGAAAATAGCAAGGGCCTATGCCGGTGAAAACTCGGAAATCGCCATACCCGAGGTCTATGAAGAGTATTGCACGCCGCATCTTTTGGCCATGGAATACGTCCAGGGGACGAACGTAAAAGATTTTAAGACCGAAGCACTCAACAATCCGGAAGCGCTCGCAAAACAAGGTCTGAGGGCTGCGATAAAACAGATCTTTGAGGATGGCTTTTTCCATGCAGATCCACATCCCGGGAATTTGTTAATCACCAAGGATGAACGCATCTGCCTGATAGATTGGGGGATGACAGGCCGTATTTCCGAAAGGGATCGCTACGAACTCATTGATCTTATGAAATCGATTGTGCATAAAGACAGCGAGGCCATGGTGCATGCCCTTTTACGCATAAGCAGTGCGGGCACCGCTGTCGATCACAGGAGTTTGGAAAGAGAACTCCTTGACATTCTGGATTCCTATTATGCCGTGCCGATCAAAGACATGAATATGGGACAATTGCTCATGGCCGTCACCGAACTCTTGAGGACACACCGTTTGAGATTGCCTCCCGACCTCGTCATTATGATAAAGGCGCTGGTCTCGGCTGAAGGCACAGCCCGCTTCATTTATCCCGACCTGAATATCGTCCTGGAAGCCAAAGAACAAATTTCCAGACTTGCGGTAAAACGCTTCAAGCCGGAAGCACTTTGGCGCAACTTCCGGTTCGCCCTGTCCCACTTTTTCAGTTTACAGCAAGCGCTGCCGAAACGCATGGAAACGATTCTGAACAAGGCGGCCAAGGGAGAGCTCATACTGGGATTCAGGCACGAAAACCTTGCCGGCCTGAGAAATACCCTCGGCAATATTACCAACCGATTAAGCTTTGCCATCATTACGGCCGCCATGATTATCGGCTCTTCGATGATCATTACAACCGGGATCGGTCCTTTCCTGTTCGGATTTCCTGCGCTTGGCGTTATTGGATATATCATCTCGGGATTGCTGGGCCTTTGGCTTATTTTTAATATCATCCGCCATCGAAAGTACTGAGCCGGCGATCCTCACAGCGATTTTTGCAGATTTACGTCTACATGAGCACACTGAAGATCTATAAGGCTTAGAGCAATAATTTCAAAAACAGGACGAGTCCTGTGGAAAACGGTAAATACCAATGAGGCCATCGACGTGAAGCCGTAACCAGTAGGCGATGACCTCACCCTGTCTTCCATCGATGGGATCAAGGAACTCACTGAATATGGCAAGGTTTATTCATAATCGGTTCGGTTGTTTAGTCCTCTTCATTTTTGTTCAAACAGCGGGGGCTCCGGCATTGGCGGCCGGAGTGACAAACACGGGAGCACCCACCACCGATTTTACGGGCTCGGATGTCTTCCTGCTGGTGATGTATGTATCCATGGCCCTGGTCTTTTCGTTTCTCTGTTCGGTGGCGGAATCGGTGCTGTTGAGCATTACACCGTCGTACGTCGCAGAACTCCAAAAGGACAAACCAGGGAAGGCAGCCATTTTGAAACGATTGAGACAGGACAATGTCGACCGATCGCTGGCAGCCATTTTGACTTTGAACACAATTGCCCATACGCTCGGGGCGATCGGTGCAGGAGCAAAGGCTACCGTGATTTTCGGCAGTTACTGGTTCGGCCTCTTTTCGACGATCATAACGCTGTCGATCCTTTTTTTGACGGAGATCATTCCTAAAACGTTGGGCGCCGTCTATTGGCATAAGCTCGCCGGCGCAACGGCGCTGTTCGTGCGCAGCCTTATTTTTATCCTGTATCCACTGATACTGCTGTCGGAACGATTGATAAGGCTTATCGTTCGTAAAAAAAGTGCGCATGTGATCAGTCGCAACGAGTTGGCGGCCATGGCGATTATCGGAGAAGAGACCGGTCAAATCAACGAATCCGAGTCCCGTATGATTCGGAATCTTTTGCGATTCGGGGCACTGCAGGCCAAGGATATCATGACGCCGCGTCCGGTGATTTCAGCACTTCAACAAGACATGACGGTTGCCGAAGCGCTGGATCTTAAATCCAATACTCCATTTTCACGATTGCCGTTATATCGGACGGATATCGACGAAATTTCAGGTTTCATTTTGAAGGATGACTTGCTGCGGGCCAAGTCAGAGGGCCATGGCAAGACGCGACTTGACGGGTTTAAACGGGACATTCCGATTATCATTGAGAAGATGAAGCTGTTTAATCTTTTAGAGCTAATGCTCGATCGTCGGGTGCATATCGCACTGGTTGTCGGCGAATACGGGGAGACAAAAGGTTTGGTAACGCTCGAAGACGTGGTTGAGACCCTACTGGGCCTGGAGATTGTAGATGAGGTGGACAAGGTCGTGGATATGCAGCTTCTCGCACGACAACAATGGATAAAACGCGCAAAGGCACTCGGGCTGGAAGTTGAGGAGCCGATAGCAACCCAGACCCAACATGACCAAGATTCTCCCAAGAATACCGACAAATAGATCCGGGCGTTTTGTCTGAAACAATCAAAACCCCTATGCTGTTGATTGGGCGTCACTTGCTTGGTTATTCAGGTTGACGGGGTATAAGAACCAAAAAGTTGCAGAACAGGAGACTACCGCATGATTGAAGAAATTCCCGCACAGGAGCTTAATGCTGAGTCCTTTATCCAAGACAAGGTCAAGGAAATCCAAGACATCGTTGGAGATGGAATGGCCATAAACGCCCTCTCGGGGGGCGTGGATTCGTCCACAGTCACCATGCTCGGGCACAGGGCCCTGGATAAACGTCTTAAGACCGTGTTTGTCGAAAACGGCCTTATGCGCCGGGGAGAGCCTGAACAGGTCGCAGATCTTTTCCAAAAGCTCGGCGTTGCAGTTGAAGTCATCGATGCACGCGAAGAATTTTTTTCAGCACTCAAAGGAATCGCAGACCCCGAACAAAAACGTGGGGCCATAACCGAAACCTTTTACAGAAAGGTATTTGGGCATATCGTCAAAGAAAGCGGGGCCAAACATCTGCTCCAGGGAACCATCTTGACGGATGTAGACGAGACTGTCGCCGGGATTAAACGGCAGCACAATGTGTTTGAGCAACTCGGAATCAATCCTCAAGAAACTTTCGGCTATCATATCATAGAGCCGCTTATTCAGCTGCGCAAGGACGGTGTCAGAAAGATCGGCATGTCACTCGGGCTTCCAAAAGAGCTGTTTCAACGCATCCCGTTTCCCGGACCCGCACTATCAGCACGCGTCATTGGAGAGGTGACCCCGGAACGTATTGAAACGGTGCGTAGAGCAACCGTGGTTGTCGAACGGTTGCTTAAAGACACAGGCGCATTCCAGTACATGGCAATCCTTCATAAAGACCGCGTAACCGGAATGCGCAACGGCAAGCGTGATTTCGGTCAGCAAATAGAAGTTCGCTGCTGGGAGAGCACGGACGCGCGGACCGCGACGCCAACACCGCTTTCGTTTGATATCCTCGAAAGGCTTGCCGCCGAGATTATCCGGGATGTCCCCGGCATTGTCAGCGTTACCTATCATATTGCGCCCAAACCGCCCTCAACGATCGAGGCTGTCTGATGACAGCGGCACATTGTCCGCTGCTTGCGGCGGGGTTGGCAAGCGTATATAAAAATGCGTTGTTTTCCTCGCAGTAACACAAAGCGCCGCCTCCAAACGAAACATTTCCCGTAGCTTGCCGCGGGGAGCCTTCAAATTGACTCAACACTGGGATCGTCACGCCGACCGATCGCCCGGCTCACCAGAAACCGCGCTGCATTCATCGCACCCACAGACACCCCGGGAGTTTGGCATGGAGTCGGACTTCGTGTGGCCATCCAAGTGACCGTCGGTCCTCGCAACTCTCCCTTTGCTTCTGCCAAAAAGAGATCCACACGCTCGCCAGCAGGGCCTGATGGACAAAGCCAGCAATAAAAACGCCCCTGCAAGTTGGGCCCAATCGGGGATAATCTCTGCCGCCTGCCCGGCGAGGGCCTGGGGTGAAAGGCCGAAAACCATGTAGACACGGTCCACCAGCAACCCAAAGGCGACACCCAGCAGGGCAACAAAGGAAAGATAAAGCGCGGTTGCTCTCTTTCCCAATATCTTAACGACAACCGTCAGGGAGGTAATATTCGTCGTGGGTCCCACCAGAAGAAACACAAGCGCCGCACCCGGGCTGACCCCTTTGAGAATCAGCGCTGCTGCAACAGGCGTCGAGGCCGTTGCGCAGATGTACATAGGAATGCCGGCCACCAGCATAATGAGCATAGAATCAAGCCCACCGCCGAGATAGCGGGTCATCAAGTTATCCGGCGCCAAGACCGTGATCGCCCCGGCCAGGATCAGCCCCACGAAAAACCACGAAGCAATATCAGCCCACAACTCCCCGAAGGCAAATCCGAACCCGGCTCCGACCTTTTCAGAAAAACTATGGTGATTGCGGTGTTGTTTGGGAGGACAATCGACGCCGTCGCAACAACCATCTATGGGACAACTCAGATCCGGAGCCGCGGGGACGTCTTTGACCTCATGGCCGATCACATTCTCTGCAAGCCCTGCCACTGCCGCAGTAATAAAGGCGGCCACAGGCCTTGCAACGGTCATAATGGGATCCAGCAGGGCATAGGTCAAGGCTATGGAATCGACACCGGACTCGGGCGTGGAAATCAAAAAGGCCGTGGTGGCGCCATTGTTGGCCCCCTGTTTTTTCAGCGATGCCGCCGCCGGCAGCACGCCACAGGATCACAGCGGTATGGGAATGCCGAACAAGGCGGCTTTCACCACGGAAAGGAATCTGCCCCTGCCCAGATGGTGAGCCACGGTGGACGGATTAAAAAACACCCTCAGAAGTCCGGCTGCCATCATTCCGAAAATCACATAGATGGCCGAGCTCAGAAAAAGTTTCCATGCCTCCATCAATACCTGTATCAAAAAGCCCATGCCAAAACGCCCCCTACTCCCGCATTTTTTTTAGACCGATGTGTTGCAGGCTGAGTCGTATAAGGTCCCCAATATGGTGATCGTTAAAAACGTAATAAAGAACCTGCCCTTCGCGACGGCTTTTCACCAAAGCCAGGTCTCTGAGTCGTCGCATCTGGTGCGATACGGCGGATTCACTGATGCCCAAAAAAGCAGCCAAATCGCATACGCACATTTCCTGCCTTCTTAGGGCCAACAGGATTTGCAGCCTCGTAGGATCGGAAAGGGCCTTGTAGGTTTGAACGATTCGCCCGACATCTTGCTCCGACATCGCTTCACTTCGTGCCTTAGCGACTTTGTCCGGATGAATGATGCGAACCGGACATTCATCCTCTTCCACGACCTGTGTCCTTTTGAAAGCCACGCGCGCTCCTCATTATATGAACATATATTCATATATATGACGATTCCCGGCCATCGTCAAGCGCATTTCGAAAACACCGGTTGCCCGTTGACACGGCTATGCGAGACTGTTACAGGATATGGGGGGTTGCCAGAGACAAACCAATGGGAAACGAAATCGAGGTTTTCAGAAAATTCATTCGAAACAAGGGGCTTCGTAATACCCCTGAACGGGAAAACATTATTGAAGAGATATTTGCCACCCATGACCACTTTGATGTAGAAGAGCTGTATTTGCGTTTAAGGAAAAAGAACAAAAAGGTCTCCAAGCCGTCCATCTATCGCCTCATTCCCTTGTTGCTCGAGTCCGGATTGATCCAAGAAGCCTATTTCGAAAATGGACATCTTCACTACGAACACATTTACGGTCACGAGCACCATTGCCACCTTCGATGCATTGCATGCGGAATAACAGTAGAATTTAGTGAAACAACCATGCAAGAGGTGGAAATAAGACTTGCAAAAAAATACGATTTCCAGGTGGAAGGCCACAAATTAGAAGTATTCGGTTACTGCCGGAAGTGCAAGGCCCACGTCTGATCCCAGATCCACCGGCTGCCGAGTTTGCCGGTTGACACCAAAACACCCGACTTCGTGGAGGATTGAAGAAGTACGCTTTAACCGGAAGAGTCATCTGTCTTTGGCGTGGGCTCAAAGTCAGGCTGCAAACCGGGCCCCTGGGAACGAAATCACATGAACCAAGGAAAAACCGTTTTCTCCTGTCAGCATTGTGGATATCAGACACCAAAATGGATGGGGCGGTGTCCTGACTGCGGTAAGTGGAACAGCCTGGCCGAAGAGCCGCTACACCGAAAGATTCCCGGAAGCAGGACCTCCACGGCGGAGCCACTGCGCGCCACACCCATCGATTCTGTGGAAATCGTTCAAGCCGGCCGCATCACTACCGGACTGGGGGAGTTTGACCGGGTCCTGGGCGGAGGCATCGTGCCGGGTTCCCTCATCCTCATCGGCGGAGATCCTGGTATCGGCAAATCCACACTGATGCTTCAAGTGTTGTGTCGGTTATCGACTCGCGAACAAAAGACCTTGTACATTTCCGGGGAGGAATCGGTACAACAAATCAAGATGCGCAGCGACCGGCTTCATTCCAAAGCCCAAGGCTTGTGGGTCGTCTCAGAAACGAATCTTTCTTCCATTCGAGCCATGGCGGACGAGGTTTCACCTCAGGTTATGGTCGTTGATTCGGTCCAGACCCTATTTACTTCCGACCTGACCTCCGCTCCCGGCAGCGTCAGTCAGGTCCGCGAAGCCACCATGCATCTGATGTTCTTGGCGAAACAGACCGGCATTTCCATCTTTCTTGTCGGACACGTAACCAAAGACGGCGCCATAGCCGGCCCCAGGCTTCTGGAACACATGGTCGACACAGTGCTTTATTTCGAGGGTGGCCGGAACAACGTTTTTCGAATACTGCGTGCCGTGAAGAACCGGTTTGGTTCTACAAACGAAATCGGGGTCTTTGAAATGATGGACCAGGGCCTTCGAGAAGTGCCCAATCCATCGTCGGTCTTCCTGCCAGAACGACAACACGTTGTCCCCGGTTCCGTAGTCACGGCGAGCATTGAAGGCTCGAGGCCTATTCTTTTGGAAATTCAGGCTCTTGTTTCCAGGTCCGGCCTTGGGACTCCTCGCAGGACCGTCCTCGGAGTCGACTACAACCGGGTATCATTGCTTGTTGCCGTCATGGAAAAAAAACTGGGCCTGGCGTTGATGAACGACGATATCTTCGTCAATGTGGTCGGCGGCGTCAAGACCGATGAGCCGGCAACTGATCTGGCAATCGTCACCGCCATCGCCTCCAGTTTTTTTGACAAGCCCGTCGCGGATCGCCCGGTCATGCTGGGCGAAATCGGATTGACCGGCGAAGTGCGGGCCATCAACCGAGTCGAGCCCAGAGTGCACGAAGCAAATAAGATGGGCTTAAAGCGATGCTTTCTGCCTCAAGACAACCTCAAGGGCCTTAAGAAAACCGGCGCCATGGAGTTGATCGGCATCGGCACCGTATCACAACTCGTTGACCTGCTCTTTTGACTTGAAAAAGATCGATTTGCTGCTATATACGCGTTACATTGAAATCTCATACATGGCGTGATTCTCATACTGTAAGAGCCAAAAAAAATGGGTATCCAGCCCGTTCGGTATTCAAGCTGAAAGAGATACAGGCACGTTTTCATGTCTTGAAACGAGGAAACCGGGTGCTCGATCTGGGCTGCAGCCCGGGCTCATGGCTGCTCTTTTCCTCCCAGACCGTAGGACCCGGAGGTCGGGTTGTAGGGGTGGATCTCGAACCGATATCTATCGTCCTTCCGGCCAACACACGATTTGTAAGATACAATGTTGTACAAAGGGATGGACCATTGTTGGAAGCCCTGGGCGAGCCCTTCGATGTGGTGCTGAGCGATATGGCGCCGTCCACCACAGGCAACAAAATCGTAGATGCGCAACAATCCTTACAGCTCTGCGAATCCGCCCTGACTATGGCGTTAGGAGTATTAAAACCAAAAGGGACTTTTGTCTGCAAGATATTCCATGGTCCTGATTTCAAGGATTTCTCGAACCGAACCAAAGGCTTTTTTGCCCGGGTCGTTCACCTCAGACCCAAAAGCATCAGAAAGGCAAGCAAAGAAATCTACATCATCGCCTTAGGGAAAAAGCGAACCCCGGGTTCATTGAACGGCTAAGGAGGCTTCTTATGTCCGGACATTCGAAGTGGAGCACAATAAAAAGAAAAAAGGGCGCAACAGACGCCAAGCGGGGAAAAGTCTTTACCAAGCTTATTAAAGAGATCACCGTGGCCGCCCGTTTTGGTGGAGGCGACCCTGATGCCAACCCCCGTCTCCGAACGGCCATTGCTGCTGCAAAATCGGAAAATATGCCCAAGGACAATATTGAAAGGGCCATTAAAAAAGGCACGGGAGAGCTCGAAGGCGTTGCCTACGAAGAAGTGATCTATGAAGGATATGGTCCCGGTGGAGCAGCGGTCCTCGTCGAATCTTTGACAGACAACAAGAATCGGACCGTGGCCGATGTCCGGCATATCTTCACCAAATCCGGCGGGAACTTGGGAGAAGCCGGATGCGTAGCTTGGATGTTTGACAACAAAGGGTTCCTTGTACTTGAGAAAAGCACCGTAAACGAAGAAGTCCTCATGGAGGTAGCACTGGAGGCCGGAGCGGAGGATATTCGGGACGAGGAAAACATCTTTGAAGTGATAACCGAACCGGAGGATTTTGACTCTGTGAAAAAGGCTTTGGACACCAAGGGGCTCCAGTGTGTCGTCGCTGAAATCACCATGCTGCCGAAAACCACGGTCGAACTTGAAGGAAAAGAAGCCGAACAAATGCTTCGTCTCATGGATGGGCTGGAAGATTCAGACGATGTGCAAAAGGCTTATTCCAATTTTGATATCTCTGATGAAACCCTTGAGGGCCTCGGTGAAGGTTAACCCCCATATGGAGCCCCACGGGTATACCGTGGTCCCATAAAAAGACCCGTCTTCGCCTCCGGCTATGACGCGGTGATCCGCCGCATCCCCGGCAAAGGCGGATAAGCGGGCAAAAAACACAGGGCTTTCAACTTTTTGATATTGAGAGCATTTTTCGCACAGCCATCACCGCATTTACCCGAATATCTTCAGGCACTTTGACTTCATGCGTCATAGACCGCAAAGACCTGAGAACGTCCTCGAGGGTCGTCTTCTTCATGTCCTCACACAGCATCATGTCTGAAACGCTGTAAAACCGACTGTCGGGATTCGCCCGCTGCAAGGGATGAATCAATCCTTCTTCCGTGCCGACGATGAATGATCGGGCCGGCGACTCTCCGGCAAATCTAAGCATCCCGGAGGTACTCAAAACCGCATCAGCCAATGCCAAAACCTCCGGACGGCACTCTGGATGAGCCATAAACAAGGCATCCGGATGGGCTTGCTTGGCCGCTCGAACATCCTGTGCCCTGAGTCGGTCATGAATGGGACAGAAACCATTCCAGAAATGAATCTTTTTGTCGGTCTTGGATGCAACATACCGGGCAAGATTTCTGTCGGGTGTCATGAGGAGTTCTTTTTCCTCCAAGCTATTAACCACGGCGACCGCATTGGCCGAAGTACAGCAAATTGTGGAAAGCGCTTTCACCGCAGCAGTAGAGTTAACATAGGTTACCACGGGCATGAGGCCGAGTGTGGAGAGCCTCTCTTTTAGGGATTTGGGGGTTATCATGTGTGCCATAGGGCAGCCCGCATCCCTGCGAGGAATAAGGACCGTCTTTTCCGGCGACACGATTGAAGCGGTCTCAGCCATGAAGTGGACCCCACAAAAAACAATCACCTCCGCATCCGTCTTGGCCGCCTTCATGCTCAATTCCAAAGAATCGCCCGTCAAGTCGGCTATGTCCTGAACTTCAGGACGTTGATAATTGTGGGCAAGCAAAACGGCCTTTCGCTCCTTGGCCAGTCTTCTAATTTCCTCAGCAATGTCTTCTTTCACATCGAACACCCAACCGGAAACTATCGAAACTTAGGCAAATTCAAATTTCGATATCCGTAAAATTTCAGCCCATTGAAAACCCCCAGGGTTTCAGGGGGCGTCGGATTTCAAGGCGGCACACCGTTACCAACATCCGAATTTCAAGTGCTGCGCTTTGAATAAATCCATGCTTTTCCTTGCTGCCCTAGGGCGCATCCAGATGCATCACATCGGCCCCTTTGGGTATCTTGAATTCAAACAGCGACCGATCGAGTCCTTGATCAAATTTGAAACCTGAAAACCGAAGGGTCGTTTGATCTCCCGAAGCATTGAAAATAAGAACCTTATAGATGTCGAACGTCGTCTTCGACACAAACAGAAAAACCTCTGCCAGGTTCGGTTCGCTGTTCCGCGGAAAAAGCCTCAAAACGTAAGACTCATCTGCCTGAAGTTGGGCCGGCGCCCATTGCACGTCAAAATCGTTCAGCAGTTTCTTGGGCTCGGCAAAAAAATCCGTAAACTTCTTACCTCCGAAGTAGTCTGCAGCCCTACCAACCATCACTTGGTTATCCGTCGGCTGATAGATCCACACGTTTTCGGCATCGGCAATAATAAAATACTCGTCGGGAGTCTTGTAATGCCAGCGCATCATGTCCGGAGGTCTGAATGCGACATGCCCCTGCGCCGTGTCCAAGATTCCCACGGCATCCAGCCGTGAACTCTGGGTGAAGTCCGCTTCAAAGTCGGCCACATTGTAGCGCTGCTGCACCTTGTCCAAGACCTGAAAGATGGACGTAGCGTCATCGGATAAGACATGACCGCAAGGCAGCAACAAAAAAAATATCATCGACAATGTGGCGCCGACACCAAACAACCGGAAAAAACGCTTGGCCCTGCAGGGTCCCTTTTTTTCTTGCGCGTGTCGAGAGGAGCTGTGCATATGCCTGCCGTTTCTTGTTCAAAGTCGATGTTGCGTAAAACTTCAGCCCCTTGAAAACCTTAGGGCTTCAAGGCGCCACACGGTTACGACATGGATAACCCCAATGTTGTATAAGAAACATGTCAGAATCAGTTAAAAAGCAATACTGATAAATGTTTCAGCGCGTTTTGAGCAATGTTGTCGAATTCACTATTGGTGACATCCAGAGAACGGAGAAAAACGTCCATGTTTCTTACCCTTCAGGAAAGCCGAGTATGCTGCATCTGCTGTGTTGTTAAGGGTTCGGCGTAGCCGA
>CAYSGJ010000115.1:0-15934 GCA_964430705.1 uncultured Desulfobacterales bacterium | reverse complement strand
AATGACCAAAAAGGCCGCCCAGGTGGCAATCCCGGGCGGCCTACTCACATAAACAAAACCATGGCTGTGGCGCCTTGACCGTCCACCTAGTCTTGGGCCTCCCCATCTTCTGATGGCTTTTCCGCCCCGGCTCCCGCCATCAGTTTGTAGGTTTCATAGCGCTCCTTGGCATCCTGCTCGGCCTTCTGGAAGAGTTTTTTTGCACTCTCCGGGAATGTCCTCGTAAGGCTCGAATAGCGTACCTCTCCCATCAGGAATTCCTGAAAATCGCCCTCAGGCGCTTTCGAATCCAGGACAAGGGGATTGTCACCGGCGTCTTTTCGTCTCGGATCAAATCGATACAGGGTCCAGTACCCGCAATCCACCGCCTTCTTTTCCTCCGCCTGGCTGCGGCCCATATTGATGCCGTGATTGATGCAAGGCGAATAGGCTATGATCAACGAGGGACCCGGATAGGTTTCCGCCTCCACCAAAGCCTTCATGAACTGATTTTTGTTGGCCCCCATGGACACGGAGGCCACGTACACGTAACCGTACGTCATGGCCATCCTGCCCATGTCTTTTTTCCGAACCGGCTTGCCTGCGGCTGCAAATTTGGCCACCGCGCCGGTGGGCGTGGATTTGGAGGCCTGCCCGCCCGTATTGGAATAGACCTCGGTGTCCAGGACCAGGATGTTCACATCCCGGCCTTGAGCAATAACATGGTCCAGCCCCCCATAGCCGATGTCGTAGGCCCAACCATCACCGCCGACGATCCAGATGGACTTTTTCGTAAGATAATCGCTGCGATCCAGGATCTCGCACAACAAGGCATTGGCCGAATCCGCCCCGTTGATCATTTCCAGCTCGACCAGTTCCTCCAGTTTGCGGCCGTACTCTTTGGATTTTTCTCCGTCGTACATGTTGTCCAGCCAGGATTGACAGGCATCTTTCAGGTCTTTTGAAATGTTCGTTTCGATAGCCTCGCGGATAAGATCAGCCAGTTTTTCCCGTCTCTGGCTGACCCCAAGCTCCATGCCGAATCCATACTCGGCATTGTCTTCAAAAAGCGAGTTCGCCCAGGCCGGACCATGACCTTCCTCATTGACCGTATAGGGACAACTGGGCGCTGATCCTCCGTATATGGAAGAACACCCCGTGGCATTGGCAATGAGCATACGATCCCCGCAGTACTGGGTAATCACCTTGATGTAGGGGGTCTCTCCGCAACCGGCGCAGGCGCCCGAAAATTCAAAAAGCGGCTGCCTGAACTGGCTGCCCTTCACCGTGGTAGGCGCCATGACATCGTCTCTAACGGGCAAATCGGTGAAAAACCTGTGGTTGGCCGTTTGAACGTCTTTTTGCGTCAGGAACGGCTTCATCACCAGCGCTTTTTTCTTGGACGGGCAGACGTCGGCGCAATTGCCGCAGCCCGTGCAATCCAGCGGGCTGATTTGAATGCGAAATCGCAGCCCTTCAAACCCCTTGCCTTTGGCTTTGACCGTGACAAATTCCTTCGGCGCGTCCGCAAGATCCTCTTCTGAAGCCAGCACCGGCCGAATGACGGCATGAGGACACACAAAAGCACACTGATTGCACTGAATGCAGTTTTCGGGAAGCCACTGCGGCACATTGATGGCTATGCCCCGTTTCTCGTACTTGGTCGTGGCCGTAGGGAAAATGCCGTCGGGGCTAAAGGCGCTCACCGGGAGCTGGTCTCCCTTCTGGGCCAGCATGGGCCTCATGACGTCGGTCACGAATTCCGGTTCGTCCTTGTCCAGATACGCCTCATGGCCGGCGTTGGTCCACGATTTGGGCACCGGAATCTTCTTCAAGGCGTCTACGGCCTTGTCTACGGCATCAATGTTCATTTTGACGATCTTCTCGCCCTTTTTCCCGTAAGTCTTCTTGATGGCGTCCTTGATGTATTTCAAAGCTTTTTGTGGAGGAATGACATTGGCGATCTTGAAAAACGCCGCCTGCATCACCATGTTGATGCGCCCCCCCAGTCCCACCTGGGCGGCGATCTTGCCGGCGTCAATATTGTAGAAGTCCAACTTTCTCTGGGCAATGATCCGCTTCAGGTGATCCGGCAGATTCGTCTCCATGTCTTTTTGGGACCATGGCGAGTTGAGCAGGAAGGCGCCGCCTTCCCGGATACCGTCCAAAAGATCATATTGATGCACGAACGCAGGGTTGTGGCAGGCGATAAAATCCGACTGGGTCAACAGGTAGGGCGACTGAATTTTATGGGGCGAAAACCGCAGATGGGAAATGGTAATGCCTCCCGATTTTTTGGCGTCGTAGGAAAAGTAGGCCTGGGCAAACATGTCCGTGTTCTCGCCGATGATTTTAATGGCGTTCTTGTTCGCCCCCACGGTTCCGTCGGCGCCGAGGCCCCAGAACTTGCACCGCACCACCCCCTCGGGCGTGGGATGGATTTCCTCGCCAAGATCAAGAGACGTAAAGGACACGTCATCCACTATGCCCACCGTAAAATGGTTTTTAGGGGCCGCCGAGCGAAGATTGTCGAATACCGCCTTGACCATGGTGGGTGTAAAATCCTTGCTTCCCAAACCGTATCTTCCGCCCACAATCACAGGGGTTTCCGCCCTTTCCTGAAAGACCGTGCACACATCCTGGTACAACGGTTCACCCACAGCGCCGGGCGCCTTGGTCCTGTCCAGCACCGCGATGCTCCCGGCAGTCGCCGGCATGGCCCTGAGGAAATGGTCTTTCGAAAAAGGAAGATACAGCCGGACCTTGACCAGGCCCACCCTTTCTCCCAGGCCATTGAGATGGTTCACGGTCTCTTCGATGACGTCACAGCTCGAAGCCATGGACACGATCACCCTGTCCGCTTCAGGATCCCCCACGTAGTCAAAAAGATTGTAGGACCGGCCGACCAAAGCGCCTACTTTTTGCATTTCCTCATGAACGATGTTTGCAATGGCATCGTAAAAAGGATTGCAACCTTCCCGGTTCTGGAAGAAAATATCCGGGTTTTGCGCCGTTCCCCGCAACTGGGGATATTCGGGATTCATGCACCGGGCCCTGAATTCCTCAACGGCCTCATAGTCCACCAGGGTTGCCATGTCTTCATAATCGATGAACTCGATCTTCTGGATCTCCATGGACGTCCTGAATCCATCAAAAAAATGGATAAAGGGCAGGCTGGCCCGTATGCTGGAAAGATGGGCCACCAGGGCCAGATCCATGACCTCCTGAACCGATGCGGAGGAAAGCAGGGAAAAGCCCGCCTGCTTCACGGCATTGATATCCGAATGATCCCCGAAGATGGAAAGGGCATGCCCGGCGACGGCTCGGGCCGACACATGAAAAACCGCGGGCATGATTTCACCGGCGATCTTATACATATTGGGAATCATGAGCAGAAGCCCCTGAGAGGCGGTAAAGGTCGTGGACAGGGTGCCCGCGGAGAGAGCCCCGTGAACGGCGCCGGCGGCGCCCGCCTCCGACTGCATCTCCATGACCTTGAGAACCTGGCCAAAAATGTTCTTCCGGCCGTAAGCCGCCCACTCATCACAGTACTCGCCCATGCTGCTCGAGGGTGTGATCGGGTAAATGGCGGCCACCTCGCTCATGGCATACGCCACGTGGGCGGCAGCTTCGTTTCCTTCAACAGTCTTGGTCATTGGACTCATATTTCCGACTCCCCCTTTCTACTATTTAGTGTTGGCCCGCAAATACGGCCTTCGCTTCCCTGCCCAGCGCTCCCAGGTGCTCCACCACATGGATTCCGCCATCGCGCATGGCGGCGATCTTTTCTTTGGCCGTGCCTGCCCCCCCGGAAATGATGGCCCCTGCGTGACCCATGCGCTTTCCCGGAGGGGCGGTGAGCCCCGCGACAAACCCCAACACGGGTTTTGGAAAACCCGCCTTGATATAGGCCGCGGCAGCCTCTTCATCGCTGCCGCCGATTTCTCCGATCAACACCACGCCATGCGTTTCGGGGTCATCGGCAAACAGCCCGAGGATATCCACAAAAGACGAACCAATAATCGGGTCGCCTCCGATCCCGATGCATGTGCTCTGACCCAGGCCGCTTACGGTGAGCTGATGGACGACCTCGTAGGTCAGGGTGCCGCTTCTGGAAACCACCCCGATAGCACCTTCCTTGTGAATCCGGCCGGGCATGATGCCGGCCTTTGACCGCCCCGGAGAAATGACGCCCGGACAATTTGGCCCGATAAGGCGGCAGCCTTTTTTCTTCAGATAGGGCACAACCCGCAACATGTCCTTGACGGGGATCCCTTCGGTAATACAGACTACCAGCGGGATCCCTGCGGCGGCCGATTCCAAGACGGCATCAGCAGCAAAAGCAGACGGCACGAAAATCAAGCTCGCATTGGCCTGCGTTTTTTTCACGGCATCCCGAATGGTATTGAACACGGGAATGCCGTCAAGATCCTGACCGCCCTTTCCCGGGGTAACTCCCGCCACGACATTGGCGCCATAGGCCACACATTGTCTTGTATGGAAACTGCCTTCTTTGCCCGTGATGCCCTGAACCACCAAGCGCGTATGTTTATCAATCAGAATACTCATATCATTTGTTCAGTTATCAGGTGCCAGTTTTCAGTTATCAGTTGATTCGAGCATAGGGCAATAAAGAATCAAACCAATTGAAACTTTTCGCAGCAACCAGGTCTTCAGAATACAACCGATGACCAGTGACCAATGACCAGCACGCATTGCGTCAGGCAACGCCTTCGGCGCAGCCTGACCTGCGGCCCTGTAGGGTGCGGGGTTTATCCCCGCCCGAAAATCTTGCAAACTCAGTCAACCGGGAGGGCATAAAGCCCGCCCCTACATCGTCGTTGCCTCATCCTGCATCCGGCATCACGTTTTTTGAACCGTTCACCAATAATTCTCGCGCCAAGCCGCCAAGAAAACATAAAATGACAATATCGAATGCTGAATAATGAATATTGAATTACGAAATAACATGCCGTAGCCACTTCCTTCTCTCTGCCCTATGCCCTTTCCCGAACGCGCCCTGTTCACTGTTTACTGTTCACCAAGAATTGCCCTCTGCCCTTCGCCCCTAACCTCGCGCCTCGCGCCCCTCCTGTGTCCGGCATCCGGCATCAATCCAATGACCAATGACTACCGACCAATGTCCCTGATCTTTTCGGCTGCGTCGGCCATGCTGTGCGCCACAAGAAAACCCAGATTGGCCTCGGCCAAGATCCGACGACCTTGTTCCACATTGGTGCCGTCCAACCGGACCACCACGGGAACCTTGATGTCCACATGCTTGGCGGCCTCCACCACCCCGTTGGCCAACACGTCACACCGTAAAATACCGCCGAATATATTGATCAGGATTCCCCGGACGTTTTTGTCCGCCAGAATGATCTCAAAGCCCTTGGTGACCATCTCGGTGGTGGCCCCCCCACCGACATCCAAAAAGTTGGCGGGGCTTGCGCCGGCTAACTGGATCAGATCCATGGTGGCCATGGCAAGGCCCGCACCGTTTACCATGATACCGACCTCTCCCGCCAAACGGATGTAATTGAGATGGTGCTTGGCGGCTTCAAGCTCCAGGGGGTCATTCTCCTGCGGATCTTCGAGCTCCAGCAGGTCCTTGTGCCGGTACAGGGCATTATCATCGAAGTCTATTTTGGCATCCAGGGCCAGGAGCCTCCCGTCTTCGGTCACCACCAGGGGATTGATCTCCACGAGGCTGCAATCCAATGCGTCAAAAAGCTTGTAAAGCTGGAGAAATATACCCGTTGCGGGGCGAACCGGGCCGGCATCCAGACCCAGGCCGAAGACCAGATTGCGGGCTTGAAATCCCGAAAAACCAATGCCGACATCGACCCATTCCCTGACAATGCGCTCAGGGTAGGTTGCGGCCAGTTCCTCAATGCCCATTCCCCCCTCGGCACTGGCCATAAGCATAGGCGTCTGCGTAACACGATCCACCGCAGCGCCTACGTAAAATTCCTGTTTGACGGGCACCGCTTCTTCCACAAGGACCTTCCTGACCCTCTTTCCCCGGGCGCCTGTCTGCGGGGTCACCAAAGTCATACCCAGAATCGCTTGGGCCGCGTCGGCAACGCCGTGCAGGGTGTCCGCGAGGCGCACCCCACCGCCTTTTCCCCGACCACCCGCATGGACCTGGGCCTTGACCACCCAGCGATCACCTCCCAGGCCTTCGGCGATGTTCGCAGCCTCTTCCGCGCCATGGGCCACAGCACCTTTGGGAACGGGAATGCCGTATTTGGAAAAGATGTCTTTTGCCTGGTATTCGTGAATTTTCATGGTCGTCAACCGTGATCAAAAAACCGTGCTACCGAAATGTGGTTATCGCCTTGTTCGTATGGGCTAAACATCCCTCAGATCACTCGTTGGGTCTCGCAAGCTCGACCCAACCTACTGCTATTCACAGCACCTAACCTTTATGCCCTGCACCTCTCGCCTCGCGCCTTTTTTATATCCGGCATCGTGCCCTGAATCGTACATCCTGTATCGGGAACCTTCTGCGTCTCACCCATCACTCGTTGGGTCTCGCAAGCTCGACCCAACCTACTGCTATTCACAGCCCCTAACCTTTACCCTGCACTTGATCGTGATGTCGGTTTTCAGTTACCGGTGGTCAGTTGGCAGTTGCCGGTTGTGAGTTGCCCGCTACGGGTTGCAGGTTGTCAGTTGCCGGCGTCACGGACACGAACGACGCGCCGCAGGCGCCCTGTTTACTATTCACCGTTCACTGCTCACTGTTCACATATTCACCGGCCGTTCTTCCAATCCGCCCATAGGTTTTCCATTGACCGCGTCAATGGCCGCTCCCAGGGCTTGCATGACCTCCAGCTTGCCCAGGCCACGGACCTTCAAGCTCTGATGATGGGGCAACTGAAAAAAATAGAGGTTTTTCAGTTTCCGGATACCGCCCCGATACCTGCGAATTTTCCAGGGTGAATCAAGCGGCAGCGTGGTATTTCTGAATACGGAAAGGACTCCATAATGCACTTCCAGCCCATACGGCGCCACGGTGACGGCACTGAACCCCCAGAAAGGCCCGTTGAAAAACCACAGGGCAATGAGGCCCCAAAGCCCGACGGCCACGGCATAGTTGACATTTTTCCGTCGAATAAAACGGATGAGAAGACCCACAATGATCGCCGCGATTAACGCCATGATGACATTCTGGACCATCACGGAACGGATAAAAAAAGTTTCAGCCTCCATCATAATCGCCGACCACCCGCCCAAAGGCTTGTCGCATGAACAGAGCCCTTGGAAGGAACCGTGATCTGCC
Source organism: uncultured Desulfobacterales bacterium (assembly GCA_964430705.1). Taxonomy (GTDB): domain Bacteria; phylum Desulfobacterota; class Desulfobacteria; order Desulfobacterales. The sequence goes on along the minus strand of CAYSGJ010000115.1, from coordinate 8,667 downwards.
GGTAACGCGGATTCATAAAAAGTGTCGGCATGTTAAAATGATCTCACGCCTTTCGTTTCTCATTGTAAAAAGCATTCGGTCCGTTCCTACCTAAAACGGGGGGGCAAGCCCGTATCTTGCGCAAGGGTAGATTAAATCGGGTATCATTCGCCACCGATTCTGTCAAACAAATTCCAGATGACGAAATCCGTTGACCCAAGCATTGAACTATGTTATCCAACCGAGGTTTTTTGCTGCAAACAGGTTGAAAAAGCAGAAGGAGGAAAAATCTACATGAATAAACGAAAATCCTTAGGGCTCTTACCGGTTATTTTCTTGATCTCTTTGTTGGCATCGCCTGCCTTTGGCGGAGGCCATGGCGGTGGGAAGGCCCATGAAATGGTACACATTGAAGGGGGAGACTATGTGACGATTTCAGGCACGATCATTGACTCCCACAAAGAACCGGTAGGCGAGGCGGTTATCGAGATTGCACTGACCGGCCACAGCGTGGCTGAAGTGGAAACCGCCCACAACGGTCATTTTGTCACCGACTTCATGGTCGAACAGGGCGTTATGGAAACGGCAACCTTTGCCATGAAGGTGCGTAAAACCAGCTTTTCCGCCAAGACCATCCATTTTGAAGGATCTGAATTCGCAAAAACAGGAAAACACTATTATATCGCCGAGGAAGTATCCCTGGATCGGGTCCTGGGCCCCGCCTTCTGGATTGCCACCGTGGTCTTTATCCTGGCCTACGTGTTGATTGCCTTTGAACTCCTTCACCGGACCATCGCAGCCATGCTCGGCGCGGCCGTGATGATGTGCATCTCGTATACGATCGGGACCATCAACCCGGATTTTCGCATCTATTCGTTTGAGCGGGCCATCTCGGCCATTGATATGAATGTGGTCTTTTTGCTCATGGGCATGATGATCATTGTGGGGGTGCTCAAAAACACCGGCGTGTTTCAATGGTGCGCCTACATCTCCTATAAATTGGCCAAAGGAAAGGTTTTTCTGCTGACCATTATTCTCATGATCTTCACCGCCGTGTCTTCAATGTTTCTGGATAACGTAACGACCATGTTGCTGCTCACAGGCGTAGCCATTGAGATCGCTGTGTCGTGCAATCTCAACCCCCTGTACCTACTCATCCCCCTGGTCCTGGCTTCCAACATCGGCGGCGCGGCCACCCTCATCGGAGATCCGCCCAACATCATGATCGGTTCCTATGCGGGCCTGAGCTTCATGGACTTCGTAGTCGCCCTGTTGGCCGTCTGTACGGTAAGCATGGCGGTCCTGGCCGTTTACACAAAACTGGTCTGGGGACGGGCGTTTACCAAGGCCCAGATGTCCATAGCCAATGTGGGGGAGTTCACCGCGGAGCTGAAAGAAAAGTACAAGATCTATGACGCCAGTCTGCTGACCTACGGGTTGATCGTGTTGGGTTTTACCATCTTCCTTTTTCTTTCCCACGGCTACTGGCACATGGAGGTCAGCATTGCGGCCATCACGGGCGCCAGCATCCTGTTTACCATCGCTGTGATCACCAAAAAGGTGGATCTGTTGCACCTCATTGAAAAAGACATCGAATGGCCGACCCTCATGTTCTTCATCTTTCTTTTTGTACTCGTCGGGGCGGTGGAAGAGGCGGGGCTTCTTGCCGTTATTGCCGACTGGATCCTGGATTTATCCGGCGGCGAGTATCTGATGTCCATGACGCTCATCCTGTGGGTGGCGGCCATCATGTCGGCCTTTGTGGACAATATCCCCTTTACGGCCACCATGCTGCCCATCGTGGCCTATCTGTCCAAGGTCATCCCCGGCGCGGAAAACACCCTGTGGTGGGCACTGGCTCTGGGGGCGTGCTTTGGCGGCAACGGAACCATCATCGGCGCGTCAGCCAACGTGGTCACCATGGGTATCGCCGAATCCAAGGGCTACAAGATCTCTTTCATCGGCTTTATGAAAACGGCCTTTCCCTATATGATTATCAGTATCATCGTCGCCCAGCTGTGGCTCATGGTATTTAGGCCGGTGTAATCGGACAACCCAAAAAAAGCGAAAACGCCCGACCGGAAATCCGGTCGGGCGTTTTTTTGTACGTTGTTTGAAGTCCCCCGCTCCAAGCTGCAGGACTGGCAAAGCCGGCATCCTCGGCCGTAATGACCAAAACCGTTTTCTGTTCACTATTGACCATTTTACCCAAAATTGCTTTGAGCTGTTTTGGGTAAAATGGTCTGGTGATCAGGCAAATTACTACACAGAATCGGCTTTTGGATGATTTTTCGTGGTATCAAAGAGCCATATCATCATATTTTACCCAAAATTGCTTTGAGCGGAAATGGGTAAAACCTGCACATCAAGCCGGCACGCCTTGTGACAAAAACCAAATCCATGACCCCTTGCGTTCGACTATTCACGGTTCACGGTTAACTGTTCACAAATTCCCGCCCAACAGCCGTTCGATCCGTTTTTCCACCGGCGGATGGGTGCTGAAAAGGCTCATCAGGCTCTTTCCCGACAACGGATTCATGATAAACATGTGTGCCGTAGCCGGCTCGGCTTTCATGGGCACGCGCCGGGAGGCCGACGAAATCTTTTGAAGGGCCGTAGCCAACCCCCTGGGACTTCCCGCAAAAGAAGCGCCGGCTGTGTCCGCGGCAAATTCTCTCGAACGGGATATGGCCATCTGGATCAACATGGCCGCCAAGGGCGCAAGAACAGACATGGCGATCAGCCCGATCACTCCGCCGCCATTGTTATTGTCACGGCCCCCGACGCCGCCGAACATCGCCGCCCATCGGGCCATGCCGGCGACGATCATGATCGCCCCGGCCAGGGTGGCGGCAACGGAGCCGATCAGAATATCGCGATGTTTGACGTGGGCCAGTTCGTGGGCCAAGACGCCCTTCAGCTCGTTTTCATCCAACAGCCGCATAAGCCCCCGGGTCACCGCCACAACAGCATTGCTGGGGTTGCGACCCGTGGCAAATGCATTGGGCGAATCGTTGGGAATAATACAGACCTTGGGCATGGGAAGGCCGGCCTGATCGGCCAGTTGCCTTACCATCTTATGAAGGCCCGGGGCCTCGGCCTCGGAAACCGGTTTTGCCCGGTACATCTTTAAAACAATCTTATCGGAAAACCAGTAGCTTCCGAAGTTCATAATCACGGCAAAGAAAAACGCGATGATCATCCCCTGCTGGCCCCCCAGATATCGGCCGATGATCATGATAAGACCTGTAAGCGCACCAAGCAGCAGTGCGGTACGTACTGAATTACCCATAGTGACGTGTCTCCTTTTTCCTTTCAATAGTTGGTTGCCGGTTCCGAGTTCCGAGTTCCGGGTCTTTGGTTATTCGTCGTTCGTTCACTGCTCACTGCTCACTGTTCACTGTTTACTGTTTACTAAAGAATTCTCGCGCCAAGCCGCCAAGTGCGCCACGAAAAACCAAAAAGACAATATCGAATATTGAATAATGAATATCGAATCACCAAGTAAAATCCAGATTTCTTTCCACGTAGATCGAACCAGGCCTTGCCTAAAACATAGACCTTAAAACTTGACACAGGGTCAAAGGCACCTGCCCCTTGCCTCTGGCCTATAGCCCCTCCCGCATCCTGTATCCGGAATCACGTTTTTTTGAACCATTCACCGCTTACTGTTCACTATTTACTGTTCACTGTTTACTAAAGAATTCTCGCGCCAAGCCGCCAAGTGCTCCAAGGTAATAAGAAAACCGTAGAATATCGAATACCGAATATCGAATCACCAAGTAAAATCAGCTTCCTGTATACCTGAAACCTAACACAGCGCGAGAGGGCGCCTTCTCTTTGCTCCCTGCTCTATGCCCTATGCTGCGCCGCAGGCGCTCCGTTCACTGTTCACTGTTCACCAAACACGATCTTCCCGTCGCGGACCGAGGCCACGATATGCGCGCCGTCTCCATAGCGGCCTTGAAGCATTTCCATGGCCAGAGGGTTTTCCACATGCTTTTGAATCGCCCTTTTCAAAGGGCGCGCCCCGTAGGTGGGATCAAAGCCGTCCCGCGCCAACAGCGTCTTGGCATCTTCGGAAAGCTCCAGGGTGATATGTCGGTCCCGGAGTCTTTCCCGAACCCGTTGGAGCTGAATATCCACAATGGACTTCAAGTGCTCGGCGGTCAGATTGTGAAAGATCATGATATCGTCGATCCGGTTCAAAAACTCGGGATTAAAGCTGGAGCGTAACGCGTCCATGACCCTCTTTTCCATCTCATCACGATCATCGGCGCCGAGTTCCTGGATCCAATGGCTCCCCACATTTGATGTCATGATAATAATGGTGTTCTTAAAATCCACCGTTCGTCCGTGCCCATCGGTCATGCGGCCGTCGTCGAGAATTTGCAGCAGGGAATTGAAAACTTCGGGGTGGGCCTTTTCGATTTCGTCGAATAACACCACGGAATAGGGACGCCGCCGCACCGACTCCGTAAGCTGGCCCCCCTCTTCATAGCCCACATACCCGGGGGGCGCTCCAATGAGTCTGGACACGGAATGTTTTTCCATGTACTCCGACATGTCGATACGAACCAGGGCCTGTTCATCATCAAATATGAATTCCGCCAGGGCCTTGGCCAGTTCGGTCTTGCCGACGCCGGTGGGACCCATGAAAATGAACGAACCGATAGGCCGATTCGGATCTTGCAGGCCGGAGCGGGAGCGCCGGACCGCATCAGATACGGCTGTAATGGCGTCATGTTGTCCCACAACCCTTTTGGAAAGGCGTTGTTCCATGCGTACCAGTTTTTCCCGTTCGCCTTCCATCATCCGCGACACCGGAATACCGGTCCAGCGAGACACCACCTCGGCCACATCCTCGTCATCGACTTCCTCTTTGAGCATCTTTTTATCCGCCTGCAACACCGCCAGCTTTTCCTTCGCATCCTCCAGGCGTTTTCTCAGCTCGCCTTCCACCCCATAGCGAAGCTCCGCAACCCTGGCAAGATTGCCTTCCCGTTCGGCCTGTTGGGCCTCGATACCGGATTGCTCCAGTTCCTCTTTGACCTTGCGGATGGTTTGGATAGCATCTTTTTCGTTTTGCCAATGCGCCTTCATGGCGCGCCTCTTTTCCCTTAACTCCGCAAGGTCTTCTTCCAGTTTGACCAACCGTTCCCTGGATAGGGCATCCGTCTCTTTTTTCAGCGCCTCCCGTTCGATTTCCAACTGGACGATCTTGCGCTCTACCTCATCGATTTCCGCCGGCATGCTGTCAATTTCGATGCGCAGTCTTGAGGCGGACTCATCGATGAGATCGATCGCCTTGTCCGGCAGGAACCTGTCTGAGATATAGCGGTCAGACAGGGTCGCAGCCGCCACGATGGAAGAATCCTTGATACGAACGCCGTGATGGATCTCATATTTTTCTTTCAATCCCCGCAAGATCGAGATGGTATCCTCTACGGTTGGTTCCACCACCAGAACCGGTTGAAAACGCCGCTCCAGGGCCGCGTCTTTTTCCACGTATTTCCGATATTCATTTAAAGTGGTAGCCCCCACGCAGCGCAGGGTACCGCGGGCCAAGGCAGGTTTCAGCATGTTTGACGCATCCACAGACCCTTCCGCGGCACCGGCGCCCACCATGGTGTGCATTTCATCAATAAACATGATGATTTCGCCTTCTGCCGCCTCAACTTCTTTGAGCACCGCCTTGAGCCTGTCTTCGAACTCACCGCGATACTTGGCCCCGGCGACCAGTGTGCCCATATCGAGGGCGACCAACCGCCGGTTTTTTAGGCTTTCCGGAACATCGCCGTTCACAATACGCTGGGCCAGGCCTTCGACGATGGCGGTTTTGCCGACACCCGGCTCACCGATAAGCACCGGGTTGTTTTTGGTACGACGAGACAACACCTGTACCACCCGCCTGATCTCCTCATCCCTGCCAATGACCGGGTCAATCTTACCCAGCCGGGCCAGGTCGGTAAGATCGCGGCCGAACTTCTGAAGGGCCTGGTACTTTTCCTCCGGGTTCGGATCGGTAATCCGCTGGGTGCCCCGAATATCGAGCAGAACCTTAAGAACGGTATCGCGCGTCACGGAAACACCGGCCAAAATCCGTGCGGCCTCGGAGCCTTTTTGATCCGTAACGGCCACCAGAATATGCTCGACGCTCACGTACTCGTCTTTCATCTTGGCGGCCTCGGCAAAGGCGCCGTCAAGAACCCTTTTGGCGGCTTGAGAAATGTGCACATCCGTCATGCCCCCGCCGCTGACCTTGGGTATTTTGTTCAGCGACTGCGTCACTTCCTGAAGAACCCCCTCCGGAGAAGCGCCAAGTTTCTGAAGGATGGAACGTGCGATGCCCTCGGGCTGTTCAAGCATGGCTTTGAGCAAATGCTCAGGCTCAATCTGCGGATGCCCCAGCTGACTTGCCGCCCCTTGGGCGGCCTGAATCAGTTCCTGGGATTTTATGGTGAATTTGTCGAATCGCATGCAATGTTCTCCTATTTTCTATGGTAAATCGAAGATGGTATACAGCTAAAATATAACACCAAATTAAGCATTTCCCGTGCTTTGTCAAACCCGGTGCTGTTTACTGTTGTCGGATTCCGGTCGTCGGTTTTCACTTGCGTTCACTCCTTTAGCAAGCCACCGGCATCAAACAGCCGGTTTAGCCCAAAAACACCCGCAACCCTCGCTGTCATGGTAGAACCGTTGAAATTCTCACAGGCAGAGTCGGCGGCTTCCGAAAGGAATGGCGGATTTGTATCGAACCAACCGGACCAACGGAATCATTTTTCTGGACTTTTCGCTATATTTTGATAGGTTAGAAACCGATATGGCATATAAGCAGACGTTATCTCATTGTACAAAGGAGGAAAAAAGCACATGAAAAAAGTATCGATCCTGCTCGTTCTGTCCGTCCTGTTGATTCCCCTGACCGCCGGCGCCTTTGATTACAAGACCTGGGTCCCCGCTCTTCCGCGGACATTGGGCGACATGGCTCCATCCGGCGAACCCGAGGGCATGAATATGGATATGAGCGGTCAGAAATGGTCATCCTTGAATCAGGAATATACCTCCCGAAGCGGAAAAAAGACCGCTCAACTGTCCGTTGTCGGCGGTCAAATGGCCCCCCAGGTTCAGGGTTTTCAAGGCATGGCGGCGATGAATATGAACATGGAAACCGGAGACCAGATCATCAAGACAGTAACCGTTTCCGGCAAAAAAAGCATGTTGACCCTGGACAAGCAGAGCAAGACCGGAACCGTCATGATCCCCGTGCAACAGGACATGATCGTCGCACTGACCCTGGAGCCGGCCACGAGTGAATCCGAGCTCACATCCCTGGCCCAACAAATCCCGCTTTCCAAGTTTGCCTATGCGAGATAAGCATGGTGTGGCAAGCAGCAAACAGGCGCTGTAGCACCATGTGCGATTTAACCGGACACAAAACATGTAGCCAAACCGGGAACATAAAAAAAGCCCGAACCTGATCACAGGTCGGGCTTTTTCTTGAGACATTTGAAAAATGCTCAGTTGCCGGTCTTAGGTTTTAGGTAGGCACCGGTTATTCATAATTGGTGGTTCGCGATTCGTTATTCGTAGTTTATTCGTTCCTTGCCCCGTGTCCTTTGCCAATTCTTTTCCGAACACGTTCACGCCCCACGCCGAACTGTCTACCATTCACGGATACAGCCTTTGGTGCTGATCGCGGCCCAAGTCCAAGATGACGCCGACGATCTCCCACTCCCCCTTTCGTTCTTCCAGACCGAAGATCACGTCTTTTGTAGCCCGGCTTCCCTGCACCCTGATGACCACCGTGGCGGTTTCCCGACCATTGGTAACCCGCGTTTCTTCCCGGATGGGAAAATATTTGAGATCTTTTCCCAATACGGCGAGTGGGTCCTGATTGCGATCCAGAAAGGATGCGCACAGCTTCATTTTATCGGCACCAAAGAACATGTCGGCAACAAAGGCGACCGGATCCTGGAAAAATCGGTCCACAGAATGCTTGGCGCCCTGTACGGCAAAATGCACGCCCGCCAGAAGACCCGCCAGGATCAAAACAACGGCAATGATGATAAGAGGATTGCGATACTTCGGGACCTTGGGAGACAGGGAGGCCACAGAGTAATGGGCCGACCCGTTTTGCCCGCGAGAGCCGGTCTGTTGCGGTTCCGGCGCCGCCGGATCTGCACGCCGCACGGCATTTTCGGATTCGCCGCCCGAGGGTCCATCCGGTTTGGTCATGTTATCCGAAGGTTTGTTGATTGCCAGCCTCGCACCACATTTCGGACACAGCACCTTGGCAGCCGGTGCCGCAATCCGGTGGTCGGAAATTGTGTAGATCGCGTCGCAATCCGGGCACTTTACTTTCATACCATCCGACCTCTCCATCTCTGAAGCGATGTGCTCGGTTCTAGGGGTTTAGCCCCGCCCGTTGGGCAGTCTCCGGTTATCAGTTGACGGGGGCCGGCTATCAGTTGCCGGTTGTCGGTTGTTGTTCGCACGTTACGAATTACACGGGTTGCGTGTTACGGGTTGCAGGTGGTTGGTTGTTATTGGTTATTCGTCGTTTGTTTACCGTCCACTGTTCACTGCTCACTGTTCACTATAGCAGTTGCCGGTTGTCACCATTGTGTCAGGCAACGCCTTCGGCACAACTTCACCTACGGCCTTGTAGGGTGCGGGGTTTAT
>CAYSGJ010000114.1:0-14081 GCA_964430705.1 uncultured Desulfobacterales bacterium | reverse complement strand
GCTCCCCATGCGGGCCGCTTCTGACGGGCTCTAATCAGTCCTTGCCTTGAATGACCGTTTCGATCCAAGTGGAAAAAGCGGTCCATGGCAGTGCCGTATTGTTTCCGGGCAGGGCGGTTTTCTGCTGGTTGTTGCAAACGATGATCCCCTGGTCCGCAGCCTCCTCTTTGGCGAGCCTTTTGAAACGGTCCAGGCCTTTTGCATGGTTGACTGAAGGCGTGGCGGTCAGCTTGATCTCCACGGGCCAAAGTTTTCCATGGGCCTGGACGATCAAGTCTACCTCGAGCCCATCGTGTGAGCGCCAGAAGAAGATCGAATGCCTTTGACCGTGGTTGAGAAATGTCTTCCATGCTTCGGCGATGATCAGGCCTTCGAAAAGCGTTCCTCCCATGTTTCCCCTCAGTGCTGCCTCTTCTGAGGGCTGGCGGGTGAGAAAACAGACCAGGGATGGGTCGCTCAGGTAAAATTTGGGCGTCTTCACGACACGCTTGCCGAAGTTTTTGAAAAACGGCGGAAGCATGACGGCCAGATAGCTCGCCTCCAGTATTTTGCTCCACGACTTGATGGTGGGCTGGGTTACCCCGCAGTCACGAGCCAGCGAGGCAGGGTGGAATGCCTGCGAATGGAGGGCCGCACTCAGGTTTACAAACATCTCAAAGGACCGGAAATCTCGGATGTTTTCGATCTGCCGCACATCCCTTTCCAGATAGGTCTGGACGTAGGACTTGAGCCACAGGTCGCGCTTTTCAGGATAACACGCCGGCTCCGGGAAAAGCCCTGTCCATATGACATCCTCAAGGGCCTTTTCCCGGGTCCCCGCCTCGGCCAGAGAGAATGGAGCCAATTCCAGGATGGCAATCCTTCCTGCCAGGGTTTCGCTGATATTTGTCATCAAATGGAACTGCTGGGAGCCTGACATGATCCACACGCCCGGTTCTTTATTCTGGTCAATCCTGATCTTGATATATGGCAGGATTTCCGGGACATACTGGATTTCGTCAAGGATCACCGGCTTTCCTTTGAACCGGTCCAAAAACCCATTGGCGTCCTGAAGTGCAAAATCGCGGTTCAAGGGGTCATCAAAGGTAATATAGTCGACGCCCTTGAGCTCGTTTTGCAAAAAGGTGGTCTTCCCCGATTGCCTTGGTCCCGTCACCAGGACAGCGGGGAATTGGGACATCGCTAGATGAAACGTATTTCCCAGGTCTCTTGGAATGTACATAGTTCTGACCAAACAAAAATACTATTTTAATTTCGTCAATAATGTATTCGGCTATGCTTGTCAATAGTTTCTTGGTGTCAACAATACGGTATTGTTAAGAAACAACCGAAAACCAGCCTTCCAATAAAGGGGAAAAAGAGGCGGGCCATGGCCCGCCTCTTTGTATTCACCACTGTAAAACGACCTGAATGGTTCCAGCCTGTCTCGCTACCTTTTCCCCAACACTTCCCTACCTGCCGCCGCGACGGCGTCGGCCGTGAACCCGAACTTCTCCAGGACCAGACCGCCCGGGGCCGAGGCGCCGAAGTGGTCCAGCCCGATGATCTTGCCCTCGCGACCGACATAGCGTTGCCAACCCATGGAAACGCCTGCCTCGACGGCTACCCGGGCCGTGATGTGGGGGGGAAGCACGTCATCGCGATATGTCGCATCCTGTGCTTCAAAAAGTTCCCAGCTGGGCATGCTTACCACCCGGGCGGCAATGCCTGCTTGCGCCAATTGTTCCCGGGCGGCCAAGGCCAGGTGCACCTCTGATCCCGAAGCCAAAAGCAAAACGTCCGGGTTGCCCTCGGGGGCATCAGCCAGAACATAGGCTCCCCTGAAAAGTCCTTCGGCGCCGGCGAAGCGGGTCCTGTCGATAATGGGCAGCTTTTGTCGGGTCAAAATCAACGCCGTAGGGCCGTCCTTATGATTCAGGGCAAATCGCCAGGCGCAGGCTGTCTCGTTGGCATCAGCCGGTCTGAGGACCGTCAGGTTCGGGATGATTCGAAGAGAGGCCACGTGCTCCACGGGCTGGTGCGTGGGGCCGTCTTCGCCCACGGCTACCGAGTCGTGCGTGAAAACATATAAGACATGAAGTTTCATTAACGCAGCCAGGCGAATGGCCGGGCGCATGTAGTCCGAAAACACCAAAAAGGTCGCGCCGTAAGGAACCAGTGCCCCGCTCAGGGCCATGCCGTTGAGAATGCCTCCCATGGCATGTTCCCTGATGCCGAAATGGATGTTTTTGCCGCAATGGTCTTTCTTGATCACGCCAAGGCTTTTGACAAAGGTCTTGGTGGACGGCGCCAAATCCGCCGAGCCCCCCAAAAGGGAGGGCAATTTGGGGGCGACGGCCTCCAGAACCTTTCCCGAGGCCGCCCTGGTGGCCAGGGGGCCGTCGTCCGGCTTGAAGACGGAGACGGCGTTTTCCCAACCTTGCGGCCATTGTTTGTTGTGAAAGGCGTCCCACTGCCCGGCCAGGTCGGGGTATTCCTCGGCGTAGGATTCAAAAAGGCTTTTCCATTGGTTTTCCTGTTGACGGCCTTGTTCCAGGGTGGACCGAAAGCAAGCCAGGGCTTCTTGAGGCACATGAAATGGTTTTTCCGGCCAACCGAGATTTTTTCGGGCCAGCGCGGCTTCTTCCGGTCCCAGAGGTTCTCCATGGGCTGAAGCCGTATCCTGTTTATTGGGACTGCCGAAACCGATGTGTGTCCTGGCGATAATGAGTGCAGGCCTGTTGGTTTCCTTCCTCGCTGCATTCAATGCGGCATGGATTTGAGACAGGTCGTGGCCGTCGACATTTTGCACCTGCCAGCCGTAGGCCTCAAAGCGTTTTCCCACGTCTTCGCTGAATGTCAGTTCGGTGTTGCCTTCGATGGTGATGCGGTTGTCCAGGTAGATGTAGATCATGCGGCCCAGCCCCAGGTGGCCGGCCATGGAGGCTGCTTCCGAGGCAATGCCTTCCATCATGTCGCCGTCGCTTACCAGCGCATAGATATAATGATCCACAACGGCAAACCCGGGGCGGTTGAAATATTCGGCCAGATAGTCTCTGGCCAGCGCCATGCCCACTGCGTTGCAGAAACCCTGGCCCAAGGGTCCCGTCGTGGTTTCCACGCCGGGTGTGTGTCCGTACTCGGGATGTCCGGGTGTTCGGCTTTCCCACTGACGAAAAGCCTGAATATCGTCCATGGACACATCATAACCTGTGAGGTGAAGCAAGGCATACAGCAACATGGATCCGTGACCGGCCGACAACACGAATCGATCGCGGTTGGGCCAAAGGGGGTTGGCCGGGTTGTGTTTCAAAAACCGGGTCCAAAGCACGTATCCGATATCCGCGGCTTCCATGGGCATGCCCGGATGGCCGGAGCGCGCTTTTTCCACCGCATCCACCGCCAGCATGCGGATCGTGTTGATGCAAAGTTGATCTTGATTTCCTGTCGCCGTTGATTCGGTGCCGGCTTTTGTCGTTTTTTCGGATGTCACGTTGTACCTCCCGGAATGCACGTTGGGTATCTACGGGTGAGCTTCCCGTATGGACGTTTTCTTTCGGCCACGCAGTGGAGATAGTGGAATGCGGCCGTGTTGTAAAGAATAAAACGCCCGGCGGGATCCGGGACGCCTGTCGGGTTTGACATTCCGGAGCCCCATGGGCTATATATCTGCACTCAGACAGGATGCGGAACCATGCAATGGCTCGCCGCGTTGCAGAGGAGACGCAACCTTGCATCCGGGAAGGTCGGGGGCCGCCGGTTTGGGGAACACGGGAAAAAGAGCCGTAACAATGCGAATGGCGCGCCGGGCTGAAATTTGGGGTATGCATGGGTGTCCCCAGCCGTGTTTTTTCTTGAACGGGAATCCGTGACGATAGGGGCGACAATCCATGGCAATTGCAGAATTGATTTGGAACAGGCTGGAGGAGAAGAAAACCGATTTTACCAAATACAGTTTCAGTCGTGTTGAAAGCAACGCCCTGAAAACCTATTTTGACCTGGCGCAGGAGCTTGAGGACATTCGAGATGTCTACCAGGTGTCTGCGGCCATTCCTAAGGTTTTCTTTGATTTGGATGCCCGGCTTTACGTGATAGACCCCGGACATGCCCGGCTCGTCCTTGTCTCGAGCACGCAGAGCCCACCGGATGTCCCGGGAAGTCCTCCTCCCGATTATGTCAGGGCTGCGGAACAACCGTACTGTGTGGGTCATTCCATGATTCTTACCATACGGGGTAACAAGCATCTTATCGAACAACTTCCCTTTGAACCCGAAGACGACGTCATTGGAATTTTGGAAATCTATCCCTATGAGAAGCCGGACGAGCACAAGGAGCTTTTTTTTGAAAAATATGCCAACCGGATCGGCTTCAGCCTGCACATGCGTTTTTTCCTACAGAAGAATATCGAACACGTGAAGTTTATTAAAAACCTGGTCGCTGATATCGAGCACAATGTGATTGTGCCCAACATGGTCTACAAGCTCTTTTTGAGGCGCCTGGGAGGAAAGATTTCCAAAAACAAAGAGATTGAAGAAGCCCTGAAGAAAATTACCTGCGGCGGCGGGACACAAGCCAATGCCGAAGTGGACGCCCTTTTGGCAGAGCTGAGGGAGGTCAACCGGGGACTTACGGAAGAGTTCTCCAATATCGAAAAGCATTATGACAGCACCAGTCTTTTCCTGGAGACTTTGCTGCGGAAGAGCCATTTTGACGAAGGACGCCTGACGCTCCATACCAAAGAGTGCAATATGAAAAAAGACGTCATTGCCCCCCAGTTGGAACGATTCGCCAACCGTTTTGCCGACAGGGGCATTGAGGTGATTGACGAGTTTATGACCAAGGCCGACGAGGGGACCGTCTCTGTGGTGGATGTGGGTCTGATGGCCCAGGTGTATGGGAACCTGTTTTCAAATGCTCTCAAATATACCGAAGAAGTGACAACCGATGAAGGCAAACCCCAAAAGACCGTGGCCTATGGGAGCGAGACGGTCAAAGATTATTTCGGTGCCGGTAAGGACGGCATCAAGTGTTATGTGTTTAGCACGGGTCCGGCCATTGCCGAGGGGGAGCGTGAAAACGTCTTTGTAGAAGGATTTCGAGGGTCCGGAACGGCAAAACGGCCCGGAACGGGACATGGCCTTGCTTTTGTCAAGAATGCCGTGGAGATACACAAGGGGGTGACCGGATACGAGGCCGTTGCGGGTGGCAACAAATTTTTCTTTGTGCTGCCGGCCCATGCCATGAAGGCCCCATCGGAGCAATCCTGATTCCGGCCGAACCGGTGTGCCGGTGTTTTTGGGGGAAGACAGGGGGCGCGGAATCGTGACCCGGATCACACATCGTTCGGCGGAGACGGCGGACGCAAAGCACAGGAAAGGAGCATCTATGGCGCCCAAGGGTTTATCTGAGATGCGGAAGGACGCCCAGGACATTTTTTCTGCCGGCATCAAAGCCGTAGAGGCCAAGGCGGCCGTGCTCCGGCATTGCGCCGTGGAAGACAACCGGTTCATGGTCGACAAGAAGGCCTATGCGCTTTCCCGGTTTAAAAAAATATTTGTTATCGGGGCCGGAAAGGCCGGCGCGTCCATGGCCAAAGCCCTTGAAGAGATGCTGGGAGACCGAATCACCGAAGGCCTTGTCTGTGTCAAGTACGAACACCTGATGCCCTTGTCCACGGTGAAACTGGTGGAGGCCGGTCATCCCGTGCCCGACGAGGCGGGGCAGGCCGCGGCGCGGGCTGTCGTGGAGGTTGCTTCCAAGGCGCAAAAGGAAGACCTTGTCATTACGGTGCTTTCCGGCGGCGGGTCGGCCCTGCTGCCGCTTCCCGTGGAAGGGGTGAGCCTTGCCCACAAACAGGAAACTACAAGGATCCTGATGGCTTGCGGCGCCAAGATCCATGAAATCAATGCGGTTCGAAAACACATATCCCGGGTAAAAGGCGGGGGGCTGGCGCGGGCCGTATCTCCGGCCACGCACGTGGCATTGATTCTCTCCGACGTGGTGGGCGACGACCTGGATGTCATTGCCTCAGGCCCCACGGTCCCCGATGCGAGCACGTTTTCGGATTGTCTGGAGATCTTCGGCCGGTACAAGATAACGGACCAGGTTCCCCGGGCTGTTTTGAGTCATCTCCACCAGGGCGTCGACGGCAACGTCGGGGAAAACCCGAAGCCCGGAGATCCCTTGTTTGAGAATGTGCAAAGCGCCATTGTGGGCAGCAACATCGAATGCGTGCTGGCTGCTGAAACAAAGGCGCGCGAGCTGGGGTACCACACGTTGGTTCTCTCGAGTATGCTGGAAGGCGAAACCGCGGACGTGGCGGAGGTGCACGGAGGCATTGCCAAGCAGATCGTCAAAACCGGCCACCCCTTGTCGCCACCCGCCTGTGTGCTTTCAGGCGGCGAGACCACAGTGACCATCACGGGCGACGGTCTGGGGGGGCGGAACCAGGAATTCGCCTTGGCTGCGGCCGTGGCTCTTGCGGGATGGGATAATGTGGTGGTCCTTAGCGGAGGCACCGACGGCACCGATGGGCCTACGGATGCCGCCGGGGCGGTTGTCGACGGACAGACGGTGGACAGGGGCCGCAGGCGGGGCCTTGACGCCGAAGCGTTTCTTGCAAACAATGATTCCTATCATTTTTTTGCAGAGACCGGCGATCTTGTCAAGACGGGACCGACCGATACCAATGTGATGGACCTCAGGGTCCTGCTCGTTGTCTAGGTGCGGGGTCTTTGAAAAGGGAATGCGATGAGCGAGTTTCACCAAGAAGGACGGGTCACTACGATTCACGGGTTCTACGATTTATTCGATCCCGAAGAATACCTGGCGGGCTTGGAAAGAAAATTGGAGCGGTTTTCCAGGCAAATGTGCATCAGTCTTGTTCTGCCTTCCTTATATGATGAGATTCATGTTGCGGGCGTGCTGGACAACATGATCGACCAGATCAACCAGGTAAATTATTTGTGCGGCGCGGTCGTCGCGCTCGGGGGCGCCAGGGAAGAGAGGGAATTCAAGGAAGCCAAAGAGCGTTTTTGCGAGCTAAAAAAGGCCGATCGGAACGTGAGGATTGTCTGGGTGGACGGCCCCCGGATCAGGCGGGTTTTTAAAAAACTCCAAGACCAGAAGATTCCCATAGGCGTGCCCGGAAAGGGCCAATCCGTGTGGATCGCCCTGGGATATCTTTTTGCCAAGAGAGTTTCCGATGTGATTGCCCTGCATGATTGCGATATCGTCACTTACGACCGGTTATTGCTGGGCCGTCTGATTGAGCCGGTTGCCAACCCTCACAACGATTTTGAGTTCTGCAAAGGCTATTATGCTCGTATTTCGCCGGCCCGCAAGGAACTGAAAGGCAGGGTCAAGAGACTTTTTGTGGATCCTTTTCTGGAAGCGCTGGTGAATTATATGCATGGTCGGGGCGAGAGCCAACTGGAGGCCTTTTTTCGCTATCACCGTGCGTTTCGGTATCCCTTGGCCGGAGAGTTCAGCTTTCTGACCCGTCTGGGCAGGGCCATCGACATTGCCTATGACTGGGGTCTGGAGGTAAGCACCCTTTCGGAGGTCTATAATCGTCTTACCCCCAAAAAGATCGCGCAGATAGATTTGTGCAAGAATTATGTGCACAAACACCAGGAACTGTCCGAGGAAGATTCCAGAGCGGGCCTTCACCGCATGGTGGTGGATATCGGAAAGTTTTTTCTGAACTACATGAGGGCTCACGGCATGCCCTTGGATGACCCGTTTGTGGACATGCTCCAACAAACTTATTACACAACGGCCCTGGATTTTGTAAAAAGTTATGCCGATGACGCGGAGTCAAACGATTTAACCTATGACCGCCACCGGGAAGAATTCACTGTCCGATATTTCAGGGATTTCATCGCCACCGCTTGGGAACAGGCCAAGACGGAAAAAGAGGGTACGCAGATTCCTTCTTGGAACCGGGTTCTGTATTCCGTCCCCGATATTTATGAAGACCTCATCGATGCCGTGGAGCGGGATAATGCGTAACCCGGACGCGTTGAAACCACAGTAGGCAAGCAAGCCGATTACGAAAATAGGTTAAGGTCTTACGACAAATGCTATTTTTCAGAAGGTAAAGTCAGGACTGTTTTATGGGGGATGCATTGAAGGTTCTTTTTCTTTCGTCGGAGGTGATGCCTTACGCCAAAACGGGAGGATTGGCCGACGTGGCGGGATCACTGCCCGGCGCTTTGAGAAAACTGGGCGTGGATGTGATCGTCGGGCTGCCCTTTTATCAGGCTGTCAGGGAAAATGGCGTGGCGGTGAACAAGGTTGTTCCCGGCTTAGGGGTACCCTTGAACGGACAACATCTTTCGTGCGATGTGCTTCAAACGCATACCAAAGATGGCGGGAGCGTCTTTTTTATCGACCGACAGGAGTTCTATGATCGGCCCCACCTGTATGGTACCGAGCATGGCGATTATCCCGACAACCTCAAGCGGTTTTCCTATTTCAATCGCGCAGCCCTGCTTTTTGCAAAGGAGACGGGGTTTCAATTTGACGTGGTGCACTGCAACGACTGGCAAACAGGGTTGGCTCCCGCGTTTCTCAGGACCGGCTATGCCGCCGATCCCTTTTTCTCGAAGGCCGCCTCGGTTTTTACGATTCACAACATGGGTTATCAAGGGCTTTTTCCGTCGCAACGCCTTCCTGAGTCCGGACTTCCGATCAGCGCATTTCATCCATCGGGCGTGGAGTATTGGGGCAACATCAGTTTATTAAAAGCAGGAATTCAGTATAGCGATGTCGTCACCACGGTCAGTCCCACATACAGCCGGGAGATTCAGACCCCTGAATTCGGCATGGGCATGGAAGGTATTCTGAAAAACCGCGCTGAGAGTCTTTACGGTATCTTAAACGGCGCGGATTATACCGAATGGAATCCCGCAAAAGACAAACATCTCAGCGCTCACTACAGCCTGCGGGCGCCCAAAGGAAAAGAGAAGTGCAAGGCCGCCCTTGTCCGGGAGCTGGACCTTGACGAAGAGCTGATTTCCCGGCCCTTGTTTGCCGTGATTTCCCGACTCGCCGCTCAGAAAGGATTTGATCTGCTGTTGCAGGTTTTAGAGGATGTCGTCGGATTCAATGCCGGTGTGGTGATTTTGGCCGCCGGAGAAGTGGAACACGAAAAGTCTTTGCATGCACTGGCCGCAAAGTATCCCTCAAGGATCGCTGTTCGCATCGGTTTTGACGAGCCCCTTGCCCACCGAATGATGGCGGGGGCGGACATGATCTTAATTCCATCGCGCTATGAGCCCTGCGGTCTGACGCAGATCTACGCATTGCGTTACGGCACGGTTCCCATCGTTAGGGCTACGGGGGGGCTGGATGACACGATTCGGCAATTCAATCCTGAAACGGGGCGGGGTACGGGATTCAAGTTTGGTCCGTTTGAGCCCCGGGCCTTCTTGGAGCAGATCGGCCGGGCGGTTGAGACTTTCAACGACAAGGATGCCTGGAAAAAAATCAAAAAAAACGGCATGAAAGCTGATTTTTCCTGGGAAGAATCGGCGCAGAAATATGTGTCGCTCTACCAGAAAATTGCAGGCCGGCGGCCGTAAGCGATTTTGGGGGGTGCGATTTGCCGTCCGTTCGGTTCCGGTTTTTCGATCAGCCTGGTCAGGGAGACAATACAGATGTTGCTGAAGGAGTAGGGCATGCCAAAAAAGTTCAAAACGTTATCTCCAAAAGATCTTCGGTGTCGTATCGATCCCAAGAGCCTTCCTAAAGGGTCGACAAAGTCGTTATGCCCGGTTTCCCGCGGGGTTGTTGGGCAGCATCGGGCTATCGAGGCCATCCAGTTCGGCATCGGCATGGAAGATCCGGAATACAATGTGTACGTGGCCGGTACAACCGACACAGGGGCGACGTACATTGCCCGCTCTTTTTTGGAGGAGGTGGCAAAAAAACAACCGGCCCCGCCGGACTGGTGCTATGTGTTCAACTTTAAAGAGCCTGACAAGCCGAGGGCCTTGGAGTTGCCGAAAGGACGGGCAAAAGCGTTGAAAAAGTCCATGGACGATCTTGTCCATGACCTGGAGAACGCGATTCAGGCGGCTTTTCATGCCGATGACTACCGATACAAGGACCAGGTCTTGCGTCAAGAGTTTGAGAACAGGCGCCGTAAGATCATCGATGCCTTGCGGGAACGGGTGGAAAAGGAAGGGTTTTTGCTGCAGGTGGATCCACAAGGGGTTTCGATTATACCGGGAAAGGACGGCAAGGTCATTCCACCGGAGGAGTTGGCCAAATATACCCCGGAGCAGAAGAAGGCCCTGCGGGACAAAGGGGATGCATTGTCCATGGAAATGAACCAATCGATGGGCGAGATAAACGTCGTGGAAACCGAGCACCGGGAACAACGAAAAAAAATGGATGAAGCGGTCGCCCTGAGCGTGGTCGGCAAAAAAATGCAACCCATTTTTCAACAATTCAAAGATCAGCCTCCGGTCCTGGAATACTTGGAAGCCGTAAAAACGGATATCCTTGAGCACGTAGACGATTTCCGCAGTCGGCCTGATGAAAAAACGCCGCAGCCTCCCATGCCGGGCATGGTTTGGCCGCCCGCCCTGAACAACTACCGGGTGAACGTACTGATCGACAATTCGGAAACCCGGGGAGCCCCGGTAATCTACACCTCCAACCCGACGTATCCAGCGCTTTTTGGGAGGATAGAAAAAGAAGCGGTCTACGGCGCGTTGGTTACCGACTACACCATGATCAAACCCGGGGCGGTTCACGAGGCCAACGGAGGATACCTGGTCTTAAAGGCTACGGACATCTTGAAATGGTATTTTTCCTGGGAGGCCCTGAAGCGTGCGATCAGACACAAAGAGGTGAAGATTGAAGATTTGAGCGATATGTACGGGTTTATGACGACCAAAACCCTCAAGCCGGAACCGATTCCGCTGCGCATCAAACTGGTGGTCACCGGGGATCCCTATATCTATGAACTTCTTTATATCTATGATGATCGCTTTAAGCAGATGTTCAAAATCAAGGCCCATCTGGACGACCAGACCGATCGAAACCAGGCCAATGTGCGCGATTCGGTTGGATGCCTGGTCCGGTTCTGCGACGAGGCCGGGTTGAAACAGGTGGACAGGACCGGTATGGCCAGACTCATTGAATACAGCATGGAGCTGACGGGCAACCGGGACAAGATCACCTTGCGGATCGGCGCTATCGGCGACATCATCAAGGAAGCCAATTTCTGGGCGAAGCAGGACAAGGCGGGGCGCATTGGATCGTCCCATGTGGAAAAGGCCATTGAGAAAAAACGGTTTCGTTCGAGTCTGGTGGAAGAAAGAATCCAGGAACTGATCAAAAAAGACATTTTCTGGGTTGAGACCGACAATTACAAAGTCGGGCAGGTCAATGGACTCAGTATTCTGCAAACCGGCGACCATGTGTTCGGCAAGCCGGGCCGCATTACCGCCAATGTCTCCATGGGAAAAGAAGGCGTCGTGACCATTGACCGCGAGTCCAAAATGAGCGGCAACATTCACACCAAGGGCGTGATCATTTTGAGCAGTTACCTGCGGGAGCGCTTTGCCCAGGACAGACCCTTGGCCCTTGCGGCAAGCCTTTGTTTTGAACAAACCTATGGGATGGTGGACGGAGACAGCGCTTCGAGCGCCGAGCTGTTTGCATTGCTCTCGGCGATTGCCGATGTGCCTATCTTCCAGGGGTTTGCGGTAACCGGATCGGTGAGCCAAAAAGGCGAAATCCAACCCGTCGGGGGCGTTACGCGAAAGATCGAGGGCTTCTTTGACATCTGCAAACACAAGGGATTGACCGGCAAGCAAGGCATCGTCATGCCCAAAAAGAACGTGAAGGACCTCATGTTGAAAAAAGAAGTGGTTGAGGCGGTGGAAAAGGGACGGTTTCATATCTATCCCATCACGGCGATTGAAGAGGGCATTGAGATCCTCATGGGCATGCGGGCCGGCAAAATGCTGAAAAGCGGGATCTATCCAAAGAACAGCTTGTTTCGACGGGTGGATGACCGCTTAAAACAATATGCTGAGAAGGCAAGAGCTTTTGGCAAAGAAAAGCCCGATAAAAACAACGACGGTTAGAAATTGATTTTTTGCGTCTGCAGGACCGTCGAGTGGATGCTTCAGATGAGTTGCAGAAGGCGGTGCAAGAGGACGGCCGGCAAGTCGGGACAAATGTGGCTTTTTGCTCTATGCGGGATCGGGGCGGGAATCGGCGCCTCGTTTTCGGAGCTGGGCGGCGGTTTTTAATTGTTCCCTCGCTGTTTCTTTTGGGGTTATTCCGCCAAAAAGCCGTGGGAACTTCCCGCCTTGCGATCCTCGTGATTTCCTTTTTCGGCATTGCAGTCTACAAAAAACCGGCCAACGTCGATTACAAAGCGGGCATCTTCCAGGGCCTGGGCTGCGTTCTGAGCGCTCAGATGGGTGCCCGTCTGTTTGAGGACGTTTCAACGGCCGGTTTCCGCAAAATCTTCTCCCTTCTTTTGTAGGGTTTGGCGGGACACCTATTTTTCAACAAGTATCCGATTTTTGAGGGTTTTATGTTGCAGGTCTTCCTGCAACCCTTTGTGCGAAGTTTCCAACCCCAAAGCCGGTCGTATTGTCATAGAGAGAATTAAGTTTCACAAAAAGAGCATCTTTTTTCACAAGGGACGGTCCCTATGTCCCGTCTGAGTTCCTTAACCAATTGACATCCCAATAGATTTCGAAAAGGCGTTTTTGGCCTGAGACTTGAATATTCGTAACGCGCGTATTGGGGGCTTGGTTGCAATAGGCGCGGCAGGCCCATTGCAGGCGGCGCGCCGTCTGCCGGGTCCGAATATTCTGAATTCAAAAAGGGTTCATCCGGTTAAAGCATACTTGAGGGATAGCAGTGTGTGTCAACAGTCGGCTATTTTGGTATCAACAGGCAAAAACTCGCTCATAAGTGCGCGTAGGGGCGAACCTGATCCAATTCGGGAAAAACAAAGGACTGACAAGAACGACCCGTTTACCCTGTTGCCGTACGCATGGATTGTGCCCGCCCCAACGCGCTCTAATTCGTTCAGACAGTTTGCCGGTTGACACCAAAACACCCGGCTTCGTGGCGAGTTGAAGGGGTACGCTTTAACCGGATGAAACTCAAAAAGGTCTCTAGCGGCAATCAGCCGGGCGGTGCTTGTCCGCATACTGCCGGGACATTCGTTTTTTCGCGGAAAATCCAACGATTGCACTGGACGTTTCCGGTGAAGGTTTTTTTAGGATAGTCTTCCATGGAATTGGGAGGAAGTGATGCAGGTTTGTAGAATCAGCCTTGGCTTGAGGATGTTTTTGGCGATGTTTTTCCTGTTTGTGAGCGCATCGCTTTGTCTTGGCGCCACCACGTCGGGGACATTGCCGGGTGATGAGACGTGGTCCGGGACGGTCGACTTGACCGGCGACGTCACGGTGCCCGTGGGCGTAACCCTGACCATCGAGCCGGGCACCCAGGTCGTCTTCCCGGCAGGCAGCGATGATCAGGGGGGCGGAGAGGAGACCGGGCTCACCGAGTTGATCATCAACGGTTCCCTTTCGGCCGTTGGAACCTCGGAAAACAAGATCTCTTTCAAGTCGGATGCGCTTCTCTTCCCGGAAAAGAATGGCTGGGGTGGAATCCGGGTTACCTGGGGATTGGGGGTTAAGACATTTCAACTGGATCACTGCGTTGTGGAGCATGCCACGGCGGGAATTCGTTTCGTGGTCCAGGGCGGCGTTCAGTCCGCTTCCATTACCAATACCCGCGTGGCCGATATCTTGGGTACCGGCATCTATGCGTACGGATACGGCGGTGCCCAGGTGGGTGTCACGGTCACAGGAAATGACGTTGAAGACGTTGACAGCGTGGGCATCTACGTGCACGCCCAAGGCACGAACAGCACGGTGACAGGGACCATCTCGGACAACACGATCACAGGCAGCGGCAATGACGGCTTGCGGGTATTCGGTGACACCAATGCTGTGGCCACGATGACGGTTGCGGGCAACACGATAGAGGGCAGCGGCAGTTACGGTGTGTACATCAGGGCCTATGACGGCACGAACAACCATTCGGTGGGCCAG
>CAYSGJ010000113.1:0-5899 GCA_964430705.1 uncultured Desulfobacterales bacterium | reverse complement strand
AAATGACGAATAATGAATAACGAAGGGGCGCGGAGTTGTAGGTTGGGTCGAGCTTGCGAGACCCAACAAAAAGTTGCAAACGACTCCGTGTTTGTCAGGTAACGCCCTTGGCGCAACCTGACCTACGGACCTGATCCGTTTCCAAATTCGAATACCGAATGTCGAAATACGAAACAAATTCAAATGACAGTTGTAGGTTGGGTGGAGCTTGCAATACCCAACAAAAAGGAAAAAGCGCAAAGAAACCAAACAAAAAAAACGCACCACGAAAACACGTAATGTTTTCAAGGCGCAGCCGCAAAGCACGAAAGCAAAGAGCGTGTGCGTGTACGTGGTGCGTGTGCGTGGACGTGAGGCAAGAGACAAGGGGCGTGTACGAAAGGCAAAGGTCCGAAATGACGAATAATGAATAACGAATAACGAATAACGAAGGGGCAAAGGGCAAGGGGCAAACCCCGAATAACGAATAAGTGTCTCCTGGCAACCGACAACCGGGAACCGGCAACTGACAACTGAAAACCGGCAACTGGAAGCTTCATTGTCAGGTAACGCCCTCGGCGCAACCTGACCTGCGGCTTTGATCTGTTTCCAAATTCGAATAACCAATACCGAATCACGAATAACCAATGAGGTGATACGATGGAACCAGTGCTTCAGTTGGCCTTGGATTTTGTGGATCTGAAACGGGCCCTGAAAAACGCCGAGGCGGCGGTGGCAGGCGGTGTGGACTGGGTGGAGGCCGGTACGCCGTTGATCAAGAGCGAAGGGATCGAGGCGGTGCGAGCGTTAAGAAGGCTCTTCCCGCAAGCGACCATTGTCGCCGACATGAAGATCATGGATGCGGGTCGGATCGAAGTGGAAACGGCAGCCAAGGCCGGCGCTGATTTTGTGGACGTCTTGGGGGCGGCCAGTGACGCAACGATTCGTGAATGTGTTCAGGCGGCGAGAAACTATGGCGCTAAGATTGTGGTCGATCTCATTGCCGTGGATGATCCGGTACGCAGGGCGACCGAGGTCGCAGGGCTTGGCGCTGATTATGTAACGGTACACTGTGCCATAGACGAGCAAATGGAAGGAAAAGACCCTTTTGAAACGCTTCGGGCCGTGGCCGAAGCGGTCTCTATCCCCGTGGGGGTGGCCGGTGGGATCCATTCCGAATCGGCCGCCACGGCGATTGAGGCGGGTGCTTCGGTAGTTATTGTCGGGGGCGCGATTACCAAGGCGATAGACCCCAAGAAGGCGGCCGCTACGATTAAAAAAGCCATGTCGGAACGAAGGGCGATCGCCACGCCGTTTTTCAAGCGAGTCACGGGAGCACAGATTCGAGGGATTCTGGAGCAGGTTTCCGCGGCCAACCTTTCGGATGCCTTGCACCGGGGCGGTGTTATCCACGGGCTGCGCCCACTGTTTCCGGGAATCCGCTTGGTGGGCCGGACCCTTACCGTCCGGACCTATCCCGGGGATTGGGCCAAGCCCGTGGAAGCCATTGATGTGGCCCAAAAGGGCGATGTCATTGTCATTGACGCCGGCGGCGTGGGACCGGCCGTCTGGGGAGAACTCGCCACCCATTCGGCTCTGCAACGGGGCGTGACCGGGGTGGTTATCGACGGCGCTATCCGGGACACCTATGACATTGTTCGGTTGAAGTTTCCCGCCTTTGTACGGCTTATCATGCCCAATGCCGGCGAACCCAAGGGGTTCGGGGAGATAGGGGTCCCTGTGCGGATCGGGAATCAAAGGGTCGAAACAGGAGACTGGATCCTTGGGGACGACGACGGCGCGGTGATTCTGCCGAGGACCATGGTCACGGAATACGGCAATCGGGCTATGGACGTGCTGGAACGGGAAAACCGCATCCGGGAAGAGATCAAGGAAGGAAGCACGTTGAGCAAGGTAACCGAATTGCTGCGGTGGGAAAAAAGAAGATAAGAGGCAAAATCGTCAACTAACGGTGATCCATCATTTGCTTTTTGCGTTCCTTCAAACGGCGGGCTTTTTCCCTGGCTGCTTTTACCATAGCCAAAGCGATGAAGTACCCCGGCACGGCGATCATGATGCCGGTGATGATTCCCCCCAACGTGAGTGACAGGAATACATGGGTGCCGCCCCGCCAAAAGGATTCCCAGGAAGGATTTGACAGAAAATTCGCTTCGAGGGGATACCCCAGGATTTTTGCTCCCAGCTTGTAATTGAACCAATAGATAAAAGGCGCTGTCGCCGGATTGGTAATCCATACCGCAACGGCAGCGGCCAGCTTGCTGATTCTGAAGAAAGCGGCAAGCGGGATGGCTATGGCCATTTGCAAACCCATGGAGGGACTCATCGCCAAAACGAGGCCCAGGGCGGTGCCCCAGGCTATCTCTTGGGGACTGCCATGGAGCCGAACGAAGCGATCATAGAACCATCGTGCAAACCGCTTGATGCGACCCGGCGCCCGGTTGTTCCATTCCGCCCGTCCTTCCGCCAACAAGGTTGCCCAGCATGCCTCGTGTTCTGAAACGCCTTTGTGCTCTTCCAGCGACTTCCTTTGTGGTCCACTTTCCATAACAAACTCTAATCCAATATCATCAATTTTCTTTGAAGCAGTACTTGGAACGAATGGCTGTCTTTTTAGCAAGAGTTATGCGCAAATTCTACCAAAAAACCAGATTGCATGTGGTCGGGAGAACCTAACTGGGATAAATGGGCGCAAAAAAACAATTACCACGAAAGTACGAAGATAGGAAGACACGAAACAAAAACTCAAAATTCGATATTATCAGTGACGCGAGCCGCGGGTGGCTCCCCCGGAGGACCTTCCTGAGCCTCCCACTCTATTCTGGGAATCGTTGATTTCTACGCTGCATTCAGCGCCGCCTTTTTTTTAACAACAGACCCATCCAGCCTTGTTCGCAACGGCATGCCTTCTCTTGTGCACCCTTGGACAGGAAGCGGCCCGCCACGAGATCTTTTTGCGTCTCCCGAAAACCTGCCAGGACGAGCCATCCCCCAGGCCGAAGCGTTTCCCAGAGGGTATCGCCGCCGATCACGTGAACCGACGGTACCAGATTTGCCGCAATGACGGCAAAAGGCCCGCGACAACAAGACAATTCGCCCAGCACCGGCGTCACCCTCCGACCCCATGGCTGATTGGCTTCCCGGTTGGTATTCACCCTCCGAATGGCTTCGGGGGAAATATCCACGGCCAACACGCGACCTTTCCAGACTGCTGCAACGGCGAGTGCCAGTATGCCGGTTCCACAGCCGGCATCCAGGCACCAGTCGGCTTCAGAGGGCATCCGTTCCCAGTGGTTCCCGAACAGGTTGCCTATGAGTTCCAAGGCAACGCGTGTGCTGATGTGGCTCCCGTTTCCAAAGGCCCGGCCGGCAGTGATTCGCAGCACCGTCCGGCTTTGATCGGCGATGACGGGCTTTGCGGGCGGTGCTACGACAAAACGGCCGGCGTGGTAGATCGTTTCGTGCACTGTCCCATATCGGGGATCTTTATCTATTTGAACCCGTTTCATGTCCGCAAAACACATATCGGACAGGCCAAAAGTCTGTTCGATTTGCACCAGGGCTTTTTTCAGGTTCGATAGTCGCTGGTCCACCCAGGCATCTTCGGGAATCATGCCCTTGACGGACCAGATACCCAAGTCTTCTGAAGGTTCTTCTCGAAGATTCGGGAACAAAAAAGGGCAAAGCACGTTACAGACCGCTTTTTTGGCGCTTTCGGGAATTCTGATTTCCACTTCTATCCAGGATTGACTTGTAGGGTGTGACATGGTCTTCTGTCTATATGAATAAAAAAGTTTTTGCCACGCTTTTCCTGGCCGTTTTTTCCGTGACGTTGGGCGTGGGACTTGTGGTGCCTCTGCTTCCGGTTTATGCGCATACCTTGGGCGCCTCCGGCTTGTATATCGGGTTCATCTTCGGCGCATTTTCCATCTCCCGAACCGTCTTTCTGCCTGTTTTCGGTCGGTTGTCGGACGTGAAGGGCAGAAAACCGTTTCTTGTCACCGGGCTGCTGGCCTATTTTATTGTGTCCATCGGTTTTGTCCTGTCAACGGACATAGGCGTTTTCATTGCCATACGCTTTTTCCAGGGGGTGGGTTCGGCCATGATCCTGCCTGTCGCGCAGGCCTACATCGGAGACATCACCCCTTCAAAAACAGAAGGATTTGTGATGGGGCTCTTTAATG
This sequence comes from uncultured Desulfobacterales bacterium, assembly GCA_964430705.1. Taxonomy (GTDB): domain Bacteria; phylum Desulfobacterota; class Desulfobacteria; order Desulfobacterales. The sequence continues at coordinate 1,718 of CAYSGJ010000113.1, read as the reverse complement.
TGTCCCTTTATGGGGGGTTGGCTGTCGGACCGGTTGTCGGAGGCGCCCTCAACGATGCGCTGGGAATTCAGGCCTCTTTTCTGGGTATGGGCCTGGTGTCGTTTCTCGGGTTTTTGCTGTGCCTTGTGTTGCTTCCTTCTCGGAGAGATGAGCCGGCCGTTCATCGGACGCGAAAGTCCGTACAGTACAGAACCGTTCTTAAAAACCGGTATGTGGTTTTCCTTTTTTTATTCCGGGCGGCTTTTACCACCTGTATAGGCATTGTCTGGGCCTTTCTTCCCCTGCTCGCCGATGCTCAATTCGGTCTTTCCAGCTCGGCCATCGGGGTTTTGGTGATGCTGGGCGTGCTCATCGCCGGTCTTTTACAGACGCCCATGGGATTATTGGCCGACCGTATGAACAAAAGGGTATTGATCCTTGTGGGCGGGCTGTTGACTGCCGGGTCGGTTTTCTCGTTGAGCTATGCCCAGGGGTTCTGGGGGTTGTTTTTAACCAACGCATTGTTCGGCATGGGGGGCGGCATCGCCATGCCGTCGGTGATGGCCATGACCGTCATTATTGGACGCCAAATAGGCGCCATGGGCTCTGTGATGGGCTTGCTGACCATGGGACATAGTCTGGGGATGTTCATAGGGCCGGTGCTGGCGGGATACATGATGGATGCCTTTACATTCCATTTTGCTTTTCTGGGTGGAGCGGTCGTGATGCTTGTCGGCACGGCAGGTGCGGTGATTTTTACGTCCGGGTTTGAACGGTGGAGAGAGGAAAATGGGGGCAAAAGCAATCAAGACCCTCATTTCATTTGACGGCCAAGGAATGATGGGTTCGTAAAAAGGCTGTTTCTCACCAAAAAGGGCACGAAGGTCTATATCCTATTTTCAGCGACGTATACTTCGTGGTTTGGTCGTTTTCTTTAAACGCTTCCACGGTGACAGGGTAGTGGCCCCGAGGAGCACAGACAGTAGGAGCGAAACCATGGACATCGAACCTGGTGATCCATGCCCTGCGGCAGAGATAAAGCAACCACTGCCACCGCCGCTACCAGATGAAGCGCCAGTCCGGGTGCCGTTGTCTGAGAATTCGACAGTCCTGATGCTGAGCCGTACTGTCTCATCCGTGTTTGCGTCATGAACAAAAACATCCACAAGGCCATTGGTGTCACCGCTGACGAGATTGTTTGCCAGGGATTGAAACACGACGTAGCGGCCGGTGTCTGAGATGGCCGGATTGGCGCTGTCCCCACCGGCAGCCGGGTTGCCATTGGAATCCACGTTTACCAGGACCGTGTCTCCTGTGCTGATGTCGTGTTGGAAGATGTCCACAAGGCCATTAGTGTCATTGCCAGGCCCCAACAGATTGGTTGCGTCGGATTGAAAGACCACGTACCTGCCGTCATCGGAGATGGCCGGATTGGCGCTGTCCCCACCGGCAGCCGGGTTGCCATTGGAATCCACGTCTACCAGGACCGTGTCTCCTGTACTGGTGTCGTGGCGGAAGATGTCCTGACGGCCATTGGTGTCATTGCCAGGCCCCAGCAGATTCGTTGCGTTGGATTGAAACACGACGTACCGGCCGGTGTCTGAAATGGCCGGATTGGCGCTGTCCCCGCCGGCAGCCGGGTTGCCATTGGAATCCACGTTTACCAGGGCCGTGTCTCCTGTACTGGTGTCGTGGCGGAAGATATCCCATAGGCCCGGGTCGTCTTGGAAATTGGCAAG
>CAYSGJ010000112.1:0-41621 GCA_964430705.1 uncultured Desulfobacterales bacterium | reverse complement strand
AAACAGTTCGCATTTTTGACGCTGAATGACTCGGGAGCTTTTTTCCCAAAATGCTCAATGTCGTTCACAAAATCGACTTTTTGCGAGTGCGTCATTCTTATGGCAACAACCTTTGAACGAGCATGATTCAGCCGCCGGATAGCCGGCGGGCCTCTTGAACAACTCTCAAATAGACATCTTCCTTGAGATAAAATCCCGTCCGAACGATATCCTCTAACGTGGTCAGGAATTCCTCAAAATTGAGCTTTCGGTTCTTTACCGCACCCAACAGGATTCCCAACGTACCAATGGGCTTGAGGCCGGCCAACTCACTTGCTATTCTGGCTTTTGCGTCATCCATAAGGACTATTTCAATTGCAGTTTCCTTGGCCAGGGAGATTACTTCGGCCTCTCCTGCGTGTACGGGAATATTTGCGGGGAATAGGTTCCTAACGGTTTTAACCAGTATCCAGCCTTCACGGACAGCCTTGTCAATTCGGTAGGCGTCTTTTTCACCCAGATGTTTTCCTTTTACAACGACTTCCTGAAATACGCCTTGAGGGATAAAGACTTCCTGGACAACCGATTGGAGAATGCTCAGTTGATTTGCCTTAGCCAGGTAAATAAGAGGACTGGCGTTGGAGACGATTCTATCCATTGCCGCCGTCAATCCGCATCAGGTCTTTCTGAAGTTCTTGTAAATCGTAGGGCATATGGACATGAGCATTCTGTAGTTCTCGGATCATCTCCCAGACTGAGAGATTGCAGCGTTGCGAAGCTTCCCAAAGCGTTATTTTTCCCGCTTGGTAGTCTTCCAATGAATCACGCAGCAGGTGATCTTTCAAAGCATACATGAAAAATGAGCGTAACAGAGCTGCGCGATCCACCCCTTTTCTGGCCGCTAACTCATCGAGTTTTTCCACTGATTGTTCATCCAATCTTGTCGTGACCGTCTTGGACATGGCGCTCCCCTCTTACGTATGTATGCGATAGTGTAGATTGCATACAAATCTACTGTTTATGTAGGGCAGGGTCAAGCGAAAAGATTGTTGTCAGGGAGCTCGCTTCGCTCCCACCCTGACCTACGGCTGCGGAAACTCAGATGAGACCTGCCAGAAAACGATCGGCGGAGACGACGCGGACACCGTTTACGAGACGGTCCGTGTCGGTCTTCTTGATTACTTGGTAGCAGAAAGGGATTTGCAGTTTTTCTTTGAAGTAGCGGAGTGCCGGCGCGACATTGGTATCCTTCAATTTGGCCTCAACGGCAAACCAGGGTTTCTTGTCTACTGTCAGTAGAAAATCGACTTCCTTTTTTTCGATCGTCCTTAAATAATGCAATTGGGCATCGTAACCCTCGCGGTCTTGTAGAAATTGGACCAGTTTGAGCAGGTGCGATGCGATGCAGTTTTCAAAACGGGGTGCTTCATTGTCGATTTCAGACCAATCCCAGAGATAGAGTTTTGCTTCCTTTTTCAGCGATCGAAAGCCCTTGGCCGCATAAGGACGGATACGAAAGCAGTAATAGAATGCCTCCAGAGTATCCAGCCAATTGGATACGGCTCTGTGGGACACCTCCAGATCCTCCCTCAGGGCATTGATGGAAAGCAGAGAGCCGGCCCTTTCAGGGAGCGCATCTCCAAGCAGTTGCATGCGGACCACATCTTTGACCTGGGTCAGATCCCGGATGTCTTCCTTGAATAAACGACCGGCCTTTTCATTGTGCCAGCGGCGCAACACCCTTGCATTTTGTTTTGTAAACGGTTCCGGAAAACCGCCAAAACGATCCAATGCCGTAAACAGCTCTTTTTCATGGACGGGTGGAATCGGCAATTTTTCCATGACCGTGGGAACTGATGTGCAGCCGGCTGCCTCGGCCAGGGAAAACGGATGAAGTCGATACAGGTGATAACGGCCGAGCATGGAATCTCCGCCTTTTCGGTACAAATCCAGGCGTGCGCTGCCGGTGACGATGAAACGATAGGTGTCGTGCAAGGTGTCGTACTCTCCCTTTACAAATGATTTCCAATGTGGGTATTTGTGTATTTCGTCCAGGATGATCAAGTCCGCATCGCCCGGCCAGGCGGATTTCCGGATGTTGCGCCGATCATTGCGGCTGTCCCAATTGAAGTAGCCGGTTCTGTGAAAATGCCTTCCCACCAGGTCACGGGCAAGGGTTGTTTTTCCAACCTGCCGCGGCCCGGCGATGAATACCATGCGATGGGCTAGGTCTTCGAGGATGAAGCGACCAAGATATCTTTCCAGAAGCATGGATCGGAGAATGGCATTGCAGGATCCTGGTGTCAATAAAATTTTGCTTTAAAGCAAAAACGTTTTAAATCTTTTTTGCTTTGAGGCAAAAAAATACATGTCAGGAAACGGCTCTGCCGCACCCTGACCTACAAATCTTAGACAGGATCTACAAGATTTGAAAAGCCGACGGTGTCAGGGAGCTCGCTTCTTTCCCACCTTGACCTACGGGTTTTGGGAGACGGAGACGCTGAGACTTGGAGAATGGGCAATCAAACACTCTCCGGTTCACCGATTCGCCCCGTCCCCGATTCGATCTTGTTGTCAGGGAGCTCGCTTTGCTCCCACCCTGACCTACGGCCTTCCCCCTGACCTACGCCTAGGATCCGACCTGCACATTGGCCGATGTTGGAAACGGGAAAGAGAAGAAGCGGAGAATGGGATTGAAAAGCGGGTACAAACAGGCTATTGTCGAAAGCCGGGGTGAAAATGAATGCAAGCGGTTTGCGCGGACAGAAAACTGTTTCGCCCGATCGAAGTTAAGCGGCGATTTGTGTAAGTGGTTTGTATGCGTCCTCTTTTTGAACGGTTTCAACGGATCTTCTCGGATCCGCAGGTAGCTATCCTGACCATCCTGCTGATCGCAGGTTTTGTGGGCATCTTTCTGTTGGGAAAGATGTTGGCCCCAATCCTTGCCAGCCTCGTGATTGCCTACCTGCTGCAGGGATCCGTTTCCGCTCTGGAGCGGCGAAAGGTCCCGCACCTGTTGGCCATTGGGTTGGTTTTTCTCGGTTTTGTCGTGTTTCTGCTGGTTGCAGCCCTGGGGCTGGGGCCGCTTTTATGGCAACAAGTCAAACAACTCTTGGACCAGTTGCCCGCCATGATTTTGTGGTCTCAACAACAACTGCTCCTTTTAAGTGAACGGTATCCTGATTTCATTTCGCAAAAACAGCTTATCGGTTTTGTAAACAGTGTACGTTCCGAACTGATCGATCTGGGCCAGCAGATTTTGTCTCTTTCTCTGGCGTCCATGCGGGTATTGGTCTGGGTCCTTGTCTATATTTTTCTGGTTCCCTTACTGGTTTTTTTTCTTCTGAAAGACAAGGATCGCCTCGTCGCATGGGTGGTCCGTTTTCTACCCCGGGATCGAGGCCTCGCAACCGAAGTATGGCGGGAGGTGGACCGTCAGCTCGGCAACTATGTTCGGGGCAAGGCATGGGAGATTCTTATCCTCTGGGTGGCCAGTTATATCGTCTTTGCGGTTCTGGGCATGCAGTTCTCCGTGCTGATGAGCCTCCTCGTGGGGGTGTCCGTTTTGGTTCCTTACCTGGGTGTTACGGTGATGGCCGTTCCGGTGACGCTGGTGGCGATCTTCCAATGGGGTTGGAGTTCCCAGCTGGGCTATGCCGTGGGCGCTTATGTCATTATTCAAATTCTGGACGGCAATGTGCTGGCGCCTATCCTGTTTTCGGAAGTCGTGGATCTCCACCCTGTGGCCATCATCGCGGCGGTATTGATCTTCGGCGGACTTTTCGGGTTCTGGGGCGTCTTTTTCGCTATCCCTCTTGCCACCTTGGTTCAGGCCGTCCTGGAGGCCTTTTTTGCCCGCACTTGCAAGCAATGCGAGGAAGACGAGCTCGCGGAGTGAGTCTCCATCGCGGCCGTGCTCTTTGCCTACAAGGCGGCGAAGCGTGTTGCCAGGGCTTCTATGTCGTTTACGTAGTGCTGGTATTGAGGCGACTCGCGGGGGGTGTAGTTCAGGTTCTTGTATAAGCCTGTGAGGCGGGTAAAAAAGTCGCGCGCTTCGTCCTTGTCCTTGAAGCGGTAGTTCCGGTCAATCAGTCCTTTTAATAGTTCAAAGCTTTCCGACTGTCTTTCACGAGACATGGATACGTCCACCCTGTCAAAGGCATCTTGCTGCAAATAGACCATGTCCAGAAGGGCGGCTTTTTGCCAAACGACGTAATCGTCGATCGAAATGCCTTCTTCCCCGGTGACTTGCATCATCTGATAAATGGTCTCTCCTTGATGCAGAAGATCCAGCATGGCCTTGACATTCGGGACCCACTGGATGCCCAAGTGTTCGTCATACCAATTCTTCAGTTGGTCCAGGTATCTCGACCAGGACATAAGGGGGTCAATGGCCGGATAGAAGCGTTTGTATGCCCGATCGTAAGACAACCCGAGAAAGGTTTTGACCGTGGCCAGCGTGGCCTGGGTCACCGGTTCCTCAAAATTGCCCCCGGCAGGAGAAACGGTGCCGATGATGGTCAGACTCCCTACGGATTGGTCCGGGCATCGAATGACCCCCGCCCGTTCGTAGACATTTTTGATGGAAGAATCGAGATAGGCCGGGAAAGCCTCTTCACCGGGAATTTCCTCCATGCGGCCTGAGGTTTCCCGCATCGCCTGGGCCCATCGAGATGTGGAATCCGCTATCAGCAACACGTTATACCCCATTTGCCGATAATACTCTCCAAGGGTCACCCCTGTATAGATGGATGCCTCTCTGGCGGCCACCGGCATGGAAGACGTGTTGCACACAATCACGGTTCGGTCCATGAGGGAACCGCCGGTGCGGGGATCTTTCGTTTCGGGATATTCCCGGATGGTTTCGACCACCTCTCCGGCCCGTTCGCCGCAGGCCACGATAATGACTACGTCTACAGTGGAATATCGTGCAACGAGACTTTGAAGGACTGTCTTGCCGGCCCCGAAAGGGCCGGGGATGCAACCGGTGCCGCCCCGGGCAATGGGGAAAAACGTATCGATGACCCGTGTGGTGGTGGTCAGGGGGTGGTCGGGGAAAAGGCGTTTCGCCAAACGGCGCCGGAGCATGGCCTCGGGAATGGAGCGTCGAACCGGCCATTGCTGGGTCATGGTTAAAACCCGTTCGGTTCCCCCAGGCGTTCTGATGCGGGCGATGGGGGCGTCCACCGTGAAACTGCCCTGTTGAATCGAGGTGATTTCGACCGGTTCCGGCTCATCGAAGGGGACCATGATTTTGTGGGTAAAAGGACCTTCCGGCACGGTTCCTATACTTTGGCCGGCCCTCAGTGTGTCGCCCACCACAGCCGATGGCGTAAAGGCCCATTTTTTTTTCTGGTCCAACGGTGGAATATCCACGCCCCGGGGCAGAAAGAAACCATATTTCCGGGCCAGGACGGCGAGGGGATTCTGGAGACCGTCAAAAACCTGACCCAGAAGACCAGGCCCCAGTCCTACAGACAGGAGCCGGCCGGACATATCCACTCTGTCTCCCACACGCACGCCGTCGGTGTCTTCAAAAACCTGCATGTCGGCATTGCGGCCCTGAATCCTCAATACCTCCGCCATCAGGCGTTCCTTGCCGACACAAACGTAACCGACCTCATTTTTTCTGATAGGGACGCTTTTCGCCTCGATGGTGACCAAGCTCTCGCGTACGGCTACGACGCGCACGGCCCCCTCGTCGGGCGGTTGACTCAGCCTGTGAGATTTTCCATTCCCCATCCCCTTAGATGTCATGGAAGAGTTCGTCCCATTCATTGGAAACCTCCGCTACCAGTTCGTCAAAACGTATCCGTGCATCGTCCTTGTCGTATGTAAGCCATTGTTGAAGGATGCTCCACCGGAAAAGATAGGCTACCAGGGCCTCGATTCCGAAAGGGCCTCCCGGGAGGTGGCGCGTGAATCGGTCCCACACAAGGCCCATCACAAAACGTTCCAGTTCCAGGGCCGCTCCTTTTTCCAGTGCCGTTCGAACTTGAGGGATCCACGGATAGACGGCTCGAAGTTTGAAATCCGGATCATCCCAGTGTCGGCCGATATGCGATGTCAACGGTCCCACCCCCCAAGGCTCTCCCGGTTTTGGGACGGGACGGCCGCTGATGCGGCGACGAAGGGCAGCCATGATGGTTTTCAGGTTAACAGGCAATTCGAACAAAGGCTGGAGCCCCCGTTCATCGATGATCGGCACCATACGTTGGTAGCTGGCCGCCATATCGGCATCCGATCTTGCGGCGGGCCGGCGGAACCAGGAAAAAAAATCGGCGGCGCGCTCCAACAACAAACCGTCTTCCGGCGTGAGCATGCCCATTCGACCGGCAAGACGCTCGCGGTTGATGGGAAGCCGTTCGGCCTGATCGAATCGGGGCAGGGCCGGAAGGCATGCGGTAAGCATGTAGTATTGTTGACGACCCATTCTAATCAACGCCGTCCACGATATTGCGGTATCTGGGTAACAGATGCTTTAAGATGAGATCCGACAGGGCTTTGTCCGTCAAATCGATTTCCACGTCTTCTCCCACAAGGCGTATGCGGATGCCGGCCTGGATGTCTGTCGACGGCCTGAGTTGCACGCCCTCCCGAAGCATCTCTCCGGATACGCCCAGCACAAAGTGGCGCAACGCCTCCTTGCTGGTGTCCGTGACGCCTTTGCACGCATCGCCGTTTGAAAAGACCTCTTGGCACACCAATACTTCCAAGGGTTGGTCTTCGGGCACGCCGGCGACGGCGCGGCCGGCGATGGTAAGCAGGATCTGTCTCAGAAAGTCTCTGTTCTGGAGTTCTGCAGAAACAAGCCGCCGTACCTGTGAGGCAAATACGGCCTTTAGCTCCTCGGCGAGATCGAGCTTGGTGTCTCGAATGGCCACCTTGAAAGCGGCCTGGCCGGCGTTTCGTTCCATTTCGATATCGGCGCGGCCTTTTCGGATAATCTCTTCCGCCTCCGCCTTGGCCTCAGCCACAATCTGCGTGGCCTGCTCGGTGGCTTTTCGGATGAGTGCTTCCGCTTTATTTTTGCCCGCCTCAACGCCCTCGTCTCTGAGCCGGGCAATCAGGCCTTGGACGCCCGAAGAGACTTCATGTGTGTTTGTCATAGCCTATTTTCCTCCCGGCAGGGCGCCTGCCAGAACCAGTGCGAAAACAAAGGCAAAAACGGCAAAACCCTCCACTACGGCGGCAGGGGCGATGGAAAGGCCGAAAACCTCCGGTTTGCTTTTTGACACGGCGATAGAGGACGCACAACAGTTGCCTTGCTGGATTGCGCTTGTCATTAATGCCATTCCTGCAAGGACCCCGATGGCAAACAGCCCGGGCCCGTTGGCTATCCCCACATCGCGATTTAAGGTCAGCATGACGACAATGCCGTAAATTGTTTGTGATGATGCCATGGCGGAGATTCCCACAAAACGGCCGTGACCGCTTTCGGTCTCCAGCATGGCGCCGCAGGCGGCCTGGCCGGCCCTTGCGCAGCCCACAATACTGCCGATAGCTCCCAAGGCCATGGGAGCGTACACGCCAATCCACCCCAACGTAATGATTATTGGTTCCACGCTGACGTCTCCTTTCTGGAAAACGCTCGGAAGGGTTTCCCCTCTTCGGGGATGCTCCAGTTAAAAAATTCTATAAAATTCAGGCGGAGTCCATGAATGAACCCGCTGACAATCGCCAGTGCGAAATTGAGACTATGCCCGATGAGAAAAACCAGCAGGGCCAGCAAAAGACCGAACCCAGGGAGCTCGGAACGAACCTGTTGGGCCAGGTCATTGAAGGCAACCGCCAAAGAGGCGCTGGCAAGTCCCAGGGCGAAAAGGCGCAGATAGCTCAATGCGTCCCCAAAGGCATTCGTGATCTTGGTCAGTGCAAGCATTCCTGCCGCCAGCCGTTTTCTCAAGGGCCCGTCGGCGGGGGTGAAAAACACCACGGCGACGGCGCCCAAGATCATGGCTGTGGACCAGGAAACCTTCCACACGGTGGTTGCGGCACCTTTGTCCGCCCCCATCCAGAGCAGCACGGCGCCGACGAATATGACTATCCAACCCAGGGGCGCCAGCGCACCGGGGTTCATGCCGCGGCGGCGCATATCCGCTAAGTTGGCCAACACAAGATGGCCGACCCCGATAAAGATAGACAGTCTCATCATGGTGTCGAAGTCGTTGATATCCATCGTATGGAACTTGCCGGGAAAAGATCCTTCTGAAGGAGTAAACCCGAAATAACTTCCCACCAATACGCCCCAGGCGGCGGTTGAGCCTACAAGGGCGGCAAATAGCACCCGGAGGCGTCGCCCCCCATCGGACTTTCCCATCTTCTTCCATCCCAGTGCCAACCCCAACCCCATCATGAGCGCATATCCCGCATCGGATAGGATCATGGCAAAGAAGATTGCAAAGGAGAAGAATACGACGGTGGAAGGATCCCACAGCCAATAGTTCGGTGTCATGTAAAAAGAAACCAGATCTTGACCTGCGGATAAACTCGGGCGGTTGCGCAGTAAGGTGGGCGGATTGTCTTGCGGCCCGGGTTCTTCCATTTCCAGGGCAAGCCCGTTTCCCTTGGCATAACTGTGCAACCGGGGAACCTCTTTCGAAGGGGCCCAGGCTTGCAGCGCGAACAGGGGCGGGACGTCGAAGGTGTGTCGGGTTGCATGCACAAGCGCCTCTCTGTCTTCCAGTTGGAAAAGACTGGAGGCGTAAAGACGGCACCATCGGGTAAGACCGGCGCGTTCCGCCTGCAGGTCTTCCAACTCCAGTTCCACCTCGTCCAATCGAAGTTCCAGGGCGCTCAGGGGTTTGCTGCCCGTTCGGGTTCGCAATACCGGCATGCCCTGCGGCTCATCCTTGGAGATCACCACGACATAGGCAAAGCGGTTGTCCCGGGCTACAACCTGCCATATCAACCGGGTTTCCTTCAAATGCCTCATGTCATTCATAGGGACAATGAAAAACCACAGTCGCAACCCTTGCAGGGCTTCTAACGGCGGATACGTAAAATTTCCCCAGGGTCGCACATCGGCAATTCTTTGCCGAAGAAAATCCCGTTCGTCTTCCAGCGTCTGCATGCGTTTCTGGATTTCCAGCGCCTTTTCTTCTATGGCCGCGGCATCGAACTTGGAAGGGTCGCGGACCTGGCGTCTCTTTTGGCGACAGCTCAAGAGAAATTTCAAGGCTTCACGAGCCTGAGACGTCGGGCCGCCGTCGCCGGGCGCGCTTTTTTCGGGCTGCAAGGGAATGATGTGCAAACACCCCGCTTCTTGTAGATTTTCCAACACGACGTCTTTGTCGTCCATGTGGCCGTATAGGGTGATTTTATGCAGAGAAACAATGCTCATGGCGTTGCCTCTTGGCCTTTCAAGGCATTGGCCTTACGGATGCGCATGGCTTTGGCAATCTTGGACCGCACTGTGGCCGCCCTATCCATGTCCGCCAAAAAGATTTGAACCCGTTTGATGTTTTTTTTGGCTTCAGGAATCAGGATTTTGTCAAAAAGATTCACGCGTTGGGTGATGCGTCGAACGGCATGGTCGAGTTTCCTGATGCGGACCTCGGATACCTTCACAGCGGCCTTTAGGTGAAGCATGTGCTTGTATTGTTGAACATAAAGATCCACCCAGTGGGGTTCGGCCAGCATGGAGTAGTCCTGCACCGTGGCGTGAACTTGTTTCAGGACAGGAAGCTTGACGCCCACTGCATTTTCTTGCTCAATGCGTACGGACAATACCTTGACAAGGCCGGCGAGCTCGATTTGCCGGTTTGCAAGCATGGGAAGCTGTTCCGCAATCAGGCGGACCATGCGACTTGCTTCTTCTTGCTCCTGTGCGAGTTGCTGTCGGGCCCGAGCCAACTGTCCGGTCAGTTGCATGCGTTTCATGTCCAACGATGGAAGGATCCGTTCGTAGAGCCTCAGATTTTCACGCTCTTTTTGAAGTGATGCTTTGCTCAGTGCGACCGTGGCCATGTTAAGATCCGGATGCCTCCTGTTCCTTTGACGCGCCGGATGGATGGGGTTTCCCTGGGAAATACTTGTCTACCAACGACTGTCTGATAAGCAGTTCTTCCGGTTCAAAGCATTCGGCCAGGGTCTGCCAGCACTGATCCAGGGCCTCGATGATGGGCATGGATGCTCGGATGTCCATGAACCGTTTTTTAAAGAGGCGTCCGAACTTCAAAAGTTTCCGGTCAAAAGGAGAAAGCTCAAAGGCCATGGCCTCCTTTTTTTGGGCCTCTTGGGCGTTGGAATAGAAACGGATCATGGCATTCATGATCTGGGCGTGGTCCTCTCGGGTCACCTTGCCTATGACGTGCTGTTTGAGGCGGGACAGGGACCCGAACGGGTCGATCATGCCGTCGTGAAGATAGAACTGCCCTTCCGTAATATAGCCCGTGTTGTCCGGCACGGGATGGGTGACATCGTTTCCCGGCATGGTGGTTACCGTCAGTATGGTGACCGAACCCGCGCCCTTGAAGTCACAGGCCTTCTCGTAACGCCGGGCGAGCTGGGTGTACAGATCTCCGGTGTACCCCCGGGTGGCGGGAACCCGTTCTAGAGAGATGCTGATCTCTTTCATGGCGTCGGCATAGGCCGTCATGTCCGTCAAAAGAACCAGGACGCGCTTGTTTTCCTCCACCGCAAACGTTTCGGCCACGGCCAAGGCCATGTCCGGCACCAGTAGTCTCTCCACGATGGGATCCGAAGCTTGATTGACAAACATGACTGTTCTGTGAAAGACCCCTTGTTCTTCAAAGGCTGAACGGAAAAAATAGTAATCGTCGAAAATCAGACCCAGGCCGCCGAACACCACGATATCGGCATCGGCCTGGAACCCGATCCGGGCCAGCAGCTCATTGTAAGGCTCACCAGCCACAGAGAAGATGGGGATTTTCTGGCTTTCCACCAGACAGTTAAAGACGTCGATCATGGGCACGTGGGTATGAATCATTTTTTCCGGAATGATGCGCATCATGGGATTTACCGTGGGTCCTCCCACCCTGATGCGGGGTTCGGTGGACAGGTCCGGCCCATCATCCAGCGGTTCTCCGGAGCCTCTGAAAACCCGTCCCAGGATCTTGTCCGAGTAAGTCACTTCCTGCGGGTGTCCAAGAAATCGCACGCCGGCTGCTGTGGACATTCCCTTTCCCCCGGAAAACACCTGGAGGCTGACGATGTCGCGATCCAGCTCCACGACCTTGGCCAGTGAGGTTTCCCCGTCCACATTGTCCACAATGGCCAGGTCTCCAAAGGCCGCATCCCGTCCCCTGATCCGGATGGTGTCCCCGACGATTTCCAGAACCCGCGTGTGGCGTATCAGTTCCTGAACCATAGACGAATGATCCTTCCTTTTGCCAAATCCTGAAATTGTCAGGTAACGGCTTTGCCGCAACCTGACCTACGCTTTTGAAAAACGACCACAGCTTGAAGACGGTGTTTTTAACAGACAATACCTGGATTTCATGGCTGTTTCAAGCTATTATGAAAGGATTGAAAATCGAAACACGAAAGAAAAAACAGGAAAGCGATATCCATGGTTGTTGGATTGAGCGCCGGTTCAGCCCGCTGGAAGAAGAATCCGCCTCCAAGCCACTGCAGTTCTGCGCTCGAATTCGTATGCAAAAAGCTTGGGCGCCGTGGTTTAGCGACGAAAGGCCCAAGGGCTCGGCTGGGAAAATGATTGTTGTCCCCGGACCTTGACACTCCACCATACAACTGCCATATAGGGCTCGACGGCATGGGAGCCGATATAACGGCGAAGATTCAACATTCCGGCAAAGGCGCCCAGGGCAACAACACCGTAGAGATAAACGTCATGACCCTTCCGGCCAATAAAACAAAGATCGTCTGCACCATCGGGCCGGCCTCCGAATCTCCGGAGATCCTGTCGGCCATGATCGGGGCCGGCATGAACGTGGCCCGCTTGAATTTTTCTCACGGGGATTTTGCCAGCCACAAGAAGGCGGTCGAAAACATCCGAAAAGCGTCAAAATTGAGCGGACGGCGGGTGGTGATCTTGGGCGATTTGCCGGGGCCGAAGATGCGGATCGGCGAACTGGCACAAGAGCCTGTGGAGTTAATGGCGAACGATCTTTTCACATTGACGACCGAAGACATTACGGGGGACGCTGAGCGCGCATCCGTGAGTTTTACGCCCCTGCCCAGGGTCGTCGGGCGCGACGCCATCCTGTATCTCAATGATGGTTTCGTCCAGTTGAAGGTCGAGCGGGTAAAAGGCAATGAGGTTCTGTGTCGGGTGGTGGTGGGCGGTGAATTGCGGTCCCGAAACGGGCTGAACCTGCCGGGCATCGATCTCGGCGTCAAGGCGTTTACGGATAACGACCACGAATTTCTGAAGTTTGCCATGCAACACGGGGTGGATGCACTCAGCCAGTCTTTTGTCGAAAACGCGGCGGACATCAAAGCCGTGCGCAATGCCGCGCAGGCCCTCGGACACAAGCCGTTTATTATTGCCAAGATAGAACGCGCCGGGGCTTTGGACCGCTTGGACGAAATTATCGACACCGCCGACGGGATCATGATCGCCCGAGGCGATCTGGGCGTTGAAATACCGATCGAACAAATTGCCGTCGTCCAGAAACGCATCATGCGACAGGCCAACCTCTTGGGAAAACCCGTCATTACGGCCACACAGATGCTCGAATCCATGACGAAAAACAAGCGTCCCACCCGTGCGGAGTCTACGGATGTGGCCAATGCGATTCTGGATGGAACCGACTGCGTCATGCTTTCCGGCGAGTCCGCACTGGGGCGGTATCCGGTGGAGTCGGCGCGTATGCTGGCGAGAATTGCCGCGGCCACCGAGGTGCACCGCCCGGGCTATTATGCCCGAGAGGCCTTAAGGGCGTTTGCCCGAGAGGCCGGCGCCGGGATCGGCGATCTGATCGCCTTGACCGTTGAGAATGCGTTAAAGAGCGTTTCTCTGGCGGCGGTGATGGCGCCGACGTACAGCGGCGCTACGGCAAGGGCCGTGACACGGTCGCGGCTGCCGGTGTGGACCGTTGCCGTAAGTCCCCAGGAAAGGACTTGTCAGCAATTACAATTTTCCTACGGCGTCTATCCGGTGTTGGAACCGGTGTATCCCGACAACTGGAGGGCCTATGCACGGCAATGGGTGCGCTCCCATGGGATAGAGGGAGACATGGTGCTTCTGACCGAAGAACCCTCCCCGGAGAATCCCGACGTCAACGCCCGCATAGAACTTCTGGATCTTTCCCGAAAGGAAATCGGAACGCCGAGCTGATTGCCCGGGCGGCATGTATTGAATTGGCAAAAAACGACACTCAATGACTAAAAAATAGTACTAATTGCCTGCGTGTTCCTTTGGGCCGAACAGGGGGATCGCTTTGTCGTGCTCGGGGTCGCCAGATTGCTTTTCGGCGGTTTTTTCGTTTGTTTTCTTTGGCGTCGTTCGGGCCATGAAATTTTTCGGCAAGGGTGTGCGCGTTTTCAGCATGGCTTCGGGGATGATGATCCGGTTTCCCTTATGGATACGGTTTGGATCCAGGGTGGGATTGGCTTCGGCCAGGACTTTCCAGTGTCTGAATTGTCCTGTATACCATTTGGCGATATGGGAAAGGGTTTCTCCACGCCATTTCACCGTGTGGATATAGTCATCAGGCGGTTGAACTTCTTCGATTTTTTCCTCCTTCAACGGCACGGGCGCGGCTTCCACGCGAGTTTCGGGTTGGGTCCGCGCGATCGGCTCCTGCTCCACGTTCGTGTCTGGTTCCTGATTGAAGGTCGCGCAGCCTACAAGGATCCATGTGGAAAAGCACCCTATGGATAAGATCCGGAAAGCCTGTCCCATAAACTTTTTCATCTTACCACTCCTTTGTTTGCCCGGCATTGTTCGGGTCAGCCTGTCAGTTTCTTCAGGTATTGTCGTGCCTGTGTGTTTTTCGGATTGGCTTTGAGGGCCAGTTCGAGATTTTTCGCGGATTGGGTTGTTTTTCCCAGTTTGTCCTGAACCATGGCCAGATTAAAAAGGGCTTCATCGAGAAAAGAAGGCGCCAGCTCGACCACGCGGGCATACATGTTTTCCGCCTTGGTATAATCCTTTTGAACAGCATAGATATATCCAAGATTGAAAAGGGCGTCAGGAGCGTCGGCGCCGAGCCGCACTGCGGTTTCATAGGATTCGGCCGCATGGCCAAGGGCGTTTTGTCGCAGATAGACAAGGCCCAATCGACAAAGGGCTGAAACCCGCCGGGGATCAAGCGTGATTGCTTGCACCAGCGCTGCTTCCGCTTTCTTGAGATCCGTCGTTAGCAGTTCCTTGGCTTGGCCTTCCAGGGCTTCTGCGTAGACGTCGGAGATCGTATTCGCCATGGCCGGATCGTCCGCCAAGACCTGGCTGAACAGGCTGACCGCGAGGTCAAAACGGCCGGCTTCAAGCGCCTTTATGCCGTTGCTTGCTCCGGAGTGTTCTATGGCGTTGGGGCGCTCATTTGACCAATGTTGATGCAGATTAGAGACTAGTGCAAAGCCTATGAACGAAATGACAACCGTCGCTGCAATGCCGGACCACAGCGCCAAGCTGCGCAAGGATGGGTTGGGCGCCGAGGCTTGCATCGCTCTTGTGTGTGGATGAGAAGACGTTTGGACAGGCGCGGCGATGGGATTCACGGGGGCCGTTGAGACCCGATCATTTTTGGAAAAATCCGCGGGCGCCTTGGCCGGTTCGGATGCCGGCTCAGACAGGGGATGTTTCCGTACGAGGCTTTTTGCCTTGTTGTGGAGATCCGGAAGGGCCGCTTCCCCATTTTGTGCGCCCTTGACATGCCGGGCGTTTTCAGTGACGACGGTTTCTTTCGGCGCGCTGTGACTTGTGTTCGTAACGGCCTCCCGGTGTAGAGCATCAGAGGCCATATGATGAAAACCTTTGTCAACCTCGCACTTTTCAGGAAAGAGGTCCTCCACGTAACGGGCCACGGTGGCGGCGCCGGGCAAAGTTCCCATGTTGAACAGGACCTGCTCCAATGCCGCGAGCATGTCGCCGGCGGACGGATAGCGATTTTCAGGATCTTTTTGCAGCGCACACCCAATGACTTGGCACAACGCAGGAGAAAGTCCCGGGACAATCTTTTCCGGCGGTTCAAATCGAGCCTGTCGTACCCGGGAAAAAACTTGGACGGTTTCCCCGTCAAACGGTCGTCGTCCCGTAGCCATTTCATAAAGAATGATGCCCAGGCAAAAGAGGTCTGATCGGCAATCGATGGCTTTGCCGTCCACTTGTTCGGGAGACATGTAGGCTATCTTGCCCTTGAACATCCCGATCCGGGAGTTGTTTTCCGGGCTTTGCGCTGCAGCACCACCGAAATCGGTTATCTTGATTTCCCCTTTTTGGGTAATAAAAATGCTTTGCGGGTTGATATTGTTATGAACGATATGGCAAGGGTTGCCTTGTGAGTCTGCCAGAGTATGGGCGTGTTTGAGTCCCTTGCATATTTCTTCCGTTATATAAAGCGCACACAGGACCGCCATGGGTTGCCCGTTTGTTTGTATTGCCGTAAGGATCTCTTGAAGTGTTCGGCCGGGCAGGTACTCGGTGGCGATATAGGACGCATTTTCTGATATTTCGAAATCAAGGACCTGAACAATATTGGGGTGGTGGATGTTTGCGGAAATCCCGGCGGCTTGCTCCATTGCGTTGACAAACCCTTGGTCTGCCATGAATTGGGGAAGGAACTTTTTGATGAGGACGGTTTTCCCCTCGTCCCCGCTCTCTGCCGCGCGGGCCCGGAAGAGTTCGGCAATGGGTTCCACGCCGACCCTTTCCAGAAGCACGTATTTTCCAAATGGAACGGGCTGAAAATGCGTCATTTCAGGCTATTGCGTTGACTTGACAATCCTTGAAGTCTTTTTGGTTGCACATATTGTTTTTCTTTTCGTCAATGTTTGAGATAACCTTTAGATTTGTTTTAGAAAAACAACGTTGCGATCCGATAAAAAATTTCGTATCCATGGTGTTGTTCAAACCGAATAAGCGAGCGCATTTCCCGTAGCTTGCTGCGGGGTTGGCGAGCGAATAGTTAAAAAGACAACAACCTTATGGTCAAGATGCCGGCTTCGCCAGTGCTTCGCGAGTCCCGTGGTTTGCCAGGGGGGGGGTAAAAGTCCACCGGATTGGCAAACAGCCGACCTATTGAGACAACCAAGCAGACGTGTTAAGGATGCGCATGGCCACTTTTTTTAAGAATACCGCCGTGATTGTCCTGATTATTTTGGGAGGGATTGCCGGCTACTGGTTGGCCCGGGAAAACCGGAGGTTTTTTGAATGGCCGCACCAGATTGAACACAGCCGGTCAAAAAGCCCGAAGGCGTTTGGTGAGAACCCCATGATTGCCGTAGGCATGGATACCTGGCAGGTCAAGGAAGCGCTTGGTCCTCCGGAAAAGAGGCGGGTTGTTTCAGACGACGGGAACGAAAAAAAAGAAGTGTGGATGTACGGCGACATACCGCTTTATTTCATAAACGGCTTTTTGATTGGGTGGCGGGATTAACGCCGCAATGATGTGGATGCACAAAGCCGGTGGTGTAAATATGTGAAGTTCGGATACGGATACCGGAAAGGACCAATCGATATGAGAGAAGGAATGGAAAAGGCCCTGCGCAACAGTGGGGCGGATTATTCGGAGATTAGAATCGAAAGCGTGGATGCTTCTTGGGCGGATTTTAGGGGCAAAGATCTGGATAGTATCGGTTCATCCAGGACACTGGGAGGGATTGTGAGAAGCCTTGTCAAGGGCGGGTGGGGCTATGCCACTTTCAATGACCTCAAGAGCCTGGAGATCAGCGTGAAAGAGGCCGGTGAGTCTGCTCGGTTGGTTGGGAAGAAAACCAGTAAACTGGCTGAGGTGCAACCGGTGATCGACAAGGTGGTCTCGGTCATGGAAAAGGATTTCCGTCACGTATCTTTATCGGAGAAGCAATCTGTCATTCAGGGTTACAACGAGACTATTCTAGGGTACCACGACAAGATTGAGACCTCAAACGTTGCATATAGGGATAGTTTCAGAAAGGTCTGGTATGCCAATTCAGAAGGAACCTTTATCGAAGATGAGCGTCCGGATGCCGGGGTTATGCTGTCAGCCACGGCAAGAGACGGAGATAACGTGCAGCGAGGGTTTGAAAGCGTTGCCGGTGGTTCAGGATTCCAGATTGTGGAAGGGCTTGAAGGCAAAGCCGAGACGGCAGCCAGGCGTGCCGTGGATTTGCTCTCGGCCCCACCTGTGAAAGGAGGAAAATATACGGTGGTTATCAACCCAAAACTGGCCGGCGTGTTTGCCCATGAAGCGTTCGGGCATCTCAGCGAATCCGACTTTGTGTACGAAAACGATCGGATGAAGGAACTCATGGTTTTGGGAAAATGTCTTGGCTCAAAGGTGGTAAACATTATTGACGACGGCAGTATCGAGGGCTTGAGAGGCACCCGAAGGTATGATGATGAAGGCGTTAAGACGAGAAAGAACTATTTGATCAAAGACGGCGTGTTGGTGGGAAGGCTGCACTCGCGGGAGACGGCCGCCAAAATGGGGGAGGGTCTCACAGGAAACGCCAGGGCCATCGGATATCAACATGCCCCGATAGTCAGGATGACCAATACGTATATCGACAAAGGCACGGACAGTTTTGAAGACATGATTAAAGACATAGATCTTGGCCTGTATGCCATAGACATGGTGGGAGGCCAAACCGCCATGGAAATGTTCACCTTCAGCGCCGCCTATGGATACATGATCAGAGACGGCCGGATTGCCGAGTTGGTGAGGGATGTTGTTCTCACAGGCAATGTGTTTGCTACGATGATGCATATTGACATGGTCGGAGAAACCGTGGAATTCCCGCCGTCGGGCGGTGGTTGCGGCAAAGGCGGGCAATCGCCGCTGCCCGTGGGGCTTGGCGGACCCCATGTGCGTATCCAGGACGTTGTCGTGGGAGGTAGATAGACTATGGCGACCGTAAATGAATTGATTGAAAAGGCGATGAAAAAGGCCCAGGGTGCTCAGGCTGTGCTGAAGCGCACGGAATCGACTACCGTGTCTTTTGAGAATGATCGGTTGAAATCGGTGAAGTCGGCCCAGGGCACCGGAATGAGCGTAAAAGTCATCTTGGACGGAAAAATCGGATCGTCCCATACCACAGACATGAATGATGCCGATGGCGTGGTTTCCAGAGCCTTGGAAGCTGCCGCTTTTGGAAGTCCCGCTCATTTTGAATTTCCCGAATCGAGCAAAGGTGCCGAGGTTGCGATTTATGATGAGGCCGTATTGCCTGTTTCCAAGGAAGAGATGGTCCGGGTGGGCGAGGAGATGATGGAATCGGTAAAGGCATTCAACACCGACATTCTCCTGAGTGCGGGTGTGAGCAAAGGGGTCCGTCATCGGGAATTTGCCAACTCCGCCGGTAGTGATTTTGCGACCAGCACCACAAGTTTCGGCGTCGGCATACATGGCCAGTGGGTTAGAGGAACAGACATTTGCATGGCAGGGCACTCTTTCGGATGGAAAAAGCGGGATGTGGATCATATGGCGGTCGCGGCCGAGGCCGTCAATTTGTTCCGTATGGCTGAAAATACGGCTTCCGTGAGAACCGCGGATATGCCTGTGATCTTTACGCCTGAGGCCGTCAATGTGCTTCTTTTGGCTTTGACGATGGGGTTGAACGGGAAGAACGTTTTGTTGGGAGCATCTCCTTTGGCCGGGAAGCTTGGGCAGCGGATAGCTGATGAAAGGTTTTGTGTCACCGATAATCCTTTGATCGATTTTGCTGCCGGCAGTGGCAGGTGGGACGCTGAGGGCGTGCCGCATCAGATGACTCCTCTAGTGCAAGACGGCGTGGTTTGCGGTTTTCTGTATGACCTGGATACGGCGAGCAGGGCGGGCGCCAAGACGACGGGTAACGGCGTCGGCTGCGATCCGACTAACTTGGTTATCAAAGAGGGCGATATTTCTTATGAAGATATGGTGAAAAACACCAAAGAGGGCCTGGTCGTACACGACGTGTTGGGGCTGGGCCAAGGCAATGTTATAAGTGGTGAATTTTCCGTGAACCTTCATTTGGCGTACAAGATAGAAAACGGCCGGATCATCGGACGGGTTAAGGATGTGATGCTTGCGGGCAATGCGTACGAGGCCTTAAAAAAGATCGCGGCCATCGGCGACAAGGCGGAATGGGCAGGGGGGGGCTTGTTGACTCCGGCGATTCAGATCGACGGACTCAGCGTGGTGGCAAAATAGCCCGGATTTTCATTCTCTTTGCCGGCATGTTGTCCTAAGCATTCCCAAGATTTTGCGCAGGTATTTCCTGTACGGGCGACGCCGGCTTTCCGGGTTGAGCCGGTGCGCCCTGGAAAGTTTAAAAATGTTCCTTCTGAACGCGACCTCGATGGCCGCGGCCCTTGGAGTATCACGTCAAACGATCATTGAGCTTTTAAGACAATGCCGCGCCTGCTTATCAGATCTAGCCGACGGTTTGTTCTACCACGCCTTTCAAATGGTTTAACAACGATCTTGACGGTATGACCACGATCTCACGATCACTGATTTTGGTCACGTACCGGGGTTTGTCCTGGTGTGCAATATAGGCGTCCTTGAGTTCTTCACTCAAACGGTGAAGGCCGGCGGGGGAAAGTCCCTTTTCATCCACCAGAGACTTGAAGTTGACGATTTTGTCGCCATCCTCAATCCAGGCGAGCCCAAATTTCTTTGGAGGCTTCCCGACAAAGACATAGACGGAATCATCAGCGGGTACTACTTCAAGCGGATCGCTGGTTTGATCCGCCAGCTTTTCCAGTGGGGAACGGACGGACTCTAACTGCATGGCAGCCGGGGCTGATCGGTCAAGTGAGGGGTAATCATGCTTACCGCCAAATAATTTTCCCAAGATACCCATAGCTCCTCCTTTACGGTTACGGCGAGCCATGGAACGCAGGGACAATGAACGTAAGCGGTAGCAGTTTATCAGGGGTTGACATGGCCTCGCCTAGTTTTTCCCCTGGACCAAACTGTTTCTTTTCTCATACCATCCATACGAATTCCTGTCAACCTTGGTTGAGAACCCGGATCCACCGGCTGCCGAGTTTGCCGGAGATGCTAGGCGGTGGGCATGCCGACGTACTTTGGTAGTTGAGCCCTTCCCAAAAACTGGAAGGCCTCCCGGTAAGGATTTTCTATCTTTTTTGATAGCTTCCCTTCCGGGAAGCGGGCCGGTCAAGCGCCCACCAACAAAGCAGATCCGGTGAAATCGGCAGCCCCGAAGGGCCAGCGTCTTTTCAAGGCGTCAGCCGCAATAACGAAGAGAAAAATAGCTCTGCCTACGCGCAAGTGAAGTGAATGATGTCAACCAAGACTTTCCGGTTAACACGCTATAATCAAAAAAAACAGACTCGTTCTTGGTTTTTCTGGCGGTGGATTTGGGAGAATCGGACTTCCCGGAATTTCCCCGACCCTCTTTCGATGTTTGCACCGACGGCGGATTTGGGGGAATAGGTCAAATAACGTATTTTGAGGATAAAAACACCCCATTCGGCAACAGGGGATGTATCCCGATAGAATAGGAGATTACCATGAAAAAATACTCAGTATCCGGTATAGGGTTCGAGCATTCGGAAGGGTAAATTTTCTTTATTTACAGAAGCGTTTCACATATCTTTGGATATGGTTGACGGATATGGTCGACCAACAACGAATCACGAACCGCGCCGATTGGAAGCCGCAAAGGAGAACGTTGTCATGAAAGATGGTTTGTATTTGACCAATACACTGACAAGGAAAAAAGAACGATTCGAGGCGACAGAATCCCGGAAGGTGAAACTGGTCACCTGCGGACCATCCATTTACCGGCGGGCCCACGTGGGCAATTATCGCACCTTTTTGTATGAAGACGTTCTTCAGCGTTATCTCGAGTATCTGGGCTATCGGGTCGAGCGGCTCATCAATTTCACCGACGTGGAAGACAAGGCCATTGCTGAGATGGAAAAGACCGGCAAGACCCGTAAAGAACTGACGTCGCCCGTGGAGACACGGTTTTTCCAAGAAGCCGAGATGCTTTGCATCAAGCTGCCGGATTTGATTCCCCGGTCTTCCACCAGCGTTTTTGAGGGGGTAAAACTCATTCAAACGCTTATTGAAAAAGGTTTTGCCTATTGGCACGGCCACGACGTCTTTTACGATCCCTTGAAATTTGAGGGGTTCGGAAAACTCTACGGACTGGACATGTCACGGTGGCCCAAGAAGAAAAGGCGTTTTCATAAAGATACCTATCCCGGGCAGCGTTGGAACCTGGGGGATTTTATTCTTTGGCACGGCTGTCGCCACAACAGGCCCGACTGCATTTGCTGGCAGACTGATATCGGTAAGGGGCGACCATCGTGGAACATCCAGGATCCCGCCATGATCAGCAAGCATCTGGGTTATGAGGTGGATATCAGTTGCGGGGGGGTGGACAATCTTTATCGGCATCACGATTATACCATTGCGGTAATGGAAGCGGTGAGCGACAGCCGGCCGTTTTCCCGATTTTGGCTGCATGGGGAACACGTGTTGGTAAAGGGAGCCAAAATGTCTAAGAGCAAGGGGAATACCGTTTATCTGGAGGATCTTCTCGACAAGGGATATTCGACCAGGCATATCCGTTTTTTTCTGATTCAAAGACACTACCGAAAAAAACTGAATCTGACAAAGAAGACTCTGCAGGAGGCCATCGCCCGGTTGGACCGGTTTAACGATCTGGTTGAAAAGGTGAACGAAACCGGATCCGGGGGATCACAAAAATCGAAGTCCGCCACCGACGACGCCCGGCAGTTGACGCAGTGCTTCGAACGTCGGATGAACGACGACTTGGACGTGGCGGGGGCGTTTGATTCGCTATATGATGTCCTTGCGGCACTCCTTTCCCGGTGGGAAAGAAAGACTCCGGCCACGGAGACGGTCCGGGCGGTTTACGGGGCGCTGGACAAGATTAACCTGGTGCTTCAGGTAATTCGTCCCGCAGCCTGGAAAATATGATGTCCATGCGGCAACCCGGGTTTTTCACAATAAGGCGGTTCTGGCTTAGCATGAACATGAAATAACATCGACCATAGGAGTGGTTATGTTGGATGAAA
Organism: uncultured Desulfobacterales bacterium; assembly: GCA_964430705.1. Lineage (GTDB taxonomy): Bacteria > Desulfobacterota > Desulfobacteria > Desulfobacterales. The sequence goes on along the minus strand of CAYSGJ010000112.1, from coordinate 19,513 downwards.
AGAGAGTGTTGCGATATCATCAGGAGCCGCGGCCCGGGAAAATCGAGGTTGTGCCCAGCAAGCCGTGTCTGTCACAAGCAGATCTTTCTCTTGCCTATACCCCCGGCGTTGCCGTTCCATGCCTTAAGATCCAACAAGATGCCGATCTGTCCTTTGAATACACGACAAGGGGAAATCTGGTCGGGGTTGTCACCAACGGCAGTGCGGTGCTGGGCCTTGGCAATATCGGCCCGCTTGCGAGCAAGCCGGTTATGGAGGGAAAGGCGGTGTTGTTCAAAAGATTCGGTGATCTGGATGTGTTTGACATCGAAATCGACACCCAGGATCCTGACGCGTTTATCCGAGCCGTGAAGCAGTTGGAGCCCACTTTTGGCGGTATCAATCTGGAAGACATTAAAGCGCCGGAATGTTTTTATATTGAAGAACAACTTACCAAGCAGATGTCTATTCCCGTATTTCACGATGACCAACACGGCACCGCGATTATTTCCGCCGCCGCCCTATTAAACGCCTGCGCATTGACAAATCGGAAAATTGAGAATTGTCGTATAGTAATTAATGGCGCCGGGGCCGCGGCCCTTGCATGTGCCAAGATGTACGTCCGACTGGGCGTAAAAAAGAATAATCTTCTACTCGTCGATTCAAAGGGGGTGATTTTTAAAGGGCGCAAAGAGGGAATGAACCCGTACAAAGCATGTTTTGCTGCGGACACAGCCATGCGAACACTGGATCAGAGTGTCCAAGGGTCCGATGTACTGATCGGCCTTTCCGTCAAAGGGGCCTTTTCCAGAAAGCAGCTCTCTGTGATGAACGAAAAGCCCATCATTTTTGCCTTGGCCAATCCGGATCCTGAGATCGGCTATTACGAGGCAAAGGCCGCCCGACCGGATGCCATTGTGGCGACGGGACGTTCCGATTATCCAAACCAGGTCAACAACGTTCTAGGGTTTCCTTTTATTTTCAGGGGCGCCCTGGACGTGCGTGCCACCGCCGTCAACGACAACATGAAAATTGCGGCCGTGCGGGCGTTGGCCGACTTGGCCCGCGAGGACGTTCCCGATTCGGTAATCAAGGCGTATGGCGGCTGTGTCATCCGGTTCGGCCCGGACTATATTATCCCCAAGCCGCTTGATTACCGCGTGTTGCTGAAGGTGGCTCCTGCTGTGGCCAAGGCCGCTGTGGAAAGCGGTGTGGCAAGAAAGCGCTGGGCCAGTGAAACGGCATATATCCAGGATTTGGAGGGGCGACTCGGGCCCGAGCGTGAAGTCATGCGTAAACTCGTCATTCAGGCTCAGCAAGATCCAAAGCGAATCGTGCTTGCGGAAGGCAACCATCCGGTCATCCTTCGGGCCGCATACCATGCGGCTCAGGACGGAATAGCTCGTCCTTTGCTTCTGGGAAACGACCAAGAAATACGAGCTCTCGCAGAGGATCTCCATATCCGCATGGACAAAATTGAGGTTCTGGATCACTTGAAAAGTTCGCTTTTTGAACAGTTTGTCGTCAAGCTGTTCCATTTGCGGGCGCGCAAGGGTTGGTCTATGGCCGAGACGCGCCGGCAACTCCAAAGCCGTCATGTGTTCGGGGCCATGATGGTGCATGAAGGCCTGGTTGACGGGCAGGTTCATGGCATTGACCGACCGTATGCGGATGCGATTCGCCCCGTCCTCCAAGTAATCCCATGCAATCCGGGCGTTTCCAGGGTGTGCGGCGTTTATCTGATGATCTTCAGAGACCGGACATTGCTCTTCGCCGATCCCACGGTAAACATTTCTCCCAGTGCTGAAGATCTTGCTCAGATTGCTGTCCTGGCTGCTGAACAGGCCAGATTTTTTGATATGGATCCTCGGGTGGCCATGCTCTCGTTTTCCGATTTTGGCAGTACGCGACACCCGGAAGCAAAGCGGGTCGAGCGGGCGGTCCATATAGCGCGAGAACGGCAACCTGGTCTGGTGATCGACGGTGAGATGCAGGCCGACACGGCCGTGGTGAAGGAGATCCTGGCGGACTATCCTTTCAATCGTCTTGGGGCTCCGGCCAATGTGCTGGTGTTTCCCAATTTGGCGGCCGGCAACGTGGCATACAAACTGTTGGGCAGTCTTGGAGGCGCCAAGGCGGTCGGTCCCCTTCTCATGGGCATCAGCAAGCCTTTTAACGTCCTTCAGCGTGGCGCCAATATGGAAGACGTCGTCAATGTGATTGCCATTACGGTGGTTCAGGCTCAGGTCGGGATTTGCCGGGAAGCATATAGGGGGTAACCGGTTGGTGGACTTTTTGTGCCAAGAAACAGGGCTATGCCTGCTTGTCCAAGGGGTTTGATCCGGCGTCGCAAAAATCGAGGATTTTGCAGGTGCGAGGCGTCATGGGCTTGGTCCCTGTGATTTCGAGCCGTTGTGTCTGCAATGTTTTAACCTCGCCCCTTTCAATGAGTGCTTTTGAAGACCACTTGCCCTGACGGGGCCGGGCTTATTGCGGCCTTGAGGTTTCCAGCACCGTGTCAAAGAAATCTTCCATGATCTCCAGTTGTTCGTATTGATTCTTGGTAATGGCGCATCGGATGGATAATTGGCACCATTTCAGACAAATGGTGTCGTGAGGATTAAAGTTGCCGAAACAATCAAGTCTGTTTGCTAAGACTTTGGCGCCCATTTTGTATTTAGTCATTCCGTCCTCAACAACCTGGTCATGTCTTCGTGAATCAACCCGTTGGTAGCCAGGATTTCTTTTTTTGTCAATATATAAGGTTGATTGATGAAATCAGAAATGGTCGCTCCGGCTTCCCGTGCTATTACAACGCCTGCCGCAGTATCCCAAGGAGCCAGATTTTGTTCCCAGAACCCGTCGAATCTGCCGCAGGCCAGATAACACAAATCCAGCGCCGCTGAGCCCAGGCGGCGTATGCCCTGGGCGGCCAGAAGGCATTGCTTGAGGCGTGCAATCACAGGGTCAATAACCGATGGCAAGTCATAGGGGAATCCCGTCACCAACAAGGCGTCGCGGAGTTGTGTTGTTCTTGATACATGTATGGGGTTGCCGTTCAGCCAGGCTCCGTGGTTGTGCATTCCACAAAAAAGTTCTCCGGTGACGGGATTCAGAACCAACCCAAAGACAGGATCCTGCTCGTGGGCAAAAGCGATTGAAACACTAAAATCCGGCAGACCGTGAGCGTAGTTCGTGGTGCCGTCCAGAGGGTCGATGATCCATGTATACGGCCCGCTTTTATTTGCGATTCCGCTTTCCTCTGCATGGATACTGTGCTCGGGAAAAGTCGTGCGAATTATTTCCGTAATGGCCTTTTCTGATGCGATGTCTGCTTCCGTGACCAGGTCGATAGCCCCTTTTTTCTCTACGATTTGGGCTTTTCCTCGGTGTTGCAACAAGATGTCGCCGGCCCTGGCGGCGGCCGCCAGGGCCGCATTTTTGATTTTTTCAAGATCCACAGTGTATTTTTTACCGAAAAGTGACTGTAATGTCAATATGATTACCGGCTGTGCTCGGTTCAAAGATTCCCGTTGCCCACGGAGCGATCTAATTGCAGGCGATTTATCGAGGCGCGACAGGGTCATGTAGCGGGACACGGGCACTTGAAAGGGATTGACACGCCGCGTTGAGTTCGTTAACCTATTTAAAATACGTATAATTGTATTGAACACATTGGATATTGTTCAGAATGTTGACGACGGGCTGACATGACAGATACCTTAAAGGGTCAACTGGAGCGGATTGTCTATTATAATGACGATAGCCTCTACACGGTGGCCAAGCTGAAGGTAAAGGGCGACAAAGGGTTGATTACCGTGGTGGGACCACTTGGCGAAGTCACGCCGGGTGAGCAGTTGGCGCTTTCCGGGGTATGGGAAGTGCACCCGGAATATGGAGACCAATTCCGGGTAAATACGTGCACCGTGCAGTTGCCTGCCAAGATCAAGGGTATTGAGAAATACCTGGGATCAGGACTCATCAAAGGTATCGGTGCTGAGATGGCCAGACGGTTGGTAAACCGGTTTGGCAAAGATACCTTGGACATTATCGAAAACCGGCCTGAGGATCTTCTGAAAGTAAAGGGTATCGGCAAGAAGCGGTTGCGAATAATACGCACGGCTTGGCAAGAGCACAGAGAGATTCGGGACGTGATGGTTTTCCTGCAAGGACACGGGGTCAGTGCGGGGTACAGTGCCAAGATATTCAAACAATACGGTCGGCGGGCGATCCAGGTCGTACGACAGAATCCCTATCAGTTGACGTCGGATGTCTTTGGTATCGGGTTCGTTATTGCCGACAACATTGCCCGGAAGGTTGGTGTGCCTCAGGAGTCCTTGGTCCGTGCCGAGGCCGGCATTCTTCATGTGTTGGAAAAGATTTGTGAGGAGGGCCATGTCTACAGCCTGTACAAGGATTTGATGGGGCGGGCGAAAGAGCTGCTTGGTATTGGTTCTGAAATTCTTGACAAGGCGTTTGCAAGCCTTCTTGGCGCAGGCAAGATTGTTGTTGAAACGGTTGACGCGGGGCCGGAGTTTGGTGGTGGCTGGGGCGAGAGGAAGTGCGTGTATCTAAAAACCTTCTATGCCGTTGAAAAAGGCTTGGCCGGCAGGTTAAAGGCGTTGCTTTCGGTACCGGTAAAGGACCTGCGATTCCGGGATACCGAAACCAATCTCATTGTTCAAAAGAGATTGGCGATTGCTCTTTCTGAAGAGCAAGAGTCTGCTTTGGAAACGACCTTGACATCCAAGATATCTATCGTGACCGGGGGGCCCGGCACGGGTAAGACCACCTTGGTACAAGCCATGTTGGCGGTTTTTGAAGGGATGGGCAAATCCTTGGCCCTGGCGGCGCCTACCGGGCGGGCGGCCAAACGGCTTTCCGAAGTGACGGGCCGAGAGGCTAAAACGATTCATCGATTGCTTGCCTATAATTTCAAGAGTGGAGGGTTTCAGCGAAATGAGAAAGATCCCCTGGACGCGGATGTGATCATTGTAGATGAGGCTTCCATGGTGGATGTTTTTCTTATGTATCATCTCGTAAAAGCCGTGCCGGCTGCGGCCGTTTTGGTCTTGGTGGGGGATATCAATCAGCTTCCGCCGGTCGGGCCCGGCAATGTGCTGCGGGATATGATCGTGTCACGGCGGGTGCCTGCCGTGTATTTGACGGAAATTTTCAGACAGGCCAGGGAAAGCCTGATTGTGCTCAATGCCCATCAGATCAACGAGGGCTATTTTCCGACCGTTCCCGCTGCAAACAGTGAGAGGCTCCAAGATTTCTACCTGATTGAACAGGATAATCCCGAGAAGGTCCTTGTTACTATCCGGGATCTGTGCGCGGAGCGCATACCGCGCCGATTTGGTTTCGATCCCATGTCGGACATTCAAGTACTCACTCCGATGCACAAGGGCATCGTTGGTACCGCCAACCTGAATCGCGTATTGCAGGAAGCACTGAATCCATCCCAAGAAACCGTTGAACGTATGGGGCGTATTTTCAGGCTTGGAGACAAGGTCATGCAGATCAGAAATAATTACGGCAAAGAGGTGTTCAACGGCGATATTGGGAAGATCAGCAGCATGGATAGCGAAAAAGGACGACTCAGCGTGGAATTCGATGGGATGACCGTTGCGTACGATTTTTCTGAACTCGATGAACTGATACTGGCTTATGCCGTGTCCGTCCACAAGTCCCAAGGGTCGGAGTATGAGGCGGTCATTCTTCCGGTTATGACCCAACATTTTATGCTTCTTCAGAGGAACCTGATTTACACGGGTATAACGCGCGCCAGAAAATTGGTGATTCTTATCGGCAGCAGAAAGGCACTGACCATAGCGATCAAGAATGACAAACCGCAACATCGCCTGACGCGCCTGGCCTATCGGCTGCAATAGCCTGTGGCGGCAAAACTCGGATTATTGGTCTCAGTTGCCTGAAATCCGGTCTTGGTTGATGAACCGGGAGGCGGTTGCTTTAGGAATCAATTCGAGGAAGGGGAAATTTAAGGAACTTGATCCCTTCTTTTTGCAGCGTTTCTTCTTCGGCGGACGTGCTGGTGCCCCGAATGTTTCTTTTTTCCGTAACGTCGTAATGCATCTTTAAGGCTTCTTGGGCAAACTTTGCGCCCACATCTTCAAAGTTGTTTTCCAAAAAGCTGACGATTTTTTCGGGGGTTAACGCCTGTTGCGGTGTTTCGTCCTTTGATGGATTCGCGGATTTGGTCGGACTTTTTTTGATGCCGAAAGTGGATGGAAGCACCTGAATAGACGTATCGTTACACAAGGGACAGGCGACAAGGTTGTTCTTCCGTTGGTTCTGAAAAGCCTTGAGATCTTCGAACCATCCCTCGAATGTATGACCGTTTCCGCACGTCAAATCGTATACTATCATTTCTCTTTGCTCCCCTTCTTGCATAGCATGTTACGCCTTTGATTTCAAAGAAATTATTGACACACAGGGTTTTATTCACTAGTAGATTCTTGATATCCTTTGTGGATAATGATCGCCCGCGGGAAGGATGGTTATATGATGCGATATGTGTTTCTTTCTCTGGTTTGTGTTTTTTTTGCAATTCCCACAGCCTTTGCAGAGACCAAGTATGTCACGGATGTTTTTGAGGTCATGGTTCGTACGGGGCCGAACCTAACCCATAAGATTGTTGCCATGCCCAAATCAGGCACACCTGTGGAGATTCTCGAGTTGCCTGATGAACAACAGGTGGAAGATTGGGTGAAAGTAAGGATCGGTGGCGACAAAGAGGGTTGGATGTTGTCCCAGTTCCTTGTCCCAGGGCCGCCGAAACAGGAGATCATTGAACGGCTGGGAAGGGAAAATCGCACCTTGAGGCAGCAAAGGGAAACCTTGACGGAAGAAAACGCACGTCTAAAAAAAGAGCGCAAGGAATTGGAAACGGCTCTCATGGGGCAGACCACCAAGGGAAATACGCTCCAAGACGCATTCGAAACCCTCAAAACAGAGTCGAAAGATTTTCTGGCCATGAAAGACTCTTATGAGCGGGCAACTCAAGAACTGAAGAATAAGACGCAGCAGGTGGAACAGCTCCAGCAGGAGGTTGACGGGTTGCGAAACAGCCAGACTCTGCGTTGGTTTGTGGCTGGTGCGAGCATTATTCTGGTGGGCTTTGTCATCGGCTTTTTGTCCAGACGTCCCAAGCGACGGTCCTCGCTGCTGTGACCTTTTTTTGGGGGTTTTTCACAAAACGGGACTGATCCCACCTGGGCTGTGATCGTTGTCGCAGCCTGCTTGTTTTCATGCGACCTTGCTCCGGGCGGCGGCCCCAGGGATATGCGTAGCGGGCATTTCACGTTTGGGTGTTCGACTGCTTGTCCTGCCAAGATAAATCGGTTTTTTGATCGCCGGGTGTGCCCAAGGGATTCAATCATGCAGTACGACGTTGATTTTCTGATCATTGGAAGCGGTATCGGCGGGCTTACGCTTGCCCTGAAAGTGGCAGGGGCTGGTCAGGTGGCCGTGGTTACCAAGAAAGAGGCGGTAGAGACCAACACGAATTATGCCCAGGGGGGCATCGCCTCGGTTTTGAGCCGATATGATTCGTTTGATCTCCATGTGCAGGACACACTGTCCGCCGGTGACGGGCTGTGCAGGCAGGATGTGGTTGAGATGGTGGTCAAGGACGCTCCCGCGAGGATTCGGGAACTCATGGATTGGGGTGTGGCTTTTACTCGGCGTGAGCGTGGCCATCAAGACCTCGATCTGGTGCTTGAAGGAGGACATTCTCAAAAACGCATTGTTCATGCCGGTGATTTTACCGGCCAGATTGTTGAAGAAGCCTTGTTGGACCAGGCCAGGAGAAACAAGAATGTGGTTTTTTTTGAAAACCATATTGCCATCGACCTCATTACCTACTCGATGCGGATGAAACGCGGTGTGGTTACCGCCTCCCATGAAGATGTGTGTTGCGGCGCGTACGTCTTGGACACACAGACCAATGACGTGCATACCTTCCGTGCCAAGGTTACCGTGCTGGCTACGGGTGGTGCAGGCAAGGTATATCTTTTTACCAGCAATCCCGACATCGCCACCGGAGACGGAATCGCCATGGCCTATCGGGCCGGCGCCCTGGTGGGCAATTTGGAATTCGTTCAATTTCATCCTACCTGCCTTTATCATCCGGAGGCAAAGAACTTTCTTATTTCAGAGGCCGTTCGGGGGGAGGGCGGGATCCTTATCGATTCTCAAGGGCAGGCTTTTATGGAACGCTATGATCCCAAAAAAGACCTTGCTTGTCGGGATGTTGTGGCCCGCGCTATTGACAGTGAACTCAAAAAAAGCGGGGAAGACAGTGTCTTTTTGGATATTACGCATCGCGGTCCCGAATTTGTGAAAAATCGGTTTCCCAACATTTACCAAAAGTGCCTTTCTCTCGGCATGGACATGGCCAAAGAGCCGATACCGGTGGTGCCGGCTGCTCATTATATGTGCGGCGGCGTGGTCGTGGACGTGGACGGCAAGGCGGATATGGAAAGGCTCTATGCGGTGGGGGAGACATCCTGTACCGGCCTTCATGGCGCCAATCGATTGGCCAGCAATTCCCTTCTGGAAGCCGTGGTCTATTCCAACCGGGCCGCCAAGCAGAGCATTGAGAGTCTTCAGGCACAGTCCACGGATTTTTGTCCGGATGTCCCACCCTGGGATCCCATGGGCACAACGGATAGCGACGAAGCCATTGTGGTTTCTCATAACTGGGACGAGATTCGCAGACTCATGTGGAATTATGTGGGGATCGTCCGTTCCAACAAGCGGCTTGTGCGGGCGCAAAACCGCATCGATATGATCGAAAAAGAAATTCATCAGTACTACTGGGATTTCAAGATCACCCCGGATCTTATCGAGCTGCGCAATATCGCCCTTGTGGCTCATCTCATTATTCAATGCGCTGTATTGAGGAAGGAAAGCCGGGGGTTGCACTACAATCTTCAGTACCCCCACAAAGATGACAAAAACTGGTTGAGAGATACCGTTTTGCGCCGATCGTTTGTAGGGTGATATCGACGTGACCGAGTGAATACGGGACTGCGATCTAATAAAAAAAGGACCGATCAGAACGGTTTCATCAATGCTTCGGGCGCTTGGCAACCTTCAAATGCGAAGGGGGATATGTTTTCGCCAAAGGTTTTTTGAGCTTCATTGAGCAGTCTCCTTTGGGTTTCGATCATGTCGAAGATTTCCTGCGGGGTAGACTTTTTATCTTTGCCAAAAAACGCTTCGGCAACATGTAACTTGTCAAGAAGCTCCGGTACCCGTGTCATGAACTGAAGCTCATAGGCCTCCTTGGAGAAATTTCTCGACAGTTCTTTTTGGAAAAGTTCCGCCAGGTCCTCATACTTGGGAATAAAGCCGATCGGAGTGGCATAAGCCTCCACCTTTCCCGAAATACGCCTTTCCATCCACCGGACCCAGACCTTTTTGTCCATTTTTGTATTGGTAAAATTGCCTGATTCGTCTCTTAAAAAGTAGTTGACATAGAAAATTTTGGGACGTACCCGAAGGCTTTTGCCGAAATCGATATGGTTTTTAAGATACCGCCCAATCGGAATAGACAAAAATTCCTTATTGGCCATGGGATTGACAATGATTTTGGTTCCGCCCCCACCCACGGTGGCCGCTGTCGGCTCGGATTCAATGCTGGCGCCAAAGAAAACGCCGTGCACCCAGCCGTACTGCTCAGATACGGGGCCTGGTCTCTTGCTGTTTCGTCCGCCATAGATGATGCCTTCCAAGCCGACCACCTGTGCGTCGTCGAAGTTTTTCAGCCCTTCCAGGCCGACACAGAAACGCGCGTTGTCATGGGAAATGGGAATGAGCTTTTTCTTGTCGTCCCTTTTGCCGCGCCACCAATTCCCGGAATGATTAACGCCCCTCAGCGGGATCTCCACATTTCCCATGCCCTGCCAATAGGGTTTGCCGTCTACATCCAGGATATTGGAAAAGATGATTTCTCCCGGATGCACCAAAATGTCATGGATGGTTGGATCATCTTCCGGGCTGACATCTTTGATGACGCCGAACATGCCCTTTTCTACATTGGCGGCAAAGGCTTTCCCATCTTTATTCCGAACATGGGCCAAATCGTCACCCACGACGTTGAAGAGCATGGACGTTGAGGTTTTCCCGCACCAACTGGGGAAAGCGCCGGCAAAATAGGTTATCTTTTTTCCCTCATAACTGGGAACACCGGTGATGAGAAAATGCTCGGCGAGCCAACCCTCTTTGGATGCTTTTCTGATGGCCAGACGATGGGCCAGCTTTTTCGCGGCCACCGTGTTGCCTGCATACTGGGTGTTGGCACTGTAAACGGCATTGCGTTCAAGATCCACATACATGCGACGCAAATCAATATCGCGGCTTACGCCGTCACGCAATGCGCCGGCAGAATGAAGGAATGAGAAAAACCCTTCTTGACCGGCTTCTGTGCGGAACAGTTCATAGCCTGGTCTGTACAATATATCCTCGCTATGGGCGACGTAATAGGAATCGGTGATCTGAACGCAGGGGATGGCAAATTCTGTTCCCAAGGGGCCCAGGGCATAGAAACTTACCACCATTTGTTTGCCGCGCATGATGCCGTTCATGACCTGATCTATTTCACGGATGCCTTCCCGCCTCCCGGTGCAGTTGATTCCAGGTCCTAGTGATGTGGCGTTATCCACGAGGAACTTGGTGTTGGCAGGATCTCTTCCTTGATCGTGGTACCCATCGTAATGGATGGTGTGACCTTTGAGGATCAACGGTTTTTCTTCACCGTTTCTGATTGACTGGACCCGCACCCGGTGCAGGTCCTGAGGGGATCCGTCTGAGACGAATACCGAATCAGGCTGAAACTGGAGAATGGCTTCTGCAATCACATCATTTAAGGGGTCGTTGCCCAGGGCTGTCAACTTTCTCAGGCTTTCTGCTCCGAGCCTGCTTTTTAAAATGGTTTCCGCATCCATTAAAATCATCCTCCTTGCCTGCCAAGCGGTTGAATCGGCAGGCAACAGCCCTGACTGCTCACAGGGCACTTTGGTCAAGGTCTTGGCGCTTCACTCGCATAGGCAATGCTATCTGCGTGGCGCTGATCGACCGTTCAATCTCTCTGCCACCTCTGATCATATTGCCTGGTATTCCGGCAGTGATGAGGTTGGCGCTATTTTCCAGCAAAACAGCATTCTGGGTGTTGTAATGACCCTAAAAGAGGGAAACATTCCAGCCTTTTATTTAAGGGCGCCACCATGTTGTTGTGCGGTGCTTTTAGCGGCCTTGGAGGGTTTCCACCAAAAACGTAAGCTTGTATATTTAACACAAGAAATGAGACAAATCAAGGCCAACCCAATGTCCCAGATCCACCGGCTGCCGAGTTTGCCGGAGATGCAGGCGGTGGGCATGCCGACGTACTTTGGATCTTCACTCCCACCGGTTCCTGCCTTGGTCGTATCTTAGGTCAATATATTCCAGGGAGCCTTTGTTATTGATAAAAGAACTTAGAAGCCAACTGACCGCACTGATCAACAGGGATCCGAAAACGGCCGACCAAAAGCCGTGCACATCAAAGCCGGGAATCACTCCGGAGGCCATTTTTAGCATGAATGCATTGATTAGGAATGTGAACAGTCCCAGGGTCAGGATGTTTATAGGCAAGGTTAAAATAATCACAATCGGCCGAAAAAAAGCATTGAGTATGCCCAAAATGGCGGCTGCAAAAAAGGCGGAGAAAAAACCGCCTATCTGAATTCCTTTGAGCAAATATGACGCCAGGATGATTGCCACGGTCAAGATCAGCCATCGAACCAAGATCCCTTTCATTTTCCCTCCCCAACAGGTTGGTGCCGCCGTGAAAACAGCGTGTTCCAATCCGGACAAGCCGGAACCAAAAAACAAATTTGGCGACAAAAACAGCGTGTTATTGTCTTGCAATGTTTTCTGCCAAAAAAGAAGAATTTGATGCCGGCACACTAACACAGTGGTCAACCCACGGGCAATACCCAGATCCACCGGCTCCCGAGTTTGCCGGAGATGCTAGGCGGTGGGCGTGCCGACGTACTTTGGTACTTCAACTGCCCACCAACAAAGCAGATCCGGTGAAATCGGGAGCCCCGAAGGGCCAGGGTCTTTTCAAGGCGTCAGCCGCAATAACGCAGAAAAAAATAGTTCTGCCTACACGCAAGTGAAGTGAATGATGTCAACCAAGATTTTCTTGGCTAACAGCTGTAATCAAAAAAAACAGACTCGTTCTTCGTTTTTCCGGCGGTGGATTTGGGAATACTCCATGTCCGTCAGGCATCAAGACATTCTTGAGGGCTGAAGATGATGGAACAACCAAGCAAAAAATTTTGGCTTTTTTGGGTGGTGACCGTCGCTTCGAGAAACCCCCTTAATCGTCCCGACTTTGCTGGTTGTTGCTGATTGGAGGGCAAGAAATGCCTTTAAAGGAAACTGCTTTACAAAAAGAACCCAATCCTGTATAAGGGGTCGGGTTTTTGAGGATTGTTTGATCTATTGTAAACGGGCGTTTCTATTTTTAGAAGACCTGAGCTGATCGTTTTGGGGGATTGCATGGGAAGAAAGAGCTTGCTCGCATCAACAACAAAGGAAAAGGCTGCGACCAAGAAAAAAAGAGCTTCTAAGAAGTCTGCAAAAGCAGCCCCGGGTGACAACGCGACGAAAAAAAATGAGGCAAGGATAGCATCCGAATCCAAAAAGGCGGGTGCGAAGGCGGCATCCGGAGCCAATGCGGTGAGCAAGGGGACCAAGTCCGCTGCGAGTAAGGCGAAGTCGACACAATCAGCGAAAAAGAAGGCTCCTGCGAAGAAAGCTTCTGCAAAGAAAGCTCCGGCAAAGAAGGCTTCCACCGCCGAGAAAAAAAAGGTGACATTGAAAGATCTGATTTTCAAGCGGTTTGTTTCCGGCAAGACGGAGGCCAAGCCGATCAAGGTGGACAAGGAGGCGGTGAAGATTCCCGAGGCGCCTGCTTTTGTGAGCGGATACGGCAAGGACGAGACGCAGCAGATTCGAAGGTTGCTTTTTCGGCAGTTTGATTTGAAGGCCGCAACACCGCCGGCGAGAAAAGAAGAGGCGGCAAAGAAGGCTCCTGCGAAAAAGGCTCCGGCAAAGAAGGCTTCCGCCGCCGAGGACAAAAAGGTGACATTGAAAGATCTGATTTTCAAGCGGTTTGTTTCCGGCAAGACGGAGGCCAAGCCGATCAAGGTGGAGAGAGATGCGGTGAAGATTCCCGAGGCGCCTGCCTTTGTGAGTGGATACGGCAAGGACGAGACGGAGCAGATTCGAAGGTTGCTTTTTCGGCAGTTTGATTTGAAGGCCGCAACGCCTGTCAAAAAAACGGAGGGTGTTGCCGTCGAGACCGTCCCCATACCTGTGCCGTCCGAACCGCCGCCCTACGAACCGGTAGGTCCTTCCGGTGAATCTGCGGGAACGGGTTCCACGAACAAAGCCATGCGCATGGGGTTGCTTGCCCTGGCTTTTTTGATCGCCATCATCGTTGCAGCGAGTTTTTCCAACAGAAGTAAATTTTATTTGAAAGAAGTAGACAATGGTGTTGAGGTTTGGAGGGGAAAGTTTGCCCCTGCAGGAACGGAATTGGTGTACAAGCTTGACGGCGTTACTTTGCCCGAACCCCTTCAAGAGTCTTATACTCAAAAAGAGGTCAGCCCTATTTTCTTTGGTTTCTTTTTGAATAAAGCCGATGCGGTTTTAAATGTGCCGGCCGGTCCTGATATTGCCAAGATGAAGGAGCATCTCCGGCACGCGGCCACGTTTGCGCCGTCGCAGGCGTTGCAGACTCAGATTCAGCGCCGCTTGAAGGGCGTGGACTTCATCATTGCGTTTCATAAAGCCGATGTGGCTTTGAGCAAGGGGACCATGCCCGACTTGCGCGAGGCCAAAGCGTCTCTTTCACGAGCCTATTCGAGTGCTACGACCGATTCACAAAGGGAGCTTGTAGAGAAAACACAGGCAGCGGTCGATGAGGCCATGGCTTTGCTCAAGACGACATGATCGGCTTGTTTTATCAATGATTTCAGCGGTTGAATGGTTGGCTGCTCCCCGTAGTTTGACGGAGACCCTGCTTTGAGCGGTGGTCTCCGTTGATCGTTGGTTGACAAAAAGTGTTCATCGTGAATGTCGCCTTTTTGGGTGGGGGATCCATTTTTGCGATCCCGATTCGGTTCCCCGGGGCACGGATTCTGTAATGCCTGTGCTTGAAAAGATGACGGGCGTGCCTTTGGCGTATAGACCCAAGGCGCAAGGTAATCTTCAGCGCCCGGCGTCCGTGTTTCCGGCGCAGGCCTCGCGGAGTATGGAGTATGAAAGACGATAAGGGTCTGTATTACCATCCTTTCCCACAAAACAAGAGGGTCCGAATGTATGTCCGACAAGATGAGGGGATGATCTGGTTCAGGCTTTGGAATGCCGATGACCCCGAGATGTGGGAGGAACACGGTTGGGTCCCTTACGGGGCCGTCCAGCAGGCTACAGCAATGTCGGAGTCGAAGAATTTTGATCCCGGGCGCGCTTATGACATTGAGGTGGCCAAGATGTTGCTTAAGATGGGCCGATGACGGCGCTCTTTTTGTTTTGCCGGCAAGGAGCAACGGATTGACTTGCCCGTTTGAAGCGATTAAGCGAGCGCGTACCCCGTGGCTTGCTGCGGGGAGTCTTCAAACAACGCTATCGATGGCATTGCAGGAATACAGGGTTTTAGAAAATCTAAGTGGCGATTGATGAACGGCGAGTGGGTGCTTTTGGACATTCCGCAGGATTTGCCGGGATTCAATGGTTTCATTGGATCCTGGGTCCATCAGGGTGATCAAAATCTTCTCGTGGATGTCGGCCCTGCCAATTCGGCCTACCGATTGATGGATGCGTTGGCGGGTATGGGCCTTGACAGGGTGGACTACATCCTTTTGACCCATGTGCATATCGACCATGCCGGGGGACTTGCCCCGTGTCTGCAACATTATCCCATGGCCCAAGTGGTATGTCACGAAAACGGGATTCAACCGCTTGTATCTCCTCAGGCCCTTTGGGATGGCAGCCGAGAGGTTCTTGGGGAAATTGCCGAGGCCTATGGGCCACCCGCCGCGGTATGCAAAGAAAAGCTCATTGCTCACACCAAGGCCCACATTGAGAACCTTGTGGTGGTTGACACGCCTGGTCACGCGTCACACCATGTGAGTTTTAGCTATGGAGGACGCCTTTTTGCCGGAGAGGCGGCCGGCAACTACTATGCCGTCCAGGGTACCGACTATCTGCGTCCGGCCACGCCCCCACGCCTTTTCTTCGGGGTGTTTTTGGAGAGCCTGAAGCGCTTGAGGGCCCTGGAAAATATGCCCATCTGTTATGCTCATTGGGGTCATGCTCCGAGCTCCCATGAGATGCTGGACCGTTTCGAAGCGCAGCTTGCCCGGTGGAAAGCGGTCATAGAGGCTGAGATTCGCGTGGGATTTGAAAACCTGGTGGAACGATGTGTGGACCGGCTATTAGAAAATGATCGTGACCTGCATGCCTTTGCACTGATGGAGCCGGCCGTTCAAAGGCGGGAAAGATATTTCTTGTCCAATTCAGTGAAGGGCTATATCGGATTTCTTCAAGATGGTACATAAAACGGGTTTTTTCGGTGCGCATCAGGGGGGGCGACAAGATGAAAGAGGGATCACTGTTTTTCGGCACTTCAAGTCGTTTTGTCGCAGGCGTTTTTTTCCTTTTCGGTTTGATTGCTTGTGACGGCGGCACAATTGCCAAAACCAAGACGCAAGACTTCAACAACAGATATCCGCAAGGGTTGATTGAGGCGAACCTTAACGATGCGACCGTTGTTCTTCATATTGTAGTAAAAGATGTGAGGCTGGATAAGGCGAAATCTCTGCGCAGCGATAGCGGGAAAATCGGCTATGCGGCCTTGATGTTCGACTGTGAAGTGGTCGACGCTTATAAGGGTGACCTGACGGCGGGTGCGGATATTGCATTCATCTCCTTTTGGGAGTATTATAACACATTGTTGGAAGATCAGAGAAGCGCCGATAGACATCGGATCGTGTTTCTCAACAAAGGCCAAGAAGGATCTTATCACGCCTTAAGTTTCGGTATCTTTGATTTTTCGGGGGAACTCGACGCCTCTATCAAAAAACATGTCAGAGCAGGCGGTAAAGCATAGTCTCCTGTGGTTAGACCCTTTGATTCTTCCCCAAAATGACTCGGCGAAGTCGTTTGTTGCAGTGGTTTATCCACATATTTTATGAAATACAGTTCTCTATAAAGCTCAAGTAACACCGTTTTCCGGCCTATGGGCATCGGTCCTCCAGGCGGCCTAAGCGGCTCAGACAGTTGCCCGGCTTGCGGCCCCATGCCCATAGGCCTCTGGAACTTGAGCTTTTTGGATAACCGCTTTATGAAATTCGGGCCGCTTTTTAAAAGCGTTCAATCAGTTTGTCTATGAGGTAGGAGCTTTCTCGAATCGCTTGTTCGCTGAAAGAGGCGAACCATTCCGCGCTTTTCCTGAATTCTTCGCAAAAGAGTGCCTTGTCGCTTTTTTCCAGCATAGCCAGGTTGCTGTTCACGGTGCGGAGGTAGTCTTTGAGAAGGGCGCATCTTTCTTCCGAGGCGAAGATGATTTCTGCGTAAAGAGACGGGTCTTGAGCAAAGAGCCTGCCCACCATGACGAGTTCAAGGCGATAAATGGGGCTGGAGAAGTCGAGAGTACGGTACAGGTCAACCCCCTGTTTACGCATAAACTGCCCGAACGCAAAGGTGGCGAAGTGACGTAAGGCCTGCACCACCGTCATAATGTCATCATGTTCTTTGGCGTCAGCCTCAATCATGATGCCGCCCCAAGCGGTAAACTGGTCGAGCAGCCAAGCGCAGGCGGATCGGTTTCTGCCGGGGGTAAACACAACGATCTGCTTATCCATCGTGGATGTCGTGGGACCGAACAAGGGGTGCAGACCGATCACCGGACCTTCATGGGCTCGGAGCATGGCTTCCAAAGGCGGACCCTTGATGCTGGTGATGTCGGTAAGCACGCAATCCGAAGGAAGATGGGGCCCCAGTCTCATCGCCGTTTCTGCGGTGACATCAATGGGCACACTGATGACGGCCAGGTCCGCACCCTCGCACAGGGCTTCAACGTCTGACCATCCGTCGCGGCCCATAGTGCGAACCCGGTAACCGGCATCGGCAAACCATCGGCAGAAATACCGCCCCATGCTTCCTTTGCCTCCAACGATAAGCACGGTCGCACCGGGACGGACACCTTTTTGAGCCATCTGGGCTGTCTGCTCCATTCTGGACTGACGAAGGACACAGCGGTAAAGCTCCTCAACAAAAGCCGGATTGAGCCCGACTTTTCGACCTTGATCCCGCAGTCCGGAGATCAGGTTTTCTTCCCGGGCGGGGTGGTAGACCGGGATGTTGTGGGCTTTTTTGAGGGAAACAATCCGGGCTACTTCCTCTTGCCGTTTTGAAAGGAGGGTTACGATCTGCCGATCAATGGCATCAACATTTCGGCGCAAATGACCCAACTTTTGCTCCAAGTCTATTTTTACCTTTTTGTCCCATGGGCGCGAGCAACGGTGTTTGGGATTTTCCGGAGCCATATTCTTAAACAACCTTATCTTTATAATATTTTGATGACGGCACGCAAAACAACGCATGTTATTTGAAGTCTTATTCATATCATTTGCGGAGTCTTTTTGGCAAGGTCGGAAAAGAACCTGGATTCACCGTCGGTCGGGTTTGCCTGCATGGGACAAGCTGAGAGAGATTCCGGGCAGGAGTGCTGTCGGTTCTCGAATAGCGTTCCTTGGTATCCGTGCCCCTGAGACCTCCGTAATATTTCTGGCACGGCGCCAACGACTTTGATATGGAATACAATCATTTCGGGCCTGTATATTTTCCCTGGCCGGGACAGGAAACAGGGGATGGCTTAGCGTCTTGAACCCTGGGGGGGTTAAAAGGCTAAAGTCTTACGGAAACAGGTGTTAGGTTGCCGGTTGTGAGGTCGTTATGATGGTTGATTTTCCGGGTACTCATGTCTGACTTGTACAGCGATATGGATGTGCCTGGTGGTGTCTATCTCTGCCAGGTGAGTGAACACATTTCTTGCGGGGCATGCTGTGGGCTCTATAATGTCGCAGACCCCACTTTTGACTCTCTTATGGATGTATTGCGAAATCGCACAGAGACATTCCAGCAGGTTGAACGACAAGTGGAGGCCATTGTTGCCTTTCAGCAAAAGATTGAACACGGGGAATGCCAAAAAAGACCCTTGCCGGAGTTTCATCATTGTCCTTTCCTGGGCTTGGTGGGAGAAGGTTTTTCCCGCGTTGGGTGCCTTTTGCATCCCCTGAGCAAAGGCAACAAAGGGGTTGACTTGAGAGGCATGAGCTTTTACGGGGGAATGGCCTGCAGGGTCTATTTCTGTCCGGCCCACCACCAATTATCCGCTGCGGTTAAAGATATAGTTCGTCGGGCCGCAACGAACTGGTATGGTTACGGCCTCATAGTGACCGAGGCAAAGATGCTGAACGCCTTTTTTCAAGCCGTGGAGCGCCGTATCGGCAGGCGGGTGGAACAGGAAGACGTCATCGACGAAACGTGTCTTAACGCGGTCCGAGCGTTTTTAGATCTTAAGATTACGTGGCCTTATCGGGAGCACCCTCGTCACGGCTTGTGCCACTACTTTTTCGGAGATAATTTGTATCCCAGGCCTTCTTTGGACTATGCGGTTGCCGGATTGGGAGAGTCAAAATACGATGTTATCTTACGGGCACTGGGTTCTTGTTTTTTTTCGGCAAGCCGGCTTCGCGATGCGGAAGACCTCATTGACGGCATTGTCGATATGCTGGCTACCGCCATCTTGTCCCGTGTTCCGGATGCGCCAAGGTCAGTGAATCAGCCATATTCCACATCAATGATTCGGCATAAGCAATGAAGAGCAAATACCAAAAAATAACCATGGCCAGAAAGGTGCTTGGTCTTGCTGAAAGAGCGACTTCAGAAGAGATCAAACTCCGATACAGAAATCTGCTGAAAAATTGGCATCCCGACACCTGTGAGGAGAACAAGGCAAGGTGCGAAGAAATGACTGCTAAAATCGTTGGCGCCTACGAGATCATCATGGATTACTGTGATCACTACCGGTTTTGTTTTTCCGAGCAAGAGGTCAAACATCATCTGTCTGAAGCAGAATGGTGGGTTGATCGTTTTGGTGATGATCCGCTATGGGGAAAAGATTCAGAGGACTAGACAACGGATTCGGCAATCCCAAAAACCCTGTGGTTCCGTGAGTCGTTGTCGGGAACAAGAAAATTTCCACGAAAACACGAAAGACCAGAAGAACGAAAAAAAACAGAAATGCGGTTATCTACAAAGCTCCAGTCAGGGTCTTGGTCGGCCAGTGGACATCAATCCTCCAGCCGGGCAGAAGTGGCCGGGTTGAGAGACAATACCCAACGACGCAAAAATGGGACATCTCGTTGGGTCTGCAGCTTTACGCCTTGAG
>CAYSGJ010000111.1:0-27271 GCA_964430705.1 uncultured Desulfobacterales bacterium | reverse complement strand
AAAAAGCTCAAGTTCCAGAGGCCTATGGGTATGGGGCCGCAAGCCGGGCAACTGTCTGAGCCGCTGAGGCCGAGTTGGGAGTGCCGCTGCTCAGCCTTTCCGGAGGGCTTACAAACCATTATAACCGTTCCCATGATGCGCAGTTGCCCGTCGACGGCAGTCCTTACGCGGCCTCAGCGGCGAGTTTTGGCCGCCTGGAGGACCGATGCCCATAGGCCGGAAAACGGTGTTACTTGAGCTTTATAGAGAACTGTATTTTAGTAAACGGTAGCCTCTTCACAACCCAGGGATTTCAAGGAGCTAAACGGTTATGCGTTTTACCGTTTTCCCCAAGAGCATAGGCCGCTAGAGGGTAATGCCGAGTTGAGCCAATTGTTCGGCAACGAGAGATTCCCAACCACGATTCGCCTTCGGATTTGCCGGACTTGGGTGGGTGATTCTCCCGATGTGCACGTCATACCCCTTGAGCGCGGCGCCGGCTCTCTCTTCTGCGAAAGCGCCAACGCCGATAACATAATCCGGACGCATCCTTTTAATGGTACTGCGAAGGGCACGGTCGCAAATCTCGACAAGCGGTTTCCTCTCGGAGGCGCGAAGCGCATTCGGCGTCCTGTTGCGGCCGCTCTCTTCGATAAAAAGCAGCGGACAGTAATTGGCCACGAAAAAACGGGCAAAAAACCGATCCGGAGTGCCGAAGGTCTTTTTGGCCCAGCCCCACAAACGTCGGCCGCTCACTTCGCTCTTCCGACAGTTGAATCCTTGGACCGGCCGCTTGGGATGAATCACTGCAGGAACGCCCACCGGGGCCTCAATACCCAGCCATTGCTTCACCAGGGTGACCTCGCCAAACGGAACGCCTGTCTGAGCCATACCCCATGGCCCCGGATTCATTCCAAGCAACACGATCTCCTTGCGCCCTGTGCCGTATTGCTTCCAATACGCCTCATAAGGCTTGCGAGCGTATTCCAAGGGATTGTACACGTGGGTGACCGGCAGGCCGAAATGCAAAGGTTTCAGCCCTTCAACCAGCTCGTCAATCATGGTCCTTACCCCTACCACAAGCGCCTGCCTTCAATTCTTGCAGGCAACCTACCGCCCCTGTTCCAGAGCAGACAGCCTGGCCCGGGCCTCTTTGGCATATTGGCTTTTAGGATATGCATTGACAATCTCTTCGTACAGTTTTTGGGCGTGCTCACGGTTGTCCTGTAATTCTTCAAGTTTTGCGGTTTCAAAAAGCTCCTGCGCCATATTGTCTCCGGAACATCCGGCAAGACCGAAGCCGAGAATTGCGATCAAAATGCCAAGTATCTTTTTCATCGTTTCTCCTCAATAAACTCCCGAAAAGTTAAACCCGCATCAAAAACGCCCCAAATGCTCTCTTTTTTCTGTGCCGCTCGTCCCTTTTATCGTATTATATGCATTTTGAAAAGGGGGACCACTTACCCGGATCCACCGGCCGCCGAGTTTGCCGAAGATGCAGGCGGTGAACGTGCCGACGACCTTTTGTAGTTGAACCCTTCCAAAAGCCGGAAGGGTTCCCGGTAATGACTTTTTGTCTTTTGAGATGGCAATGCATTTGGAACAGAGAATTTCATGATCAACATCAGCAACCTGACAAAAAGTTACGGTGGGCAAATCCTGTTTGAAAGCATCTCTTTCAAGATCAACCCCCGTGAACGGGTTGGACTCGTCGGAAGAAATGGTCATGGCAAAACGACTCTTTTTCGACTGATCGTCGGCGACGAAGCCGCTGACACAGGGATCATTACGATGCCCAAGCACCATAGAATCGGATACGTACGACAGGAAATCGCGTTTTCCGAAGAAACGGTGTTAAAAGAGGGCATCAAGGGTCTTCGGAAAGAAGAGCAAGACCACCACTGGAAAGTGGAAAAGGTTTTGGAAGGACTCGGCTTTTCTGAAGAAGACATGGCCCGGAGCCCCGACCGGTTCTCCGGGGGATATCAGGTCCGGCTAAATCTTGCCAAAGTCCTCGTGTCCGAACCCGATCTGCTCCTTCTCGATGAGCCGACAAACTATCTGGATATCACGTCCATTCGCTGGATTGAACGTTTTTTGCTGAGTTGGCCTCGGGAACTGATCCTCATTACCCACGACAGGACTTTTATGGACAAGGTCGTTACCCATACCATGGCGGTCCATCGCAAAAAAATCCGCAAGGTTGCCGGCAACACCGAAAAGCTCTATGCCCAAATCGCTCAGGAAGAGGAAATATACGAAAAGACACGGATCAACGATGAACGTCGGCAGAAAAAAATCGAAGAATTTATAAGCCGGTTCCGAGCTAAGGCCCGACTCGCCAACCTGGTGCAGTCAAGAATAAAAACGTTGCAGAAACAAAAACAACTGGAAAAACTCGATCGCATTGAAAACCTGGATTTTTCTTTTCGCAGCAAACCCTATCGCGGGAAATATGTGCTGGGCGCTCAAGAGATTTCATTTTCATACGACCCCCGGGTTCCGCTCATCCGCCGGTTCAGCATGACTATCGGAGCCCGCGACAGGCTGTGTATCATCGGCAAAAACGGGAAAGGCAAGACCACCCTGCTTAGGCTCCTGTCGGGAGCGCTGCAACCAAAAGAAGGTCGGATTGCCTTTAGCCCCGGCGTGAAAAAAGGTGTTTTTGAACAAACCAACATTGCGTCGCTCAACGAGGCCGCAACGGTGGAAGAAGAAGTTTTTCAAGCCGATGCCGACGTGGACAGGCAGACGGCCAGAAACATCTGCGGGGCAATGATGTTTGAAGGAGACTCGGCCTTAAAAAAAATCGCCGTGCTGTCGGGCGGGGAGAAGGCCAGGGTCATGCTGGCTAAAATTCTCGTAACTCCTTTCAATCTGTTACTCCTTGACGAACCGACCAACCATCTGGACATGTATTCTTGCGATGCTCTCATGGCGGCCGTTGATTGTTTTGAAGGCGCCGTGGTGATGGTGACCCACAACGAAATGTTCCTCCATGCCCTTGCCCAAAGGCTGGTGGTATTTCAAAATGACGAGGTGCAGGTATTCGAGGGGGGCTATCAGCAGTTCCTGGAAAAGGGGGGTTGGGAAGATGAAGAACCGCTCCGGGCGTCTCCAAAAGATAGAGCCCAAAGAAACGCAGGGGGGCAGGCGCCTGCAACAAAGTTAAATAAGAAAGAAATGCGGCGAAGGCGATCGGAAATCATTTTGGAGCGCGGCAAAATGCTCAAACCCATTGAGGAGCGCATCGCCAAAGCGGAAAAAGCCATTGAATCCCGAGAAAAGGAACTCACAAAACTCAGCCAAGCCATGGCCGAAGCCTCACGGGATCAAGAGGGTGAAAGGATAGCAAGCCTTTCACAGACCATTCACGGATACCAATCCACCATTGACCGCCTTTTTGATGAATTAGAAGCGCTTACCAGCACCTTTGAAGAAAAAAACGCCTTGTTTGAGAAGAAACTGGAGGCGCTGGAATAGCGGCCCTCCGGGTAGGACCGTTCATAACATTTGGAATTCAGCACCGGAGCCACACCGGTATCTTTCAACAACAAAGAAAATGGGTCCCGGCTCATAAAGGCGGCCCTTTTTCCTTCGGGCGGCGTGCTTCAATGTGCTGATTTTTCCAAAAACAGACCTTGTGGACGCCCACCAACAGCCATACGGCCAACCGTCCGCAAATGGCGGTCAGAGAACATGGATTGACCGCCGCTGCCGTGCGGCCATGGCATCACCCTACCGGACGGACTCCCGAAAACGTTCGGCTCGCATATCGTCTTCCGTCATCTTCACGGTGATGACTTGTCCCGTATCTTGGCCCAGATAGGGCGCCGCCGCGCCGATCATGATCGGCATCAAACGCCTCAAGTCGTTCAACTTGTCGGTGGTCGATACCACGGTTTTCCACAATCGATGGGAGCCTTCGTCATCCGTCGCGTTTGTTTCTGACTGCGCCTTGGCCTCCAATACCATATGCGCGGTATATAGCGTATAGCTTTGCGTCCTGCGTTCAAAGCCCACAACTTCTGTTCTATGCGGGACTTGAACAGTCTTGGTTGTCTTTGTTTTTTCGCCGTCGGCATCACTTTCCGTTACGGTCACATCAATCGAGTGACCGCCGACCGTGCCATAGACCGGTCGCGTGTAGGTTTGGTGCACTTGTCTTCCCGGACTCATGCCGTAACTGAAAAAAATCGTCATGGCGGCTTGATCCGGTTTTTGGGCTTTTTGATAGCCCTGTTCGTGCAACGCTTTTTGTACATACCGGCTATATTCCATGAAATAGAGATCACTGGAAGAGACATTCTGCATAGCGCTGCGCAGCATATAGGTTTTCTTTTCGATGGGAAAAGCCTTATTGACAATCGCGTCCACTTGAACCGTGAGTCTGGAAGCGCAACCCAGAGTCGCCGCCAACCATAACGCCGTTATCATCCAAGTGCTCACATGCGTTTTCATTGGAGTGGGCCCTCCATCGCCAAAAGTCCTGATGGTTTCCATTTTTCCCCATGTTGACGGCTTGCCCGGTCATTCTGTATCGGCAATCGCAGGTTTCGTCAACGCTAAATGTTGTCGGCCGGCCGTGTTGTCTCATAGTTCGAAAACCTGATAAGGTGCAGCTTCTGACAGCCATTGCATTGTATGTTCAATAGACAACGTACCCCGGTCCACGGTACTAAATACATAATTCCCTTTATAGAATTTGCCGGAACTTCGGTTTAGAATGTCTTAAAGACAAAGAGGTGAAAATTTCTTTCAAATTTGCGGGGAATCTCTCGACTGCAAGGAATCGGCCCGCCTTTGTGATCTAAAGGGAAGCATATCCTCGCCTGGAGAGTTCAAAAATATGAAAAACAAACCCGGGAAGCGGCACTTTTCCATGATCCGGACCTACACTCTGGCAGACGTTTTCACGCTCATCAATGCGAGTTGCGGGACGATCTCTATTTTTTTGTGTCTGAACTACATCGCTGAAGACCAAAGGCGTTATCTGTGGATAGCTTTTCTCCTGCTTCCCACGGCACTCGTTTGTGATATTTTGGATGGATATGTGGCACGCCGGTTTGGACGACAATCCATCTTGGGGATGGAACTGGATTCGCTTGCAGACGTGGTGTCTTTCGGAGTTGCCCCGGCTGTGCTGGGTTTCACGCTGGGATTGCGAGGACTCTGGGACGTCCTGGTCCTGGTCTATTTCGTAGTCTGCGGCATCAGTCGGCTTGCCCGTTTCAATATCACGGCCTCCGACCTGTCGGATCCGACCGGCAAGGTTAAGTACTTTGAAGGCACTCCGATTCCAACCAGCATATCGATTGTCATTCTTTTGGGTATCGCTTTTGGGCTCAATCAAACCGGAACGGAGATCTGGTTCGGTTCGCTTCGGCTCGGACCCGCAACGCTGCATCCCTTTGTGTTGTTGTATGCCGCTAGCGGAAGCGCCATGATATCCACTCTTAAAATTCCCAAGCCGTGAATTATCGCTTTGAATTTCCAATCACAGATTGTGTAAGTCTGCGTTGTTAAAGAAGGTCCTCCATGACTCCCGGCAAATGCTGACAGTACCCGGGAGACATCCTCTGCTTTTAAATTGACTGCTCTTTAATATATCCCCCGGCCGCCAACTCATCAAGCCCTATTGACGTAGCCCGGTATCAAGCGCATGATTTGCCGAAGATGCCAGGAAGCGGATGCGCCGATGTACTATGATACTTCAAACGCTCACCGACAAAGCAGATCCGGTGCAATCGGCACCCCCGAAGGACCGCCGGGGGTCTTTTCGAGGCATCAGCCGCAAACACTTTGAAAAACCCGATTTTCAAATGTTCCAAAACTGTCCATCATGGCCAATCTTTCCGGGATAAACGTTCGAGTTGAAGATGGGTTTGACATTTCGAATTCAGATCATTCGATTTTGTTTGCGGCTTACGCCTTGAGAACATCACGATTTTCGGATTTCTTATTTCGTGCTTCATCACAAAAACTTTTCACACCGAATCGGTAGAACCTATCCGGATCCTCCACCAAGGGTGGAGCGCTTGGATCAACACCAAACTTATCCAAATGCCGGCACCATAACAAGTTTTTGTTTTGATACTCATTTTTTTGCTTGATACAAAGGATGGAGGAGGTTCCGCTTGTTGCATTTGCACTATAGGACAATTGGCCGGATCGACGATCAGCAACCCAGCACAGGCCTGCCGCGATGTGGGTGGGAATGGATGTCCATTTCGTGACCGGGATGGACATGGTCGTGGCTGCCGTGGTCTTCGTCGTGGTCGTGGGTGTGTCCGCAATCATGGGCGTTATGCGGATGGTCGTGCATGTGCTCATGGGAATGTGTGTGGCAATGGATGTGGTAGTGGATCAGATCGCCGTGCATGTGTTCGTGACTGTGGGCATGACTGTGCTCGTGGGTGTGAAGGTGTTTGACCGGTTCCGCCATATCTTTTTTCCTGAAAACCTGGGTTCGGCTTTTTAGCCGCGTTTTTTTTCCGTCTGTTGCCACGGCCTCATGAATAACCTGAAACGCATCGATCAGCCGGTTATGGTTGTGCTTGATCCGATGGTAGACCTCTTTTTGCGCCGTTTCATCGGCAATGGAACACTCTCAAAAAGAATATCGGCATGTTTGCAAGAAAAGTTGAAACAATGTATGGAAAGAGGGTTTTTATGGGAACTTTTGCCGACCGCAAAGCAGACCTTTTACCAAAGACATTGCTTGTAACGGCCAAGATTTAAAAAGATGGGCGGAAGATTCCCGCAGACAACAACCCAACCGAATATGCAGCGAGGAGGCCGGCCATGAAAGTCACTTGTGTAGGAGCGGCAAGCACGGTAACAGGATCCAACTATCTCATCGAAGCGGATGGGGTGAAACTTCTTTTGGACTGCGGCATGTTTCAGGGATCACGCCAAATGGAAGAACGCAACCACCTGACGTTCCCATACGACCCCGGCTCAGTGACCCATCTGTTGCTGACCCATGCCCATATCGATCACAGCGGCTTGATCCCCAAACTGACGCGGGAAGGATTCTCCGGCACAATCCTGTCTACCTCCGCTACGGCCGACCTATGCGCAATCATGCTGGCGGACAGCGCCCATATACAGGAGATGGAAGCCGGTTGGCGAAATCGGAAAAGAAAAAGGGCCGGCAGGTCCCGACTTATTCAACCGCTATATACAAAAGCTGACGCCGCCTCGGCTATGGAATATTTTCGCCCTGTTGATTACGGCACGGATATCGTTCTTTCTCCCACGGTCCGGGTTCGCTTTAACGATGCCGGTCACATTCTGGGCTCCGCCATGGTCGAAATTTGGATTAAGGAGGGAGACCGGGAAGTCAAGGTCGTTTTCTCCGGCGACCTGGGAAGCACCGGACAACCGATTATCGCAGACCCCACCTATATTCAAGAGGCCGACGTGGTCTTCATCGAATCCACTTACGGCAACCGCCTTCACAAAACCAAGGAAAGTTCCTACGAGGAACTCCGGCAGGTCATTCTTGACGCCAAGGCGGATGGGGGCAATGTAATCATACCGGCCTTTGCCGTGGAGCGAACCCAGGAAGTGCTCTACGTGTTGAACGCACTCTATGAACAAGGCCGCATCCCCCATGTCGATGTCTTTGTGGACAGCCCGCTTGCCATCTCGGCCACACGGGTCTTTTTGGATCATCCCGAATGCTTTGACGAAGACACCCTGTCGAAACTCCGCACAGGCAATCATCCCCTGGAATTTCCCGGATTGCGGTTCACTCCCTCTGTGGAGGAATCCATGAAGCTGAACCAAATCCAGAAGGGGGCCGTCATCATCGCCGCCAGCGGCATGGCACACGCGGGCCGCATCAAACACCATTTGCGCTACAACCTTTGGAAGCCTGAAACCCACGTGGTCTTTGTGGGATACCAGGCCCAAGGCACCACCGGCCGTTTCATCGTGGATGGGGCCCGGCGTGTCAAAATATTCGGTGAGCATGTAGCGGTTAATGCCAAGATCCATACCATTGGAGGCTTTTCGGCCCATGCCGACCGAGAAGGCCTGTTGAAATGGCTGGGACATTTTGACCCAAAACCGGCGGCCACAGTAATTATCCACGGCGAACCCCATGCCTCCAATGCCTTTGCTGAAACCGTAAACAGCCAATTGGGCCTTAAGCCCCTGGTGCCGATATTGGGAGAAGTCATTGACCTGGATGTAGCGATGGGCAAATTTGAAGAAAAGGGCGTGGCTGTTCCGTCGCCGACGTTCCAGGTAGAACTGGACCGGACATGGACGGAGCTGGACGACATCATGACCCGACTGGGAGATATGGATGATCTGACGGATTTCGAAGCCAGGGAAAGCCTGGCGCCCAAGCTCAGACAAATCAATGACAGGCTTCAAGGAATCAGGAAGGATCTGGCCGGAAGAGAAGTTCCGGCCCGGTGACATGGCCGTCCGTGGGCGTCATGAACAGCAACATGGACCGTGTCGCCATGAAAGCGACTACCTTATCAACAATCCCTTGGAATCTCCCTTTAGAAAAGAGAGAAAACTCCCCCCTTTTTCAAAGGAGTGCTTGGGGAAATGGAAAAAGATGCGTGTACTATTTCAACACGATGCATAGGTATGGGTTTGCGCATGAACGGCATACTGAGTCAACAATCTGACAGCGGCATCAATGAAGCAGGGTGTTTTTGCCCCCTTGCGGATTCAAATGGTCCTGATTGCTCCGATTTGGCTGTCATAACTACGTTGGAACCATGACGGCATGATTTATGCTAGAGCATAATACGTGCGAATGATACCCGGGGTTGATGGTGTCTCTGCGCAAAAACCCCACCGCGGACCTCGATTCGCGGAAACATGAAGGAAGTGTCCAGTGCCCAGACAACAAACATACGAAGAACTGGAAGACAGAATCAGCAGGCTGGAAAAGGAAATCGTGACACTCAGGCATTCCGAAAAGAGTCTGGCCAAGGCATACCGCCAAGCAGGCGGGGCAACGGACGGCCTTGCGTTTCATGAACGGGCACAGCAGGAACAGATCGAAAAAGAACGGCTGGAAGGAGTCATTGAAATGGCCGGGGCGGTCTGTCTGGAATTGAACCAACCCTTGCAATCGCTCTATTTTCACTGTGAGCGCATGCAAAAAGCGATATCGGAGGACAACCTCCTTTTCACCCAAATCGACTGGATTGTACAAAAGGTCGACAGGATCTCTCAAATCGTCCAGAAACTCAGAAGTATCGGAAGCTATCAGACCAAGGATTATATTGAGGGAACGCGTATCGTGGACATCGACCGGGCTTCCCGCCCGGACTAGACGTGCGGAAACCCTACTTCCATCTATCTCATGATATAGAACGGATTTTGAAAGGAGCAAATGCCATGAAAAGGGCAATTTTGTTGGGCTTGTGGATTGTGCTTGCTGTAGCCCCGTCCGGGGTTGTTGTTGCTTCAGAGGAAGGCACACGGCACATCACAGGAGACAACGTAGATGTCTACTTCATGAATGACAAGCTTTTCGGCCGCATTGGCGAAAATCCCTTGTGGGCCATCTATAACTGCGGGACGGACATCAAGGGGCAAATCGATTTGGACGGAACCTATCATGAATTCCAGATGGTGTATCACCGGACCGGAAACCGCAAAATCACCGGCAATTTCGGAACCCATTTCATTGCCATGGGCGACATCAAGAGAACGGAATCCGGATTCGTTTACCAGGTATTCGTAAGAGAAAAAGAATACCTTTTTACCATCAGGTACGAACGACTCGAAGACGATCATCTGGTAAATTCCATTATCGAGGGCCGGATCGGTGACGGCAAAGCCGTCAAATTGACCGTAGACGGCCACCTTTGCGCCTTTGCCACGACAGGGGTCATTCTTATCACGGTCGGAGCCATGGTCGCATCCTAGCTGTTGCGATCGGACCGCCTTTTTGTTTTGGTCATTGTGATTCCGGCTGTCTCCGGAAACCCGGCCTGTGGAACCGCATGGCGCGGCCCGGTTTTCGCGGCGCCGTGATCAGGACCTGAACAACGCCTTTTCTCACACCGCACTCCTGCCATCGGAACCTGCCCGCCACGCGGCCGGATACATGCATTAACGAGAAACCCCGCAACCAAACGACATCCTGGAGTTTGGTTCCCCAGCTTGCGCACAAAAACACGGTCACCCTTGACAAGTCCGTTCGGCATGATCAAGAATGAATAGTTATGTTGAACGCAACGCCATGGAAGTTCCCCTCGGCAAGCCATAGGGGTTGTTGTTCTTGACGGCAGTGCATCACAGCGAACATCAGGATCGGGAATAGACATTGCGACAGACCGGGAGCATACCCAGCCGCCGGGAAACGGCTGTTTCATGGGTCGTGATGGCCATCCTTGCGGCCACAGCCCTGGGGGTTTTTCTGAAGCAACGTCACTATGATCCGACCATACTGTTTCCCACGCAGGTCCATGCCCCCGAGACAGTCAAAGAGCGGATCGGATCCGTCGTGCCGTCAGGGTTTTCTGAGTTGATGCCTCCAACCATGACACCCATGAATACCCCGGAAACCTTCAGCCCTGAAAACCTGTCCGACAAGATCAACGGCAAGGCGGAACTCTATCTTCCTGCGGGCTTTATTGGCCTTACAAGCCAACGGTTTGCCCTAAAGGGCGATCCGAAAGCTTGGATGGAGGTTTATGTCTACGATATGGCAAGCCTGCCACAAGCCTTTGCGGTTTTTGGCATGCAGAGACGTGCGGACGCGACGGCGGCGGATCTGACTGCCTTTTCTTACCAGACTACAAACGCTCTGTTTTTCGTCCATGGCCGTTACTATGTGGAAATCATCGCCTCAACGGCATCGCAAGACCTGATCGAATCCATGCAGTCTTTTGGAAAGGGTTTTGTCGAGAACACCCCCGTTGCCCGAAAACAGCTGGAAGCACTTCAACTTTTTCCGAAAGACAACCTGGAAGAGACAACGATCAGCCTGTTCATATCGGACGCCTTTGGCTTCGACGGCATGAAAAATGTTTTTACGGGCCGTTACCGTCTGGACGAACAGGAGCTGACGGCATTCTTTACCCGGACGGGAAGTTCAGAAAAAGCCTTCAAGCTCGTGGAGGCGTACCAAGATTTTCTGATAACCATCGGCGGGGACCATGTCCCTTTGCAGACCGAGCTGAAAAGCGCAGTTTTGATTAAGATCTTTGATACCTACGAACTCTTTTTCCCCGTGGGACCTTTTGTGGCCGGCGTCCACGAAGCGGAAACCCGGCACGGCGCGGAAAGACTCGCGGCAATGCTTTCAAAGAGTATTGCTGAGTACTTAGAGTAAGCGACCCCTGGAGACGGGTCTTTGACACAAATAACGACACAACACAATACCCTGAGCCGCCCCAAAAAAAACGGCCCAAAGGACCGTGCTTTTTGAACGGAATGAATCCATCATCCAAAAAGTCCGCATATTCCCGAAGAGATTTTCTTGTCCGATCCGCAAAGGCCGGCGCCGCCGTTACCGCCGCGGGTCTCCTGAGTTATTGGCTGTACGAAGACACACCTCCCGCAGCCCTTCCAAAAAAAGACCGGCTTGTAACCCTGCCTGATTTTTCTATCGCCCCGGCAGGCCCGAACATGGCGATCGTCACCGGCCGGGATCGCCTCAAAAACCTGCGGCAGGCCTTAAAGATGCTTGGAGGCATCGAGACATTCATTCGCCCGGGCGACAAGGTGCTCCTGAAGGTCAACGCCGCCTTTGCAACCCCGCCCGCCCTTTCAGCGACCACCCACCCGGAACTGGTCCGGGAATTGGCCGGTTTGTGCTTCAAGGCGGGCGCCTCGTCGGTGGTTGTAACGGACAATCCCATAAACGACCCCGTAAGCTGTTTCGCCTTAACGGGCATTGCCGATGCCGCACGGGCTGCAGGGGCAACACTGGCCCTTCCCCGACAAAATGCCTTTCAACCAACAACGCTTCAGGGCGGATCATTGATCAAGGACTGGCCGCTTCTTTTCGGTCCTTTTGACGGCGTCAACAAACTGATCGGCGTCGCCCCTGTCAAAGACCACCACAGAAGCGGCGCTTCCATGACCATGAAAAACTGGTATGGCCTTTTGGGAGGGCGTAGAAATCTTTTTCACCAAGACATCCACAACATTATCAAAGAACTGGCGATGCTCGTATCGCCTACGCTCGTGGTGCTGGACGGAACATTCGCCATGATAAGCAACGGCCCCACGGGCGGATCCTTTGAAGATCTCAAACAGACCGACACCATGATCGTGAGCACGGACCAGGTGGCCGCAGATGCCTTTGGCGCATCGTTGTTGAACAGGACCCTTTCAGATCTTCCGTTTATCGCCAAAGCCGAAGCAGCCGGCCTGGGAACAGCCGATTATGCCGACCTGAATCCTCGACGCGATCATGTGGACTAGTTCAATCTTGAACCCTCAATGCATAACCGGGTCAGGTTTTAGCGTTGAAGACAACAACGGCCAAACATAAGGCACGATATGCGGGACGGTCTCGAGGCAAAGACCGCAAACCGGAAATCCGGTAACCGTTTAGCGCCTTGAAACCCCGGGTTGTATCTACTTCAGGGGTTGACGGGTGACGAAACCTGAAATGTTATCAAAGGCGAGGCCTTTTTTGAACATCATAAGAGCCAGACGGATCAGCCAGATTTTCTTCTTCGCCCTTTTTCTGTGGTTTTGCATCGTTGCCTCGCTGGGTGAACAATGGTGGCAACTGCGGGGTTGGCCGGTGAATTGGTTCCTCCAGTTGGATCCCCTGGTGGCCATCGGCACGGTTATCACTACGGGAGCACTGTACGCCGGGCTGCTGTGGGCACTCGCCACGATCGTGTTGACCGTTTTGCTGGGCAGATTTTTCTGCAGCTGGGTTTGCCCTTTCGGCGCCCTGCATCATTTCATCGGCTTTTTGGCACACAAGAAACAAACCATTGCAAAAAAGGCCTCCAAGAATCGCTACCGCCCGGCCCAGTCGATCAAGTACCTCACACTTCTTTTCTTTCTTGGCGCTGCGGCAGGAGAGCTGATCGGTCGCCCCGGCGGCCTTTCCATGGACCGTTCATCCCCCCCGGGACTCTTTCTTGCTTTTGTGCTGCCGGTGCTTCTGTTTTTTTGCCTCAACAGGCTCTTTTCAGGAGCCCGAAGACTATCTTGGCCGGCCTTTGGACTGGTCGTTCTGGTCTTGTTCTTTGGTCTTTTTTCCGGACACCATCTGGCGGTCAGTTCCCTTCAAATAGGACTTTTAGATCCGATTGCACTGATGACCCGTTCGGTGAACCTCGTTGTGTTACCATTGCTCCATGGAACAGCCCCCTGGTTTGCCGCCGGGACCCGTTATGCCGTCGGCGCCTGGCTGCTGGGCGCTGTTTTTTTGACCGCTGCTTTATTGAACCTGGTCGTACCTCGTTTTTACTGCCGCTTTGTCTGCCCCCTTGGCGCCCTTTTTGGCATTCTCGGCCGTTTTTCTCTGTGGCGGATTGCAAAAGCAAAGAGCCAATGCAGTCAATGTCTCCATTGTGAGGCCCATTGTGAGGGGGCGTGCACGCCCTCGGGTCGGATCCGCATCAGCGAGTGTGTCCTGTGCATGAATTGCCTTCATTCGTGTGATGACGATGTCATCCGTTACAGGGCTATGCCCTCTGAATCCGGAGAAATGGTTTCTCCCGATCTTTCTCGGCGAGGCGTCGTGCTGTCCTTTTTCTCCGGCATGGCGGCTATGCCTGTCCTGCGTCTTGGCAACATTGTCGGGGAAAACTGGTCTCCTCATTTGGTCCGCCCCCCCGGGGCCATGGCGGAAAAAGACTTTCTGGATCGCTGTATCAAATGCGGTCAGTGCATGCGAGTTTGCCCCACCAACATCATTCATCCCACCGGCTTTCAGGCCGGCCTGGAAGGACTTTGGACTCCGGTGCTCAACTTCCGCGTGGGCACCAGCGGCTG
Source organism: uncultured Desulfobacterales bacterium (assembly GCA_964430705.1). GTDB lineage: Bacteria > Desulfobacterota > Desulfobacteria > Desulfobacterales. The sequence goes on along the minus strand of CAYSGJ010000111.1, from coordinate 13,339 downwards.
CCAGTACAACTGCATCGCATGCGGGCAGCTTTGTCCGACAGCGGCCATCCGGCCTTTGACCCTGGAGGAAAAACACGGAACGGGGCGCTTTGCCGATACCGGTCCTATCCGACTCGGCACGGCTTTTGTGGACCGGGGCCGATGTCTGCCCTGGGCCATGGACAAGCCCTGCATCGTGTGTGAGGAAAACTGCCCGGTGAGTCCCAAGGCCATCTTTACCCGAAAGGATTATATGCCGGTAAGGGGCGGCCCTTTTGGCGTCCACCATACTCTAAACCTGAACGGCATGACCGCAATAACCCTTGAAAACGCGGCATGGGGAAGAAACCTCCTGGCTACGGGAGACTACTACTTGCGACCGGCCGGTCGACACAATGACCGGCGGTACCGCATCCTGGAAAACACGCAAGACACCGTGTCCTACCGGCCCGACAATACAGACGTTCCGGAAACCGGAACCTTTATTGAAATCGAAATCGAGCTGAAACGGCCTTTCGTGGATGTACAACGTTGTATTGGTTGTGGTATCTGTGAACACGAATGCCCGGTGAAGGGGTTGCGGGCCATCCGGGTAACCGCAGAGAACGAATCCCGCAACAAAGAACGTGCCCTGCTTCTGGAAAGAGACAGGGTATAGAATGCCGACACACGGCATCCATTTCAATGACATGACGCCAAGAATCTAAGGCCTTGGTGACACAGCGTTGACGCTTTGCACCCTATGCGCCTTTGTCAATGCGCACAGGAAGGGGGTAAACATGATGTCTAATCGAGAAAAAACACTGACCAGAAGACAATGGCTCAAGAACATCGGCATCGGTGGTCTTGGATCCTTGGTCCTATCAACCAATGGAATGGCCGGCACACAAAAAGATTGGTTGTCGTCTGCGGAAAACGGAAACCATACGACGGTTCCCACCAGGCCTTTCGGCAAGACCGGCGTGGACGTGTCCATCCTGTCTTTGGGCGGCATGTTTGATATTCCGTCCAATCAACTTCTTCTTAGACAGGCACTGAAATGGGGTGTCACGCATTGGGATACGGCAAACTCCTACGGCGGCGGGAAAAGCGAGGAGGGCATCGGCAAGTTCTTCTCCAAGTACCCCGGAGAGCGAAAAAAGGTTTTTTTGGTCACCAAATCCGGCGATCGAGATCCTAAAGGACTGACCCGGCTTTTGAATCGTTCTTTGGAGCGGATGCAGACGAGCTACGTGGACCTGTACTTTGTTCATGGACTCAGGGACATCGATGAAATCAATAAAGATACAAGGCAGTGGGTAGAACAAGCCAAGGCCCAGGGTAAAATCAAGTTCTTTGGTTTCAGCACCCACCGGAATATGGAAAGATGCATGCTGGGAGCGGCCACACTGGGCTGGATCGATGGGATCATGATGACCTACAATTTCAGGCTGATGCACTCCGAAGACATGAAGAGGGCCGTGGACGCATGCGTGCAAGCGGGAATCGGGCTCACAGCCATGAAGACCCAGGGCGGGGGGCCCGTGCGCACGGAAACCGAGTCGGAATTGAAGATGGCCGGGCAGTTTTTGAAACAAGGCTTTACCGATAAACAAGCCAAACTCAAGGCCGTATGGGAAAACCCCCATATCGCCAATATCTGTTCTCAAATGCCCAACATGACCGTCCTCATGAGCAATGTGGATGCGTCGTGCAACCGAACCAAACTTTCAGCCGAAAGCAAAAAGCTGCTTGAAGCATATGCCGGCGAAACGGGGGCGGCATACTGCGCCGGATGCGGCCATCTGTGTGAATCCGCACTCAAATGGCAAGTCCCGGTAAGCGATGTCATGCGATACATGATGTATTACCATCACTACACACACCATGACGAAGCCCGCTGCGCGTTGGCCCGGCTTCCGCGGAAAACCCGAAAACACCTGTATGCATTGGACTATTCCGCCGCCGAGGAACGGTGTCCACAGCACCTTGAAATCGGCAAACTCATGAGACAGGCGGCGGAACTCCTGGCATGAGTCATGTTGCGGATAACCCGCACGGAGGGCTTGTGATGAAAGTCAGCAATGTCTCCCAGATGAGATCCCTGGACACAAGGGCGATAGAAGAGTTCGGCATCAAGGAAGAACTGTTGATGGAAAACGCCGGAGATGCCGTATACGTCGTCCTATCGGAAGAAATCGGCATTGCCGGGAAACGTTTTGTCGTCCTTTGCGGCGGCGGCAACAATGGCGGAGACGGCTTTGTCGTGGCGCGCAAAATCCATTCCGTCGGAGGTGCCGTCAAGGTGTTTCTTCTGGGAAACCCCAAAAGCTACCGGGGAGCGGCCAAATTGAACTTAGGCATCATAACCCGCCTTCCCATAGAGGTTCGGCGGATCGATTCCGCCGAATCGGTCAGACAAGACTTGAATCATTGCGACGCGATCGTGGACGCCATCTTCGGCACGGGCCTGGCCCGAAATGTGGGAGGCCTTTACCGTGAAGTCATCGATATGGTGAATAACAGCGGCAAAACCGTTGTCAGCGCAGATATCCCCTCCGGCGTCCAGGGTGATACCGGCAAAGTCATGGGCACGGCCGTAAAGGCGGACTACACAATAACTTTCGGGTTGCCCAAGATAGGCAATATGCTCTATCCGGGATACGGGCTGTGCGGAAAGCTCTATGTGACCCATATTTCCTTTCCCCCAAGCATGGTCGACACCGACGACTTGAAGGTACGGGTGAATCGTCCACTGCACATCCCGCCAAGAAATCCGGAAGGTCACAAAGGCGCCTTTGGCGATATGTTGTTCGTGGCGGGAGCGTCCGGCTATCTTGGCGCCCCCTATTTCGCGGCCCTTTCCTTCATGAAGGCCGGCGGCGGATATGCCCGGCTTGCAGCGCCTGCATCGATAACCCCTTTCATCGCGAATGCCGGCCCGGAAATCGTGTTTGTCCCTCAACAGGAGACGGCATCAGGAAGTATTGGGATGGAAAACCTGGACGCATTGCTCGCGGTGGCCGAAAAAGTCGACATGGTGGTGCTGGGTCCCGGGTTATCGTTGGACCAAGAGACCCAACAACTGACAAGAGAACTGGTGCGGCGTGTTGAAAAACCCCTGCTGCTGGACGGCGACGGCATCACCGCATTGTGCCCGGACCTTGACATCATCAAGGGAAGGAGAAGCCAAACCATTCTCACCCCGCATCTGGGAGAGATGTCCAGAATCACCAACCGACCGGTTCCCGACATAGACGCCGACAAGATTGCGATCCTGCAACAGGCGGCCAAAGACCTGAATGCCGCCGTGGTGCTGAAAGGACCCCATTCACTCATCGGTTATCCTGACGGGAAGGTTTGGATCAACCTGACCGGCAACCCCGGCATGGCCACCGCGGGGGCCGGCGATGTGCTCACAGGCGCCATCGCCGCCATGTTCGGCCTGGGCCTTTGCCCGGAAGAAGCAGTCAGGACCGGCGTGTTTGTTCACGGTTTTTCCGGAGATCTGGCGGCAGAAACAAAAGGCGAGGACGGGATCACCGCACAAGACATCTTGGATTTCCTTCCCTTGGCCACGAGGAAAATGCGGGAAAGCCGCGATGAGGTCCCTTGCCGACGCTACGATGGACCGATAGTCCTATGAATGAAGGGTTGATAATGGCCTATGGTATGCGCACAAGACAGAATTTCAGAGCACAGTCCGGCAACCAAGAATAAGCGATCACGGACATCATGACCTCTCCCCCGGTCCGTTTTGTGAGAAGAACCGTTTTTAACCGCGTGCGGCCTCCTGTTGGGCCTGCCGCCAAAAGGGTGAGAGTTCCCGCAGACGGCCGATGATCCGGGGCATCTTGTCGATGATGATATCGATTTCTTTTTCCTGGTTGTAAACGCTCAGGCTGAATCGGATGGAGCCGTGAACGGCCGTAAAGGGAACGCCCATGGCCCGCAGCACATGGGACGGCTCTAAAGAACCGGAGGTGCAGGCAGAGCCGGAAGATGCGCAGATGCCGAATTCGTTCATCATGAGCAGGATGGCTTCGCCTTCCACATATTCGAAGCTGATGCTGGTGGTGTTGGGGAGCCGATGATCGGGATCGCCATGTACCATGGCGTGCGGGATTTTTTCCAACAGGGCGTTTTCCAGCTTGTCTCTCAAGGCTCTTATCCGGCCGTTTTGTTCGCCAAGGTGCTTGGCTGCCGACTCGCAGGCCTTACCCAGCCCGACGATAGACGGCACATTTTCCGTACCCCCCCGTCGGCCGCCTTCTTGGTGCCCGCCGATGAGAAAGGGAGAAAATTTCGTCTTCTTCCGCACATACAGCACGCCGACACCTTTGGGGGCATGGATTTTGTGGCCCGAAAGAGAAAGCATGTCCACCGGGGTCTTTTGTACATCGACCGGGACCTTGCCTGCGGCTTGGACCGCGTCTGTATGGAACACGACCCCTTTTTCCCGAACAATCCGAGCGATCTCGTTGATGGGAAATATCACACCGGTTTCGTTGTTGGCCCACATGATGGAGACAATGGCCGTATCGTCGGAAAGACCGGATTCCAGCTGTTCGAGGTCCAGCCGGCCTTGACGGTCCACCGGCAGATATGTGACCCGATATCCCTCCTTGGCCAGATGTTCACACACATTCTTGATGGCGGGGTGCTCTACGCGGGTGGTCAGGATATGCCTTTTGCCGGGATTGGAGGCGATGGCTGCCCGGATGGCCGTGTTGTCGCTTTCCGTGCCGCAGCCTGTAAAAAGTATTTCTCCGGGGTCCGCATTGATGAGGGCGGCCACTTTTTGCCGGGCCGTTTTCAGTGCATCGGCGACCTGTCCGCCGAAAGTGTGCATGCTGGAGGGGTTGCCGTAAAGGTCGTGAAAGAACGGCATCATGGCATCCAGAACCTCGGGGGCAACCTGGGTGGTGGCATTGTTGTCCGTGTAAATGATATCCATCATCGAACCTCCTCAACAACCAGTTCGGGAGTGACCATTTCTCGAAGCTTGGATTCTACATAGTCTTTCAATGTGACCTGGGAGGCGGCGCATGACGCACAGGCGCCCCGCAATCTTACCAATACCGTATCGCCCTCTACATCCACAAGTTCCAGGTCGCCCCCGTCTTTCCTCAACGACGGCGCGATTTCCCGTTCCAACGTTTCCTCGATGAGCCGGATCTTCTCAATGTTGCTCAAGCGCACAGGCTTCGGAGGCATCGCCTGCTGATTGCCGTGCACCTTCTCGATAATGGCTTCGATCTTTTCATGACAGCTTTCACATCCGCCGCCGGCCTTGGTATAGCCGGTCACGTCTTCAACCGTGGTCAAGTGATTTTCACGGACCGCTCTTTCAATCTCTACGTCGGTCACGCCGAAACACTCGCACACGATCTCGCCTTCCACCTTCTTTTCCGGTTGGCCGCGATAATAGGCAATCGCCTTTTCCAGGGCATCTCGCCCCATGACGGAACAGTGCATTTTTTCCTTCGGCAACCCGCCCAAGAATTGGGCGATGTCTTCGTTGGTCACCTTGGCGGCCTCTTCCAAGGTCATGCCCTTGATCATCTCCGTGAGGGCCGACGAAGAGGCAATGGCGCTGGCACAGCCGAAGGTTTGAAACCTGGCGTCCTTGATTCGCCCTTGGTCATCCACTGTGAACATAAGGGTCAGTGCGTCCCCGCAGGCCAGTGATCCCACCTCGCCGATTCCATCCGGGTTCTCAATGGCGCCGGCGTTGCGGGGATTGAGAAAGTGGTCTTTTACCTTGTCTGTATACTCCCACATGGCACAAGCCTCCCAGTGTGATATTTTATGAATATTGCCTGCATAATATAGAAATCGTTTGCCTTGCGGGCAAGGTCAAAATGCATGTCGTGTTATTGGAACAGATCGGTGCTTAGGTACCGTTCTCCGGTGCTGGGAAGAATCGCGACGACCTTTTTTTTCCTGTTTTCCGGTCGGTTGGCCACAAGCATGGCGGCCCACAAAGCGGCTCCTGAAGAAATGCCGCAAAGCACGCCTTCTTGCCTTGCCGCCTGTCTGGCTGTGTCAAAGGCGTCGTCATTGCTCACCGTGACCACCTCGTCGATGATGTCTCGATTCAGAATTCGGGGGATAAAACCGGCTCCGATTCCCTGGATTTTGTGCGGCCCGGCGCGGCCCCCGGAAAGAATGGGCGAGTCTTTGGGTTCCACGGCAACAGTGCGAAATGCGGGTTTTCTCTTCTTAATGGCTTCTGAGACCCCGGTAATAGTGCCCCCCGTGCCCACGCCGGCCACAAGGATGTCGGCTTGCCCATCGGTGTCTCGCCAGATCTCTTCTGCCGTCGTCTTTCGGTGTATCTCCGGGTTGGCCGGGTTGGCGAATTGGTCGGGCATAAACGCATCTTGCGTCTGCGCCAAGATGTCTTCGGCCTTGGCTATGGCGCCCTGCATTCCCTCGCCGCCCGGGGTCAGAATCAATTCCGCCCCCAGGTGGCTGAGGAGCTTCCTGCGTTCAATACTCATGGTATCGGGCATGGTCAGACAAAGGCGATAATTTTTGGCGGCACAGACAAAGGCCAGGGCAATGCCTGTGTTTCCGCTGGTGGGTTCCACGATCAGGGTTTGCGGCCCGATCTTGCCTTGCTGCTCGGCCGCTTCCACCATGGCCACGCCGATACGATCCTTCACACTGCCCAGCGGATTGAAAAACTCCAGCTTGGCAATGACGTCACCCATGCTTTTTAGTCGGACCAGGGGCGTCTTTCCCGTGGTCTTTCCCATGTCGGTAAAGATCCTGCCCATCGAAAATCTCCTGTTGTGAATCGACGCTGCTTTCAGCCGGCGGATTGCTTAAAAATCAGTTTGGGGGTCTCCAGGAAAACCTTGGTATCCGGCGGCACCGAACGGGTAATCCATACGTTGCCGCCGATAATGGACCGGGTGCCGATGACGGTCTCGCCTCCCAGAATCGTGGCCCCGGAATAGATGATGACATCGTCCTCAATCGTGGGGTGGCGTTTTTGGTTTTTCAAAAGGTTTCCGGCACCCCTGGGAATGGACAGCGCCCCCAATGTCACCCCTTGATAGAGCCGTACGTGTTTGCCGATGTTTGTCGTTTCGCCGATGACGACGCCGGTGCCGTGATCAATGAAAAAACTTTCCCCGATCGTCGCCCCGGGATGAATATCAATGCCGGTGATGCTGTGGGCATATTCCGTCATAATCCGGGGCAGCAGGGGCACATCCCGGACAAACAGTTGGTGCGCTATGCGATACACCGTCACGGCGAAGACCCCGGGATAACTGAACACGATTTCATCGTGGCTCTTGGCGGCCGGATCGCCCTCAAAGGCGGCGCGCACATCGGTGGCCAGGACGCTGCGCATCGCTGGAACGGATTCGAGAAACTTCAGGGCCTCTTTGTAGCCCAGCTCTATGCATCGCACGCAGGGTTGATCGTAGCGGCGACATTCATGGCGAACACTGCGGGTTATTTGTTCGGCCAGACTCTTGAAAAGGGCGTCCACCGATTGGCCCAGATGGTATCTCAAATTGGCGCTATCCAGGCTTGCCGTGTTGAAGTATCCCGGAAACAGCACTTCCCGCAATTGGGCAACGATACCAATAGCAGCCTCCCGGGAAGGGATCAATTCGGCATGAATGTGTTCATAACATCCCTTGTCCTGACAGCTGTCCAAGATACGCTCTACGACGGCTGGAATCTGGTCGCGAAAATGCTCCCGCGTTTCGTATTCAATCTTGCACGCTTCCAAGAAGCCTTTGTCTTTGTCGTTGCTTTCCATACCCGTTTTCCTCCTTCCCCCTTTTGCCGCCTTCGGGCAAAATACACCCATCCCCTCAAATAGCCACTATGACATATAGGCAGCAAATTTGATTCATGGCAATGGGGTAAAGACCGTAGTTTTCGGAAATTGCCTATGGTATGAGCACAAGATACGATGCCAGGACCTCTTCCTGGTCCGGAGACAGGTCCTTGAACCGACACCCTGCATATCCGTCGCGCAGATACACCACCTCGGCAGCAACCTCCAGCTCGGAATAGTCGCCTTTGTCGAAAACTATTCGAAGCGCAAGTTCATCGCCTTGTGCAAGTCCGTGTTTGCCTCCGACGGCCAAACCCGCGCCGGTCATGGAAAGATTCTCGATGCGCATCGATTGATCTTCCTGTCCGAAAGACCGGCGGGCATAGGCGCCGGACAGGTTCACCCGTCTGCGGTATGCCTTCCTGAATTCGGCCAAGAGGGAAAAGCTGTTCCCACAAGAACATTTTACTTCAACGGCATTGCGCGCTCCAAAGGCCTCTGATGGATATCGCCGGACCGCACCGCAGGAAGGACAGGTGGCCGGCACCGTACCGTTTTTTTGAATCCGACTTCGAAGGAATTCCACCATAGATTCAACTCCATCGCACAGAGTGCGTATCTGTAACCATTCAATTTTTAAACCTTTTTCCCAGCCTTCGCCAAAAGCGCTTCGGCTGGAAAATACGGCATAATTCCTGCAGCAAATAGGCCCGGAAATTCGCAATATGGTCTGTCCGGTCCCGGCTTTGAAAACACGCCTTTCAGGCACTAACATAGCCCCGGCAATGGACCGATCCGGGAGAACGCTTTGGCATGAATGGATGCCCAGTCCTGTATATCCTATATAACGCGCTTTATCCACGCCGATCTGCAGGCAATGTGTATGGACTTCCAACCGCCATGAATTTACAACCTACGAAAAAAGATGAAAATCGCGTCTTTATACCAATGCCTGTTGAGGCAACCCCGCGGCAAGGCGCGGGCAATGCGCTCACCTGTGCGGTTCAAATAACCGGAACCTCGGCAGCGAGGCGATAACAAGGAATCTGCGTATGTCCGAAAAACCAACCTACAAGGCATTACAACGACGGGTCGCCGAGTTGGAAAAAGCCATGCAGGATCACGAGGCAACCGAAGCTGCGCTGAAGGACTATGTCGCATACCAAAGCGTTCTTGCAGCCCTGCGCGGCGTGAGCCCGGATCGGACGGAAGAACAGCTTCTCCAAACCCTTCTTTCCGAAATCGTCAATCGCTACGGATTTTGCACGGCATGGTATGGTCGTTACGCAAACGGTCGGGTCAGGCCAATCCTTACGGCCGGTCGGGTGGACCCGGATCTTACCGACCTTGTTCTCGACATTGCGGAAACATCCGCGCCAGATGCCCAATGTGCCATGTGTCGCGCCATTTTGGACGAAGCGCCGTTCAGTTATGGAGACATGGAAAAAGACGAGGGTTTTCGCCGCTGGCGGGACTATGCCGTCCGGTGGGGATATCGATCGAATGTCGCCTTGCCCCTTAAGGTCGACAAAAAGGTGGAGGGTGGCATCCTCATATGTGCCGACGTCACTTATGCCTTTCCGCAAGAACGCATAGAGCGGCTGGAGCTTTTGACCCTGGAAATTGGCGCCCTGCTTGGCGAACGGCGACTCAGAAAACAGCACGAGGAAGCGCTTGAAACATCTCATCGCACCTTGGAAATAGAGGTCGGAGAGCGCACGAGAGCGCTGGAAAAGATAAACCGGGATTTGGCACACGAAATTCTGGAGCGCAAGGAGGCCGAATCCGCACAGAAAAAAGCACACGCCAAGCTGGCGGCCATTTTCAAAACATTTCCGGGAACCATCGATGTGGTGGATCTAAACTATAATATCATTGAAGCGAACGAAAAATTCCTCCAGGTGCATGGCGCAGCAAAGCGGGACATTATTGGAACCAAATGTTATCAGGTCATCAAGAACCGCAATGCGATCTGCCCGCAATGCATCGTAAAACGGACGTATGAAACGGGCAACACGGAAACCCGTGTATCCACGCCCGAAGAGGAAGAGCTTTTCGGCAGCAGCTTTAAAATGTATGCCTCTCCGGTCAAGGATGAGGCAGGCAACCTCATCGGCGCTATTGAATGCGCCATGGACGTAACCGATCTTAAGCGGGCTCATAAAGACCTTCGGAAAGCCAAAGAAGAAGCCGAGGCGGCCAATGTGGCCAAAAGTCAGTTTCTGGCCAATATGAGCCATGAGATCCGCACCCCCATGAATGCCGTCATCGGCATGACGGAACTGTTGCGGGACACGGACCTGACTCCCGAACAACAGGAATGTGCGGACACCATTCACACGAGCGCCAACGCCTTGCTCCAGATCATCAACGACATCCTGGACTTTTCAAAAATCGAGGCGGGCGCATTGGACCTGGAGATAATTGACTTTGATCTCCGTAAAACCCAGACAGACATATCGACCATCTTCAGCCGGCGCCTGGAAACCAAAGGGCTTGCCCTTCAATGGGAGATTGCGCCGGAAGTCCCGCTATTGGTCCGGGGAGACCCCGGCCGACTACGACAAGTGTTGTTAAATCTGACAAACAACGCGGTTAAATTCACCGACCAGGGCGCCATAGTCATCCGGGTATCCATTGCTTGCGAGACCGACGCCCACGCCACGCTTCGCTTCGAGGTAACGGATACGGGCATCGGCATTTCGGAGGATCGGCTGGATCGGCTATTCAAACCCTTTTCACAGGCCGATACGTCCACAACGCGCAGGTTCGGCGGAAGCGGACTGGGCCTGGCCATATCCAAGCTACTGGTTGAAAAAATGGGCGGCTATATCGGTGTTGAAAGCCGCGAAGGCAAAGGCTCCACATTCTGGTTTACGGCCAAGTTGAAAAAACAGCGGGCACGGAAAAACAACTTGATACCATTGTCCGAGAACGTGCAAGCTTCCCGGCAGCAAGGCGTGGAATACGGACTCGCTCCTGCAGTTCAAGAAAAACGGGTTCTGCGCCGAACCCGCCGCACAGCCCCCCCGGCAACTCGGCACAGCCTTGCCGGGCAACGACAAAAGGCGCGCATCCTTTTGGTGGAAGACAATCCCGTCAACCAAAAGCTTGCCTTGCGATTTTTGGAAAAGCTTGGATTTCACGCTGATACCGCCGAAAACGGCCGCCAGGCGATCAAAGCCCTTGAGAAGGAGCCTTACAACATGGTGCTCATGGACGTGCAAATGCCCCAAATGGATGGATATGAAACGACCCGAATGATTCGGGACCCTGCCTCGAGCGTCCGAAACCACCATATTCCCATCGTGGCTATGACCGCCCACGCCATGACGGGAGATCGGCAACGGTGCCTGGCGGCGGGTATGAATGATTACATTTCCAAACCCGTCCGATCCCAGCAACTCCATGAAACCATCAAAAAATATCTTCCCCCGACGTGATGGAGACTCGAAATCGAGGGGGCACCCGCCGCCGGCATCTCCGGCAAACTCGGTGCCCGGCGGATCCGAAGGCATCAATCTTTTGTCGCGCCCGAGTCTTTGTGATATTGAAAGATGCGGCAGTCCCGGTGAATCGGGACCGGCACAGCCTTCGCCGTCGCGGTTCAAAACAAGACCTCAACGGTTGTTTTCCAAATATCAAGACGGAAAATCGGTTTGTATGATGATAGGCGAACCTGGCACGCTTCCCTGGTTTGCTTCTTTGCAGAAAGGCCGCTGAATATGCTGATCACCGAAATCCTGGCGCGAAACGCTCGGATGTATAAAAACGAAATCGCTCTCATCGAACGGGCGCCCGCCGAAAAAAAAAGGACGGAATTGACCTGGAGACAATTTGACGATCAGGCCAATGCCGTCGCCAATGCCTTAAAACGTCGGGGCGTAAAAAAAGGCGACAAGGTCATCCACTTGATGACAAACTGCATCGAATGGCTGCCTGCGTACTTCGGCATCCTGCGTGCCGGTGCCTGGGTCGTTCCGCTCAACTATCGGTTCACCGCACACGACATAAAAAGATGCGCCGAGATTGCCCAGGCAAAAGTCTTTATCCTGGGCGAGGAGTTCGTGGAGCGAATCACTCAGATCAAGCCGGATCTGGATAAAAGCATCACCCACTACCTCTTCACGGGTCCCGATGAAATCCTGCCGGACTATGCCGAAGCATACGACCACGTCGTGGACGAAAGCCCCAGGACCGATCCTGCCGTGCCCATCAGTGTGTGCGACCCGGCAGGCCTGTATTTTACCTCCGGCACCACGGGCGCGCCGAAAGCCGCCCTGCTTACCCACCGAAATCTGGAGTTTGCCTGTTTTCTGGAAAACCGCCACCACGATCAGACCCATGCCGACAACTTTTTGTGCATCCCGCCGCTGTATCACACAGGAGCAAAGATGCACTGGTTCGGCAACTTCGTGGTAGGCGCCAGGGCCGTTATTCTCAAGGGCGTCTCGCCCGAATGGATCCTGGAGGCCGTCTCCGAAGAACAGGTTACCATCGTGTGGCTCCTGGTTCCCTGGGCGCTGGATATCCTGTTTGCCATCGAAAGCCGCGAGATCAACCTGAACGACTACCGCCTTGAACAATGGCGGCTCATGCACATGGGCGCCCAGCCCGTGCCGCCGAGTCTGGTAAAACAGTGGAAAAAGATCTTCCCACGTCATGCCTACGACACCAACTACGGACTCACGGAAAGCACCGGCCCCGGCTGCATCCATCTCGGTATGGAAAACCTCCACAAGGTCGGCGCCATTGGAAAACCCGGCTTTGACTGGGAATACAAAATCGTGGATCAACACCATGTTGCCGCGGTACCCGGCACTCCCGGTGAATTGATGGTTAAAGGTCCCGGGGTCATGAAGCAATACTATGGCAATCCGCGCGCTACCGCTGAAGCCCTGTTTGATGGGTGGCTTGCAACCGGCGATATTGCCCGCGTCGATGAAGACGGCTTTATCTGGCTGGTAGACCGCAAAAAGGACGTTATTATTACGGGCGGGGAAAACATCTACCCCGTGGAGATCGAAGATTTTCTTCAGGCGCATCCCGACATCCGGGATGTAGCCGTCATCGGACTGCCGTCCGACCGCCTGGGAGAGATCGCAACGGCAATCATAGAAGTCAAGGAAGGAAGGACGGTGACGGAAGACGAGATTCGCGCGTTTTGCAGCCGTCTTCCCAGATACAGGAGGCCAAGACGGATTCTGTTCGGCGACGTGCCGCGAAATCCCACGGGCAAGATAGAAAAACCCAAGCTCCGGAAAAAATATGGTGGGTCTGGAACCCTGTTTCCAGGTTGAAAAATCGATATGCGTACGACCGACACGTTCGCAGATAACGAATCGGCGATGCGGCCATTTCTTTTACTTACTCATTTGCAGGTGTCCCGGCTTCCTTTTTTTTGGCCACAACCAATAATCCCTTGACCTGCTTTCCCGACTGCTTCCTAATATCTGACGTGGCTTCCTCCAGCCACAGTAATCCATGACGCCTTAAGCAATCTTGAATATATGCCCGTGAGTGTGCAAAGCGGCCGCTGGGAAAGAGACGGTACTCCATACTGTCGTTTTCCAG
>CAYSGJ010000110.1:0-2718 GCA_964430705.1 uncultured Desulfobacterales bacterium | reverse complement strand
TACGTGATGCGTGTACGTGATGCGTGTCCGCGTGGGTCTGTGGCTAAAATCTTTTTTTTTCGTGTCTTCGTGGTGGTTTTTTTATTTTTTTCTTTTCCCCTTGCCTCCAGCCCCATGCCCCTCGCCTCATTATCCAACCGACAACCGGGCGTTGTCGTACGGACCCGAATTACAGGGTTTCAATGATCTCTCCGAGGCGCCTGCAACATGCAGGGTCGATCTTGCGGATGTTTTTTTTCAAGGACCGCACGGCCGCCGGGATATATTCCAGGAACGCCCGCTTTCCCTTGACCTGACCGAGAAACGCAAAAGCCCCCAGAATTTGAAGATTCCGGTTGACCGCGCAGTAACGGTAGGCGTGGATGAAACCGGCCGGGTCCACCGGCATCCGTTTGGAGAGCCGTTCCAAATAGTAGCCGAGCAAATCCTCCTGAAGTCCTTCGGGCAGAGCCGTGTAAGGGTCGATGAGCAAGGAGGCCAGGTCATACTGCAGCGGGCCGAGTCTGCCTCCTTGAAAATCAATCACATAATATCCGCCTTTTGACAGGAGAATGTTGCGGGACTGAAAATCTCTGTGAAGAAATCCATATTGTTTGGTATCCAGGGCTCTTGTAGCCAACACCTCAAATTCTACTTTAATTTGATCAAAGCCGGCGTCCGTGCCCTTGAACCCCATCAAAAACGCGTCGCAAAAATATTTGGCCTCTTTTTCCAAGATAAGGTCGCGGTCGTAGGCTCTTGTCTGGTAGGTGAAGCTCGGCTCAAATCCTGTGGCGCCGTCGATGCCCATGGAAACCAGGACGTCAATGACCCGTGTGTAGTGCTTGCGGGTGTCGGCCGGGCTTTTGGATGCGACAACGGCCTCCTGGAGATGCATGTCGCCCAGGTCCTCCAGGGCAACCCAACCGAAGGGCCGTTCGTAGCCCAGGATCTTCGGTACGGGAATATTCCGTTTGTGGAGATGATTGCCGATCGCTGCGAAAGAATCGGCCTCACAGCCACCTTCAATGGGAGGTAGTCCGTGATCGACGAACACGACGGATGACGCATCCGAGGCGCCTGAGGCTACCCGTTGCCAGATGCGATTGGAACCGTCTCCCTTGAGTGTGGTCCAAAACAGGGGTCTCTCTCCGGCGCCGGGAGAAACATCGTTCAAGGCCTTGCGCGCCAGGGCTTCTTTGGCCGCTTCGCGATAGCCTTCCTTGGTTCCGATGTCGTGCCAGTAGTGGTTCTTGGACAGAAATCCTTGTAATACGGCGCCCTGATCCAGAATGCGGCAATAGATGTCAATAATGCTGCAAGGGGTTTCTGGAGGAATGGCCTCCAGGACCCGGGGATCGATAATCTGAACGCCGGTAAAGGCCAGGCATCGAAGGCCTGATGATTCGACGGGCGTCGGATCGTTGTCGGGCCTGGAAGCGCCCGGGGGAGGGCAGGGCCGGGAAATGCCGAAGCCGCGAATATGGTCGGATCCGTCGACCCATACGTTGTTGAATGGTTCGCAGTCATGCAGGACCATGGTCACCGGGTGTCCGTGGGTGAAGTGATGGGCATAGGCTTGTTTCAGATCGATATTCGTGAAAATATCGCCGTTGATGACCATGAAAGGCCGGTCATCCCAGAATTGCCGGACGTTTTTGATGGCCCCGCCTGTTTCCAGCAGGGTCGGCTCATAGGTCGTGCGCACCGGGATACGGTAGCTCTGGTTTTGGACAAATGTGTCGATCATGTGTCTAAGGTGATGGGTATTGATCATCACCGCCTCACAACCCACCGCCTGGAGCCTGCCGATGAGGATGTCGATCAAAGGACGGTTGGCCAAGGGAAAAAGGGGCTTGGGCATCTTGTTGGTCAGCGGCAGCAGTCGGGTGCCCAATCCTGCCGCCAGGATCATGGCTTTCATAGCGGGGCCAGAATGCCAGGGCGCCCGGGGCCTGTCAAGGTCATTGACATGGCAGATAAAACCGTTTTTTTTTGAGCGTTTTTGGGGGCGTGATGGTTTGAAGCCAAAGGCATGGACCAAAAGGGGGATCAGGGGGGATGTCGAATCCCTCGCGTCGGGATGGAATGACCTTTTCAAAATGTCGGTTCGTGGTTATGTTTACAAAGGCGATAAGACCGGATGCGTGATGCCGGATACCGGTAGAGCGTGTGCTAATCACTGGTCAATAGTCACGGGTCACTGGTCATTGGTCATTGGTCATTGGTCACTGGTCATTGGTCATTGGTCATTGGTCAATGGTTACTGGTCAATGGTCATTGGTCATTAGTCATTGGTTGACCCGATGCCGGGGTCCGGATACCGGTAAAGCGTGTACGTGTACGTGTACGTGAAGGATGATAGTGTTTTCTTTTAGGCGCGTAGCGCCCAATTGTCCGTGTGTGTCCGCGTGGGTCTGTGGCTGAAATCTTTTTTTTTCTTCTTTGCGTCTTTGTGTCTTGGCGCGAGAATGGTTTTGATTTGTCGGCATTTTGGTGGGTCTCGCAAGCTCGACCCAACCTACTATGAAAGCGTGTGCGTGAGGCGTGTAGGCAAACCGCACCAACCGGTAACCGGCAACTGGCAACCGACAACTGGTATCCGGCAACCGGCAACTATATCAACCGTCCGTGTGGGTCTGCGGCTAAAATGCCTTTTTTTCGTGTTTTCGTGCGTTGCGGCTGGCGCCTTGAGAACATTACGTGGTACATTTTTTTATTCTTTTTCTTTGCGCGAGA
>CAYSGJ010000109.1:0-15187 GCA_964430705.1 uncultured Desulfobacterales bacterium | reverse complement strand
TCGGGCTTTACGACGGCGTTCTGATCAAGGACAATCATATCAGGGCGTTTGGGGGGATTACGAAAGCGGTCCGGCGGCTGCGAGACATCAAGGGACATCTTTTGGGTATTGAAGTTGAGGTTTCAAATGTCGAGGAAATCCAGGAAGCCCTGCAAAACGGGGTTGATGTCATTATGCTTGACAATATGGATATTGAAGAGGTAAAAAATGCCGTTAGGCTTATCTCCGGGCGAGCCTTGGTTGAGGTTTCGGGCGGTGTTCAACTGGATACCGTGGCTGAACTGGCTGTTACGGGGGTGGATATCATATCTTCAGGAGCCCTTACCCACTCGGCCAGGGCCGTGGATATGAGTATGGAGATCATGGATTAGGGCGAAAAAGAACGTTTGTAAACAACAAGGAAAAATGTCATGAGATATTGTGCCGTTGAATATGCGGTTCCGAGCAAGCTTGTTACCAATACGGAAATCATCCAGGAAATCATTGTCAGAAGTAAACATTACCTGACCGAGAAGGCACTCAACCTCCTGGAATTCAAACTGGATGAGCTTTTCAAGAAATCGGTGACGTCGGTACGGTACCACCGGGCGAAAAACGAAAAAGCCATTCAATTTGGCATCGAGGCAGGCAGGAAAGCCCTAAGGTCGGCAGACATATCTCCGAACGATATCGACCTGTTGATCTATGTCGGGGTTGGGCGCGGATATATCGAGCCGGCGACCGCCAATGTGTTTCAGAAGCTGTTAAAGCTCAACAGGGCCACCTGTTTTGATATATTGGATGCCTGTGCCAGTTGGCTTCGAGCGATTCACGTGGCCCACTCTTTTCTCAAGACGGGCATGTACAGAAACATTATGATCATGAACTGCGAATTTAATTTCAGGGAGTATGCCAACTTCGAATTCAAGTCCGTGAAAGACATAGAATTCAATTTTCCCACCTTTACCATTGGAGAGGCGTCAACCGCTACCATTGTCAGTGCTTCAGAAGAAGACGATGAGTATTATGCTTCTTTCAAAACATGGGGGGATCGCCATACTCTTTGCAAGATTCCGCTTCCCCATTTTAACGAATACAGCGATGGCGAGCTCAGAAATGAGATCCAACCGCTTACGTTTTTTTCTTATGGAGAAAAAATCTTTCGTTTTGTCTTTTCCAGGCTTTGCAAGCATTATCGTGACGATGCCGTTCTGAATCAGTTCCATCACGAGATTGTGTTCAGCCATGCCGCCAGCGATGCCATGAGCGACAAGGTGATTGAATCGTGCAAGCTTGGTATGGACAAAGGCTACAACACCCACAAACGATTCGGAAATACCGTTTCGGCATCGGTGCCGTTGGCCATGGCTTGCGCGATGAAGGACGGCAGGCTCAAAAACGGTACCAACGTCCTTACAGGCTTCGGCTCCGCAGGAGTCTCCACGGCCTGGTCGAAGTTCAAGTTTCTTACCTAGATCGTCGTCGGCAAAAAGCACATCGGCTCACAGCCGGTGGGGTCTGCCGCCGTTGTGATTCTTGCTGCCTGCCGCCATCCGGAACGCCTTGTCTCTGTCGTTTGTCTATGGCTTCACGACTGCCGCGTTATGTAAACTGTCGGGGTCGAGTGCCGCCGGTCCTTCTTAAACGCGAGTCTTTCCGGTCCCTTGTAGTTCCAATGTAGTTCCAGTAAATCGCCGATAGGGAGCAATCAAAGACCGGCCCTTTGGGCCGGGATGTTGACTTCTTCGTTTTTCCCCAACCTAGCCGCTGAGTTCCTTGGAGCGCTGTGCGGCCGCCATGACGGCTTCCATGAGGTGTTCTTTGACATGATGGCGCTCCAGGACATTTAAGGCTGCTTCTGTCGTACCGCCTTTTGATGTCACCTTCTTTCTGAGGTCGGCCGGCGGTTCGCCGGTTTGTTCCAAAAGCCTTGCGGCACCTTTCATGGTTTCCAAGGTCAATGTCAAGGCGTGTGACGGCCTGAGGCCAAGCTTGGCGCCGGCCCGTACGAAAGCTTCCACGAAGTAGAACATATAGGCCGGCCCGGAGCCGCTGATGGCCGTTACGGCATCCAAATCTTTTTCCTCAAATTCAATCACCTGCCCGATGGCCTCCAGGATAGCCCTGGCGTCGTCAAGGTCCGAGGTTTTTGCGTATGCGTTGCCGCTCATTCCTGCTATTCCTGCCAGGGCCAGCGCCGGGGTATTGGGCATCACCCGAACGATGGGAAGGAGTCCCTTTGCGTCCTGATCCAAGGGAGGATACAGGTGGTTTTCAATCCTCTTGATCGGAATGCCCGCCGCGATAGAGATAACGAGGGTGACCCCCTTGATGGTCTGTGGGAGTGTTTTTGCAAGGTTACTGAGAACATCATCTATGTGTTGGGGTTTGACCGCCAAAATCACAACATCGTTTTGTCCGAAGATCTCGCCGTTGTTTTTGGAAGTATGAATGCCATAGGTGTGGCTTAACTGGGTCAGACGGGCGTCTCGCACATCGCTTGCCCAGATTTCCCGGGGCTCGCACAGGTGGGACCTGATGAGGCCGTTAATCATAGCTTCAGCCATATTGCCCGCGCCGATAAATCCGACGGTTTTATGGAGCCGTTTCATTGTGTTCTCCTGATCTGTTTCTTTTCCAATGCCAACATGCGCTTTTTTAGTGTTACGCCTCCTCGAAAACCGCCGAGAGAGCCGTCTGCCCGAACGACGCGATGGCAGGGGATGACCACCGGAAAAGGATTGTAATGCATGGTCATTCCGACGAATCGGCCGGCGCCGGGTCTGCCGATATTTCGCGCAATGTCTCCGTAAGTCTGCGTTGATCCGAAAGGAATGGCGCCAACGAGCTTGAGTGTCGATTGCTGCAGCGGCGTGAGACGCCCTAGATAGAGGTTTTCCCATGGGGCGGAGATAGGCGTGCCTTCGAAGTATTCCCTGATCCGGCTGCAAAGCATGTGGGCTTCTTCAGGTGAGTCCGGTGCTCGACAAGCCGTGCCCTCCATCCGTTTCTTTTGGACAAGACGGTCTTTGCACGGCAAGAAAACCCGTTTGACCAAGAAAGGGTCTTTTTGGAATAAGACCGCCGCGAATCCGAAGGCTGTATCAAATATATGGTAGTGCAGTGGGTGTCTTTTCATTCTTTCATCTCGGGAAGATTTCCCTCTTTGTCAAAAGCCAATGTTTCCCAGGGACTTACAACCCGGATATTGCTGTTGGCGTGAATGTCGCTTTCCAGGGCTTTTGAAACCCAAAGATGCTCCACGGCCAGTGTGTTCTTGATCCGCACCAGGCGAACTTTTTCAGGTGGCACCATGCCGATGGTTTTGAGGCATGCGTTCAGGCATTGTCGATCCGTTGGAAAATGAATGGGCAGGGCGGCCTTCTCCGGCGAAATGGCGGTGATGGCGTTGGCATACGTCTTTTCAAGATCGAGGGCATCGACAAGTCTTTTTGTAGTTACATCGGCCAGCCCGATGCCGTTGCCATTGCCGTCTGAGGCGGGACTCAGATCCCTGACAAAGATACGTTTCGCATGAGGCGCCGTCACGAAGTCGCCTACAATATCGCGGTGCCTGCCCGTAATATTGGAATCCATGCCTATGCCGCTGATCTCCTTTCCGATCTGGTCTATGACCAAGATGTCGATGGGGTCAAAGGGAATGGCCGGCATCATGGACCGAGCCTCTTCCAGCAAGACCTTTTCTTCCCGGAACCACATGTCCGGTTTCACGGCAACGATCTTGGCCACATGCTGATACCCGTCTTCCAGCACAGCGAGGCCGAAAAGCACCGACAGCTTGCTGAAAATGACCTCGGCGGCTTCCTGCAAGATGCCGAAAGAATGTTGGACCGCGGCGCGGTGGTACACGCCGGCCCCTTGTCCCTTGCCCAGGCCGATCGTGAGCATTTTGGTCAGCCCGCTTCCCAGGGGACCTCGAAACTTCGTATGCGGTTTGATCCGGTTGATCACGACCACATGATCGGCGCCGGCGGCATAGGCATCCAAAAGGATTGGGGATCCTGTTTTCAACCTTCCCGTTTCCACAACCTCCGGCGATGCTTTCATCGGCGCACCGATGGCGGATTCAGTAATGCCGAGCCGGCCCAGGGTCGCCACTTGTCCGCCGGGCGTGTTTCCCCCGTGGCTGCCCATGGCGGGCACGATGAAGGGTGCTAGACCGCTGCTTTTTAAAAACCGGACCGTTTCTCGAACGATCGTGGAAATCCGGCTGATTCCCCGACTGCCGACGGCTACAGCCACCGTGTCTCCGGCTTTTGATTGTTGGAGGCCGATACCATCCAAAGCGATCCGGGCCGCCGACGAGACGTCACCGACGCTGTGATCATGGAGGCGCTGGGTGATAAAGGCCATTTCAGGATAATTCATTTTTTTTTAACAGATAACGGCTTTTGGATACGAACGTATTGTGTTGATTTTACTTGCCGTATTCATAAAAGCCCTTGCCCGTCTTGCGGCCCAGGTAACCGGCATCCACATATTTTTTCAACAAAGGGCACGGCCTGTACTTGGAATCCCCAAAACCTTGGTACAACACCTCCATAATGGACAAGCAGGTGTCTAGGCCGACCAGATCAGCCAAGGCCAAAGGCCCCATAGGGTGATTCATCCCCAACTTCATGACGGAATCAATGGCGTCCGCGGTTCCCACATTTTCGTACAAAGCAAATACCGCTTCATTGATCATAGGCATCAGGATACGGTTTGATATGAAACCCGGGGAATCATTTGCCGCTACCGGGGTCTTTTTGAGTGCCACGGCCAGGTCCTCGGTGGCATCAAAGGTTTCATCGGACGTGGCAAGCCCACGGATAATTTCAACAAGTTTCATGAGCGGCACCGGATTCATGAAATGCATGCCGATAACCTTGGCCGGGCGTTTCGTGGCTGCAGCAATGCGCGTGATGGGAATGGAGGACGTGTTGCTGGCCAGGATGGTTTCCGGTCTGCAGATAGTGTCCAGCCGGCCAAAGACCTCCAGTTTTAAAGACGCACTTTCGATTACGGCTTCAACGACATAATCGGCCGTTTCAAAGGCCTGCATATCCAGAGTGGTTTGTATCCTAGCCAGCGCCTTGTCTTTTTCCTCTTCGCTGATTCGCTGCTTTTTCGCCAAGCTCGAAAGGCTCTTTTGGATGCGTTGAATGCCGTTTTGTAGAAAGGTTTCTTCGATATCGTTCAGAAGCACAGAAAATCCGTGCATGGCCGCTACCTGGGCAATGCCGGCACCCATTTGGCCGGCCCCTACAACCCCTACCTTGTCAATCATGACTTACCTCCGTGCAACCATGGTTTTTCAATAGGTGAAAGGACATAGACGCCCTTTTCGTCTTTTTCGCAGCCGAGTTTTTTTAAATCTTCTTCGTTGTCAATGCGAATGATGCGGCCGGCGATTTTCCTGGTCTCTTCGGCGCCAAAATTATAGACGTGTTCCTCCAGGAAGATATAGGCCGGTTCCATGCCTTGTTCCGGTTTGATATAAAATGGATAGGTGTGGGCCTCGACATCGTTGGCTTCGCAACGGGCAATTGGCTTTTCAATCATATTGGTAACCCCTGTTGGCATATTGGTGACCCCTGTTGGAAAAATGCTTACAAGGCGCTGTTTGGAAGGAGAGGGTTCAGTGACAGCCGAGGAGAGGGTTGCAAGCAGGTCGCTTTTCAGAAAAACCGTTTCCGCCACGTGATCAACGGTCCCTCAAAATGGAGGCCTCCCGCCCTTTAGGACGGGAGGTATCCAAACTCACTAGGCACCGTGTCGATACGGCGGCGCCGGATCCGTCGATTCTAGGTTTCTTCTACAGTAATGGCTTCGGCTTCGCAAACCTCGACACAGCTTTCACAACCGAGACATTCTTCCGCATTGACAGGCTCGGATTTTTCGTCCTGCATTTCAAATACTTCTACCGGACAAACTTCGACGCATTCTCCACATCCGGTGCATTTGTCCTTATCCACTGACGGTGTAAACATGAGACCTTTCCTCCTTTCTCGGATTTGTTAAAAAGGCTTCGCATTATTGATAATGCCTGAGTTTTCAACCTTTTTTTCGCGTTGAGTCCTATACACCAATTATCCGGGGCCGTCAAGCTTTCTTGGGCTTTTTATCTCAGGATTTTTCACGCTATGGATATCGGCTTACGCACACCGATATCTCAAGGGAAAGGATCAGGCGGTATGTCCCGTGCGGTCCATTTCTACGAGCCCGATCAAGGTGTTTTTCTCGGTGGCGTTCTGGGCGATATGTTGGTTTTTCATGCATTGTTGGTTCAATAGGCGTGCGGTCCCTACATGGGGGATAAGGTGACAACGAAAGGCGTGCGTGCTGCCGGCCGGATCTTTCGCGAGCATGTTCCCGGCCGTGACCTTGGCCCGGATTTTATTGCTTGTGGTTTGGATGTGACGTTTATGCTGTTCGTTCCATGGCTTGGTCAGCAGATCACGACAGAGAGATGCAAGGTCGGCCTTGGCGAAAAACCCCTCTGAGGCAATAGCCGGATTGGGCATGGGGAGACGGAATGTCCGGATTTTTTCTTCCCGGTCTTCCAGGAGAAAATCAACGGCGGCCCGAGAATCCGTCACAAGCACGCTGGACGGGGCGGGGGTTTTCTGAAAAAGGTGATTCCATGCGATCATTCGGGTTTTGGTCATCAATTGGCCCAAATCCTCTTTGGGTTTTGAAAACGACCTCTTAGCTACCCGGTTGTCCTCTTGGTCGGGACTATCGGTGCGGAAAAAGTCTTCCAAATTGCGTTTCTGAAGGTCGATATGGGTCAGTTGCTCCTGTATGTCTGCGGATTGTTGATCGTAGTCCTGGGCCAGCAGCAGAAACAGCTGTACGGTCAGGTCTTGGTCATGGCTTTTATCCTTGACTTTTCCGCCGTCTCCCTTGATTTCAGAAACCAACCGATGGGTCATGGGTTCTGTCGGGGGAAGTTTTTGCCCCATTTCCTTAAAGTAAGCCAAGTCGGCGCCGTCATGCATCGAACCCCATGACTTCCAGTTGGTGAACCCCGCCGTCACCAGGTTCCGGTCCACAATGCCGGCAAAAGGGACGCGAATATCCAATAAACCATCATCCACCCAATGCCGGAGGCTTGACGACGGCACGGAGCCGACGGGTTGGTATAGAATCACGCGATCAAAGTAACAAGTAAGGATCTCCATGACCGCTGACGTGATGGTAGTGAAGGGAAAATAGGTCGCTTGAAGCATTTCGTTCACGATGGTATGTGCTCGCTTTCCTGGTGTGGGGTCATCCGCGTGCGCGACACTGCTTTGCGCCGGACGTCGCCTTTTTGGATGGCGTGCCTTGAACGTGGCGGCTGCGGCATCATCAGGTCGTTTTTTTGTCTTTGACTTCCACGCCCATGGCGTTGAGTTGCTCTCTGATCTTGTCGGCCCGGGCCCAATCCTTTTTGCTCCTGGCCTCCTGTCTTTCACGGATAAGGTCCTGAATCTGAGAATCCAGGGCAGGTTCTTCAAAATCGAAGATGTTGACTACCTCGTCGATCTTGAGTAATTCCGCTTTCACGCGTTTTGCCCCGGCAGCATCGAGTTTGCCTTTCGTGGCCAGCCGATTAATCGTTCTTACGTTTTTGAAGATCGAGGCCATGGCCTGTGCGATGTCCAGGTCGTTATCCATGGCTTCGGTAAAACCGGTTCTCAAGTCGTACAGAAGCTGATCGAGTTCATTGTAAGGAACTGCTTGCTTCGCGTGGTTCAACAAGTAGACACATTCGTCGAGCCTTTTCAGTGCGCCGAATGCCTGATCGAGTGCCTCGAAAGAAAATCCCAACGGTTTTTGATAGTTGTGGGCAAGCAGCCAATACCGAATTGCCCTGCCGCTGTATCCTTTATCCAAGAGGTCCCGCACAAACGGCACTCCGCGGCCGGCCTGGGCCTTTTTCCCTTCCGACAGAACCGGTCCGCTGTGTATCCAGTAACGCGCCAGGGGCTTGCCTGTGACGGCGCTGCTGATGGCAAGCTCATTTTCATGGTGCGGAAACAGTAAATCCCTGCTGCTGGCATAGATGTCGAAAGTCTCTCCAAGGTACTTCATGGCCAGTGCTACGGACTCAATGTGCCAGCTTGGCCTCACGTTTCCCCATTCGGTTTTTGTATAGATCCCTCTTCTGAGTTCCGGGAGCTTGGCCCTTTTTAGCAGGGTAAAGTCCCGCGGATTGTCCTTTTCGTATTCATCCAGGTCTACAGTGGAACCGAGTTTGATCTTGTCCAGGTTTACGCCTGATAGTTTTCCATAATCAGCGAATCTGGAGATATCAAAATACACGCTCTGGAGTTTCTCATAGGCAAAGCCTTTTTCCAAGAGCTTGAAAGTCAATGCCGTCATGTCGCCGATATGCTCGCTGGCCCTGGCGTACCGGGTGGCCGGCTTGATCCCTAGGGCCTCTGAGTCTTCCAGAAAAGCCTGGATGTATTTATCCGTAAAGGGCTTGATTTCCGATGCCGCTTTCTGGGATGCCTGAATGGTCTTATCATCCAGGTCCGTAATGCTCATTACGAGAGTGACGGCAAACCCCTTATATTCCATGTAACGACGGAGCAGGTCAGCCACGACAATACGCCGGCACTCCCCGATGTGAATGCGATCATGCACGGTGGGCCCGCACGTGTACATAGAAACCCGACCGGGCTGAAGCGGTTGAAAGGCCTGTTTGGACCGAGCCAGCGTGTTGTAGAACTTCAGGTTGGTTTCTTCTCGTGCTGCAAAGAGCGGCGTGCTCAGGTAGCGTTCACCGCCATCCGGCAAAATCGCCACCACAACGCCCTCGTTCATGGATTTTGCTTCTTGGCATGCGATGGCCATGGCGGCGCCTGAACTCATGCCCACAAAAAGACCTTCTTCCCTGGCAAGACGGCGTGTCATTTCATAGGCGACATCGTCATCTATATTGACTTTTTTATCCAACCGCGTTTTGTCGAAGATTTCCGGCGTGTAGGATTCCTTCATATTTTTAAGGCCCTGAATCTTGTGTCCCAGATAAGGCTCTACCCCAACCACCACGACATGGGGGTTTAACTCTTTCAAGCGCCTCGAAGCGCCCATGAGTGTTCCCGTAGTGCCCAAGGTGGCCACGAGCGTCGTGATTTTGCCTTCGGTCTGTTCCCAGATCTCGGGGCCCGTTCCCTCGTAGTGAGCCCGCCAGTTTGCCTCGTTGTTGAACTGATCGGTCAGGAGATAATCGTCGGGGTGTTCTCTGGCCAGGCGATAGGCCTCCTCAATGGCCCCATCCGTTCCAAGTCGTGCGGGCGTAAGCAGAATCTGCGCTCCGAAAGCCTGAAGAATCTTGCGTCGCTCAATACTGACCGCCTCGGACATGGTCAGCAGAAGCCGGTAGCCCTTCACGGCGCATACCATGGCCAGGCCGATGCCGGTGTTTCCGCTGGTAGCCTCCAAGACGATTTTTTCCGGCGTCAACGTCCCGGCCGCTTCTGCGGCTTCGATCATGTTTTTGGCAATCCGGTCCTTGGATGAACCGCCTGGGTTGAAATACTCTATCTTGGCCAGAAGCCTTACCTTGGAATTGGGGTTAAGCCTTTTAATTTCGATCAGTGGCGTGTGGCCGATGTGGTCCAGAATTGAAGGCATGGTCATCCTGTTTTCGGCATTCAGCGGAGTGCTTTTTCAATCTGCGCTGCGATGCCGGCGATCTTTTCCATATCGCCCGGCACGACTTCCCACCGCGAGATACTCAGCGTGTCTTCAGACCACCTGGGCACAATGTGGACATGTAAATGAGGCACAACCTGATTGGCGGCTTCGCCGTTAAGTTGGAGCACATTGATTCCGTCCGGTTTCAAGGCTTTTTGGATGGCGGCACTGATTTTGTGAACCACGGCCGCCACCGCCGTAAAATCCGCTTCATCGATTTGAAGGATGGTGGCGGCATGTTTTTTCGGTATTACCAACACATGGCCGTCATTGAGGGGGTTGATATCCATAAAGGCCAAAACGCGATCATTTTCAAACACTTTGGTGCAAGGAATTTCCCCCTTTACGATCTTACAAAAGATACAATGCATGACAAGACCTCCTCAAAGACGTTCACCTGGAAACAAAAAACATAGATGTGGATTCTAGGGAAGCAAGGGAATGGCGTCAAGAAAAATTCCAGTTGCGCAGCGGCCTCAAAGAGGATGTTTGCCGACAATCCACTTTTCAATCATGGCGAACACCAGTTCCCTTTTGATAGGTTTGGCAATGTAGTCGTCCATGCCTGCATCGAGACATCTTTCCCGGTCACCCTTCATGGCATGGGCGGTCATAGCCACGATAGGAATGTTGTCGAAACCTTGGTCTCGAATAGCCCTTGAAGCCTTGAGGCCATCCATGTCGGGCATCTGAATATCCATAAAGATGAGGTCAAAAGCCTCCGGAGTCTTTGTATATTTATCCACTGCTTCTTGTCCGTTATTGGCTACATCAACGTGATACCCCGCTTTGGTTAACATCAATTTGGCCAGTTTCTGGTTGACCGGGTTGTCTTCCGCCAGGAGGATACGGGTGGAATGTTTGGTTTGCTCTCTAAAAGAATACTGCGTAACAATGGTCTTTCGTTCCGCGCCTTCGGTGCTATTGTCTATTTCACCCAACAGGCTTGCTATGACGCCTATAAGCTTTTGGCGGCCGATGGGTTTTGGCAGAAATCCGTCAAAGCCGACACTGATACACTTGTTTGCATCCCGCTCGTTGGATGAGGAGAAGGCCAGCAGCTTGACGGGCGGAATCTTATCCGGGGCGCTGCGAATCTGCTTGGCGACATCATATCCGCTCAACCCCGGCATTTGAATATCCAGAATGCACAGATCGAAGGGGTTCCCGTTGCCGGCAGCGTCCCGGAGCGTCTGTACGACATTTCTACCGCTGGAAAGGCCCAAAGGGCGCATTCCGGCTGATTTCAACAGATGGGTCGTAATGGCCAGGCTGTTTTCGTTGTCATCGACAACAAGCACCTTTTTCCGGTCAAGAGCGGCCGGGGTGCGCCTTTCGGGTTGTTTTGCGACAGCTTTTTTGAGCCAGGCGTTGAAGTGGAAGGTGCTTCCCTTGTCCGGATTGTTTTCAGCCCATACATCACCTTCCATATTCTGCGCGATTTTTCTGCAGATGGGAAGTCCCAGCCCCGTACCCCCGTACTTTCTTGTTGTAGACGCGTCAGCCTGCTGGAAGATCTCAAATATGGAATCCAGTTTTCCTTCAGGAATGCCGATTCCCGTGTCCCGGACCGTGACATGAAGCTGCACCCGGTCACGCTGTTCCTGTTCAATGTCCAGTCGGAGTTCTATCTCTCCCGAGTCGGTGAATTTGGCCGCATTGCCCATGAGGTTTAACAGCACCTGTCGGAAACGAGCCGGATCTCCCGTGATGCTTGCGGGCACCGCATCATGAATGCGGCAGAGTATCTCAACAGGTTTTTCATCCAATCTCAAAACAATGAGTTGGCACACATCGTAGGCGGTGATTTCCGGATCGAAATCCATGGCTTCAAATTCCATCTGTCCTGCTTCGATCTTGGAAAAATCCAGGATGTCGTTGATGAGGGAAAGCAAACCGGCGCCGCTTCGCTTGATCGTTTCAGCATAGTTGATTTGTTCTTCATTGAGATTCGTATCCAACAACATATCCGTAAAGCCGATGACGCCGTTCATGGGCGTGCGGATCTCATGGCTCATGTTGGCGAGGAATTCGCTTTTAGCGCGGTTGGCCGATTCCGCCGCCTCTTTGGCATTTAGTACTTCCTCCTGTGCCCGTTTGCGTTCACTGATTTCTTGGGATACGCTTTCAATCATGTGGTTTGTTACCATTTTGAGGGACTCCAACAGTTCGACGTCTGAGGTATTCCTAACACGGGCGGTCAGTTCCCCTTTCGAAACCCGGCTCAATACATCGAAATGGTCGGAAAGCCCAATGGCAAATTCATGAGACAGGGTAACATATTCCATGATGTCAAGGGCTGTGAGGTTGACGGTGTGTTTCAACTTGGAAATAAGCTCGAGTTCGGAGGCCTCGGATATCTTAATGGAGGGGTTTCCCGAGGAGATCTCATTGAGCGCTTCGAACACATCGGACAAACCGCTGGACAACTCCGTGCTGATTGTTCTGTATTTTTCCTCGCTTTTTCTAAGCCGTTCCTCTGCCTGTTTGCGTTCGGAGACTTCTTTTCCCAGCAATCGGTTGGTTTTTTGCAGCGCCGAGGTTCGCTGTTCGACCCGAGTTTCGAGTTCATCATTGGCGTGGCGCAGGGCCTCTTCGCTATCTCTGAGGGCCTTTTCCATGCGCCTGCGTTCGACGATTTCATTTTTAAGATTTGCATTGGTGGTTACAATGGCCCTGACCTGGTGGGTGAGTGTCTGGGCAATCCTTGCTGAAAGTACAAGGAATATTCCGGTGGATATTGCCCATACAATCAACATATTCTCCCACGCCTTCCTGAGGGCATGCTCGGCGTTGGCGGCGGTCTGCACGGCAAAAGTTTCCACGGTTTCCGCCAGTCTTTGCCGTGAAGCTTCGAATTTTGCGAATACTTGGGCGACGTCGCTCTCAAGCCTCAAGCCTTCGGTCCGCAGAGTCAGATATTCTCTGCACAGCGGATACAGTCCGCCGCTTCCGGGGATAATGGTCTGATGCACCGTGTCGAACAGATACCCCCGGCCGAAAAGGGAAGTCTGTATGTTTTGCAGGAGCGCTGCGCTGAGGTTTCCCGACAGTGCGTTCCGGTTGCCGGAACTCCCGACGCTGCGTTGCAGCCTGTCCAGGGTCGATTTGATCTGGTTGTCCTTCAAATCCATCAGGTTGTCGAGTTTATCTTCCGCCATGAGGCGTTCGTAGAGTAGGTAGAGGTCTGCCAGTTCAGCTTTGGCGGAGGAGATGTCCAGGCTATGGCTGATGTCCGAAATGATCTTGTCTGCAACAATATGGGCCTGGGCGTCTTTCGTATTTCGGTACTGGCGGATTTGAACGGCATGGCGAAGTCGTTGCATCCCTTCAACGCTTGATATGGCAGCCCGAAGTTCTGTTAGGGATGTCTCCACCGCTTTGCGTGCCGGAGGAATGTTACGATTTATTTCTTCCATCGTTGCGTGCCACTGAACACAACGGTCACGTTTATTTTCCAGAAACGGCAGGTCCTTTTGTATGAGATCCAATTCGGCGGCCATGACCGAGTGATCTAAGACGGAGCCTTTTGTGTGCCCGCCGACGAGCATCGATAGCTCGGCAATCCAGCTGCCTGAAGCATCATTCGGCGTGTTTTCTTTTAGAAGCGATGCGATTTCCTCGCGCCCCTTAACAAGAAGGGGGTCAAATGAAGTCACCATGCGGGTCATTTCGACTTGAAGCGCGTCCAGTCGTTCGCGTTCTTTGCGAATGTTGGACACCGTCAGAAAAACAATGATCAGCATGATCAGCCCGGCGCTAAAGCCCAGCAGGGTAACCGTCCAGACCAACCTTTTGGTATTTGAATCCCGTTTTTCCATCTGCTCGCCACGCATGTTATTTCCTCGCAAATCGTTCTTTCAGCTCTTCCCACCGGAAT
Organism: uncultured Desulfobacterales bacterium; assembly: GCA_964430705.1. Lineage (GTDB taxonomy): Bacteria > Desulfobacterota > Desulfobacteria > Desulfobacterales. The sequence goes on along the minus strand of CAYSGJ010000109.1, from coordinate 1,632 downwards.
GGAACTATCTTTCCGTCCTGCATAACAGTCGCCCAGACACGGTTGCAGGCCTGGCGCCTTTCAGCGGAAAGCGACAACGGCTCGCCCAGGCCGATATCGAAGTCGCCCATCGATTCCAATGCGGTGACAATAGATTCTTTTGTTATTGTGCCGTCAATGGTGTTTAGGGCCAGAGAAAAAACCCTTGTGGCAATAAACCCTTCCAGGGAGGCACACGATGGTTCGGCCGACGGGTTCCACGCTTCAAGGGCCTTCCTGTATTGTTTGACAATGGGCACATGGGAATCAAAATGGGGAACTACCTGGGTCACAATGACGCCGTTGCCCAATTCGCCGAGTTGCTCGGCCAAGGGCTCGGCGCCCACAAAAGAGACATTTAAAAATAACGCCTCCATCCCATATTTTTTGGCCAGTCGAATAAATGCGGCGCAAGGCGCATAAGCGCCGACCATAATGACGGCGCGAAGCGGCGGCTCCGCCAGAATCAGATTGGCGAGGGCGTTTTCCACGGCCAAGGTATTGCGTTCGTATCGGGTGTGAATGATCTTGTTTTCATCTTTTAGGCCGTGCCGCTTGAGGGCTGCAACGGCGCCGACAAATCCGGCGTCTCCATAAGAGTCTCGTTGGGTGAAAAACCCGATATCACCGGGTGTCAACCCTCCATGGATGATCAGGGCATCGACCATGGCCGTTGTTTCTTGGGCATAGCTTGCGCGGTAGTTGATGATATATCGGTCGGGTGGGTTTTTGCGCAGGATTCCGGCACCTGTAAAGGCTCCAAAAAAGGGCGTTTTGCTGCTGTTTGCGATGGGAATCGCTGCGACGGCGGTCGGCGTTCCGACATTTCCTATGACTGCCAAGACCTGTTCTTCTTCAATCAGCTTTCGCATGTTTGGCGCTGTATGGGAAGGCTCGTAACCGTCGTCAAAGGAAATCAATTTCATGGTTCTGCCGCGAATTCCTCCGGATTGATTCACTTCTTCGATCGCTGCAAGCACGCCTGCGCGCATGTTGACGCCGAGTATCGCTGCAGGGCCGGTCAGGGCGGTCGACATTCCCAGAACAATGGGATCTTTTTTGCGATCGGGTTCTTGTGCGAAAGTTTGTGTCCAGGGCAGCAGCAGCATGATGATGATATGGATCCACACGGTCAGGGCTTTCATGTTGTATCGACATTTTCTGCGCCGGTGTGCGCCGGACGATCGGGCGAAAGACATGTGATTTGTCCGGAAAGAAGTTCCCTGAGTCGGAAAAAGTGTTGCAGGCCGGTTTGTCGTGTGTGCGTTTTGCATGGAAAACACCTCCATGGAATCGCTTTGATGTATTTTCATTTTTTTTTATACCGGGTCGGGTATGTTCCGTCCGTTGTGTCGGGGCGCTTATCGAAGCCCACGATCACTACGGAAACGGTAAATATCACCATGATGTTGATTAGCAGAAACCGTGCCGTTGTAACGGGATATGATGATATCTCTCGAAAATTCTACAACGTAATGAAAAAACAGGACAAATTTTGACGCTTAACGGCTTGTTTGACGCACTCGCAAAAAGTCGATTTTGTGAACGACATTGAGCATTTTGGGAAAAAAGCTCCCGAGTCATTCAGCGTCAAAAATGCGAACTGTTTGAGGG
>CAYSGJ010000108.1:0-2864 GCA_964430705.1 uncultured Desulfobacterales bacterium | reverse complement strand
CGAAGGTCGATGGTTCGAATCCGTCCCCCGCTACCAAAATAAAAACAGCGGGTTGTGGGAGTGGAATCACTCCCTTTTTCTTTGCCCGAATTCTGGTTTCCTACGTTATTTTCAGCATGGCGCTTGCCGGCTGTTTGGTAAGCGGTGAAAAAGAAAGTTATTGAACGACCATGGAAAAGGAATTAACAGATCTTCGTGTTCTGAATCGGTTGTGGGCGTTATCGCGGTTGGAGCAAAAGCCCACGGCGGATCAAGAGAAAGAGTTTTCTAAACTTAAGAGCACATTTGAGCGAAGACTGGAAAAGTCGCTCGAGCTCGACCAAAAGACCCTTAGGTTGGCTCGGTTTCTGAAGGCCGCGTAGTACGTGATAGACCCCCATCATTCTTGTTCCTGTTTGAAGCAACCCCCCTCCTGTTTTTTTAAAGTCTACGAACATGATTTTTGTGTGCAAGTTTTTGCATTTGAGTGATTGGATTTGCACATTTTGTTCATCCGCCAAGGTCTTGTCGATGAGATAACTTTTTGAATTTATTCAATGAGATGATTTGGCCCGCTCTTTGCCTATAATGCTTCTTAGGGTCGGGGAGCATCCTCCCATATTTTTTGTCCTCCATGACCGTACCTCCATAGGTAGCGGTTGCTTTATAAAAATCCCTTGTTTGCTCTCCGGCCCGCACAGGAAGCACCCGGCATGGTTATCGTGTCGGCATCAACCATCGGATTCATATTTTTTCGTTTTTTTCATTGAACGCACTGCAAAGGCTGGATGACGCTTATGTACCCATTGAATTCTTTAAACAGGGAAGAGGTGGTATCGGAGCTATGTATGACCCTGAGTGCTCTGGTGATGGCAGTGGCAAGACATGCCGTTGAACGGCGTGGCGGCGACGTAAAAATAGACCTGTTGGCATTTGAATTGACCTGCACCGGAATCTCGCGTTCAGAACAGAATGCTTGTAATGCAGAAGTCCAAAGGTTGTTTGCGTTACTGCAACACACAACGGTTTTTCATTTGGATGCATTGGAGCTGAACGTGTCGCTTTCATAGTTGTACGCTTTTGGATCCACGCCATCGGCTCACCTTGAGTTCGTCAAGCTTTTGCCGTATTTAGACAGGTTAAAGCATGTTTCATCCGGTTAAAAACGTACGCCTTCAATCCTCCACGAAGTCGGGTGTTTTGGTGTCAACCGGCAAACTGTCTGAGAGAGTTTTTGCATGTTGATACCAAAATAGCCGGCTGTTGACACACACGGCTATCCCTCAAGTATGCCTTAACCGGATGAACCTAAAACATGAAAGGCGCGATTTGCGCGTCAAAAAAATCCACGTGTGACATTCCGGCGTCGGCGGCCGACCTGCTCTCCGCAACGAAAAAAAACAGGCAGAGGAAAGACGCCGACCCGGATAACGCCATATCCCGATGCTTGCCCTTTCCTTGATGCCGCCGGATTTAAACCGGCGAAATACCTCTGAACTCGGCGGCATTTCCAACACGCACCGGTGATTTCAACAAAGTGTCTTTGCCTTGCATATCCACAACCCTTCACACGCCTGTTCGCTTGCGCTCCATTGTTTTCCCCGCGATAATGCTTATCTATAAATACGGGCGCGCCGCTTTGCAGTCGAAGCGTGCCCGCAACATCAGGGAATTGACATGGGATCCATGAAACCGGTCCTGAACATACAACATGAACGCAACCCAGTTCATCAATATTGTCCGTTCGCGGACAAGGGGCCGGAGGGGATCTGTTTTTTTGTCGACGTCCAAGTGGTGCGAACCCCTGGTGGATGGTCGGCTTTCACGCCTGGGGACAGCAGCACAAAGGCGCTGCAGGAGGTATTCGTGAATATACGAGACGAGCGGAGAAAATATAGACGGTTTAAGGTGGACGCCAATGTGCTTGCCTGCTGTAGGCGGCACTCTCCAAAAGTTGCAGAAGTGATTGACGTCAGTCAAGCCGGCATGGCTTTTACCTATGTCGGCAGAGGATGTTCTTCCAGCGATTGCATTGAATTGGACATCGTGTTTCCGGACGGAACCGATTATGTGGATAGGGTGCCCTGCGAACCGATCTCAGACGTTGATATGGGGGCGGGTGTGAGGCGTTCCGGCGCGAGGTTCATCAAGCTCACAAAGGACCAAGGCGCCAAGCTGGACTTCTTTATGGAAAATTACTGCGTTCAGGACAACAACCCGTGACGCCGAGTCGACAAACAACGAGGGGCCGGGGTCGGGAATCGTTTTTATCCCGGACATTCCTATGGGTCTGCCATGTGGATTTTCCATGGTTCCGACCGACTTGCCCCGGGCGCTATGTTCCGTAGAAACAGGAATCAAAAGGCTCCGAGTTGACAGGGGCCGATCTTGACGTCCATGGCATTGCAGATGGCGCCTATTTTCATTTTGTGAAGGGAAAAAGCATCGGCGATCTCCCATGCGCTTTTGCACGACAGGCGGCCGCCTTCGAGGTTTTTGTGAATGGCCTGCCGGATTTGGGGCGGTATTGATTGCTCCGGAGGCGCGGGATCCTTTGTCGGGCCGTGGCCGAAAAGACCGAGTCGGCACTTGACCAGTCTCAATTCCATCAGATCCGCCGTTTGGCCGATCACGGCCGGTTTTTTCCCCAGGCGCCCGGCAACCTCAAAGGCCGCGGCGCAAGCAAGGGTTCCTTCGGGGGCTTGTTCCCGCAAGGCGTCGGCGACGACCTGGTCCAAAACGGCGTCCGGACCATGTTTTTCCGCATAATGACCGGCATCTTCTTGGGTCATGGACCATCCTCCCGATCTGCTTTCGCTCGTGTTATGGTTTTCGTCCCCGGCCCCGCCCCTGAATCGCGGAGCAGAAACACGCTTTTTGCGCTT
>CAYSGJ010000107.1:0-3530 GCA_964430705.1 uncultured Desulfobacterales bacterium | reverse complement strand
TACCAGGTTGGAGGCCAGATCCTACCTCGCCGATCCGCATATCGGCGGAACGACGCTGCCTTCAAACAAGGCATTGCCGCATCACCGCAAAACAGCCCGCCCCGGCAAGCCGGTTTTTGCTCTCATGGAAGGAAAGCAAATCATTCCGTAGGGCTCACGGCAGATCTATTAGACAACGCTCCGGCGGACACACCGGTCATACCGGAAGTGCCCCTACTCACGCTTGATGCAAGAAATACGGTCTCTCTTGTCGCCAATTACATGGTTACCCCCATTTACGCGAAGATGCAGCACCTGATATATATACATTCAGGTTTGTAACCATCAATGTTGCAATCATCGACAACGTTAGACAAGCCAATGAAAAGGCGGGTTTTTTAATTTGAAGACGCTGCTTGTTGAAGACAGTGCCACTTTTCGCAAGGCCTTCAGAGAAGTATTTTGCAGATTATTTAAAACCGCAGTGGTGGAAGAGGCCGTCGATGGCCTGCAAGCTCTGAAAAAGGTGGAAAGCTTTCGCCCGGATTTGGTTTTCATGGACGTCCGACTGCCGGGAACAAACGGTCTGGAATTAACCAGGAAAATCAAGGCCTCACATCCCCATATCGCCGTCATAGTCCTGACGGACCACGATTTGCCGGAATACCGAGAGGCCGCCTTTGAAAGCGGCGCAGATGATTTCGTGGTCAAGGGCTCCCTGAACCCGCCTGCGATTGCCGCGTTGGTCAAGTCCATTTCAGGACATACGAAAACCCGGTTCTGATCCGCTCCTGGAATATGTCATTGAGCATCCGGAAGTGATTTTAACACATCAGAACTTTGGCCCGAACCCACATTGGACAAAAGGTTTTTCATGCCATCGGTTATTTGGCTAACATACCTTTTTCCAGGGCATAGGCTGTGATGGCGGACGCATTATGCAGGTTCAGTTTTTTCATGAGATTGGCCCGGTGTTTCTCCACCGTTTTGATACTGATACACAGGTAGTCGGCGATTTCTCTGTTTTTGTGCCCCTCGGCAATCAACTTCAGGATTTGTCTTTCCCGCTTGGTCAAGACATCCGTCCGTGATACGGACGCGGACATTTTTCTTCCCTTCAAATACCCGTCCACCAACTTGCCTGAAATCCCGGGACTGAGATAGGGCTTTCCATCAAGGACATTCTTAATGGCCAACGTCAGCTCCTCATAGGTCGCATCCTTTAACAGATATCCGTCCGCACCGGCCTTCAGAGACTCAAATATATATTCCTCTGCCTTGTGCACAGTGAGCACGATAAGTTTCGTGCCCGGGCACCTGCTCTTTACCTCCCCAATGGCATCAAGGCCATCCATCCTTGGCATGGAAAGATCCATCAAAACCAGATCCGGTTTATGCTCGCCCACGCAACGGATCGCATCAAGACCATCCGCGGCCTCAGCGACAACTTTGAAGTCCGGATTGGAAGACAGCAAGGAACGCAAACCCTCTCTGAGAATCCTGTGGTCTTCTGCTATGACAATGCGGTATGGTTTCCCCATGGCATCTCACCGTGTCATGGCCCCTAGGCCCTTGCAGACCTATTAGGATCGACTCAAGACAAAAATACCGTAAATAGATACAAAATATACACAGTTTCCCCTATTTACCATAATTGCCAAAACTTGTAAACAGTACCACACTATGAATAAATGCAGCGTCGTTGTCTTTTTGGGATCCACGACATGGATCCTTATCGGCGGCCTGTTTCTGGGGAACGCCGAGGGCCGATACGGCAACCCCCGGCGTCTTGCCGGTTGAACAAAGTTAAAAACATCACACAAGGAGGTAACCAAATGGCAGAGAAATTAGAGATTTACAAATGTGAGGTGTGCGGAAATATTGTTGAGGTCGTTCACGCCGGCCCCGGAGAATTGGTCTGCTGCAAGCAGCCCATGAAACTCTTGAAAGAGGGGGTTGTGGATGCCGCGAAGGAAAAACATGTCCCTGTCGTGGAAAAAACCGCGGACGGCGTCACGGTCAAGGTCGGCAGCATCGCCCATCCCATGGAGGAAAAGCATTACATCGAATGGATTGAAATCATTGCCGACGATATCGCCTACCGGCAATTTCTGAACCCTGGAGATACACCGGAAGCCACCTTTTGCGTAAAAGCCCAACAGGTGACCGCCCGCGAGTTCTGCAATCTGCATGGTTTGTGGAAAGGATAAGCGTCACATGGAACCAGGTGCCCGAAAAGCGTTCCATGGGCGGATCAACACACCAGCACACGCTTGAGACCGGTGTGTTGCCCTTTGAGTGTTTTAAATGACCGGGAGGATCATCCATGAAACCGTATATATTTGCTTTTTTAGTCCTTTTTTTGTCGGTGCGCCCGGCAACCGGCGCCGATTTTCCTATCAGTGAAGATACACAGACTTGTCTTTTTTGCCACCGCGCGGCAACGCCCGGCATTGTGGCAGACTGGGAAAGAGGCCGCATGGCGAGAATCACCCCGGAAGCAGCCAAAAGCATGATTCCTTTAAAAAGGCGGGTGTCTTTTGAAACGATTCCGGAAAAACTTTCTCAGGTCGGCGTAGGGTGTGCCGAATGTCATACCCTGACACCGGAAAAGCACCCAGACAGTTTCGAGCATAACGGCTATCAAGTGCATGTGGTCGTCACCCCGGAAGACTGTGCCGTGTGTCATCCTGTGGAACGGGAACAATATGCCAAAAACCTCATGTCTCAAGCATACGGAAACCTGCAGCATAATGCCGTGTATCGGTCTTTGGCGGATGCAGTCAACGGCGTGCAACACGTTCGGAATAACGAAATCGTGCTTGACAAACCGGATCAACAAACCGACGCGGATTCGTGCTTCTATTGTCACGGCACGGTTGTGGAAGTCACAGACCTTGTATCCAGGGAAACGGACTTCGGTGACATGGATTTCCCGGTACTCTCAGGATGGCCCAATCACGGCGTCGGCCGGATCAACCCGGATAAAAGCCAAGGGGCGTGCTCGGCCTGCCATACCCGACACCAGTTTTCCATTGAAATGGCCAGGAAACCCTATACCTGCTCGGAGTGCCACAAAGGCCCGGATGTTCCCGCCTATCAGGTTTACCAGGTCAGCAAGCACGGAAATATTGTTTCGGCCATGAGCAAGGATAAGCACTGGGATTTTAATGCCGTTCCATGGACCATCGGAGATGATTTTACAGCGCCCACCTGCGCGACATGCCACGTGAGCCTTCTCGTTGCAGGAGACCGCGATGTCGTGGCGGAACGAACCCACCAGATGAGTGATCGGATGGCCTGGAGGATTTTCGGCCTGGTATATGCCCATCCCCAACCCAAGTCGCCTGATACAACGATCATCAGGAATGCTGCCGGCTTGCCGTTGCCTACGGAACTCACAGGAGAGCCGGCGGCCGCATTTCTGATTGATCAAAAAGAGCAGGATAAAAGACAAAAAACCATGCAAAACATTTGTCTGTCCTGCCACAGCCGGCACTGGGTGGAAGCGCATTACGCCCGATTTCACAATGCCATTCAATACACCAACG
>CAYSGJ010000106.1:0-7245 GCA_964430705.1 uncultured Desulfobacterales bacterium | reverse complement strand
ATCACCTGCTTGGTTCTGAATGTTGGGAACCTTTCGCCTGTAGCATGTCCTCTTTGCTGTCCAACGGGCTGCTCAGGGGCGGGGCGCTTTTTGCCGTCCCCTGGAGCAGCAATGTTCGCGTTGTCCGCCAGGCTATAAGTTCAAATCGGAGGGGAACGAGTAGATCTCCCCGTCTTACCAATACCGTGGGCTTCATACCAGTGCAGTTCAGCCCTGCGGATCTTGCCACTCTGAAGCCGAACCATGGGAAAACCCTTGAGTTTGAGCCATCGGCCTGGTCCATACTGCCTCCGAATCCGCATGATGTCGCGGATTCGCCCGCCCACGCCGATCTCTTCAACGTTTCCAATTTCCCCAATTATCTCAAAATAGGCCAAGAATTTCACCTTCTAATTTCAGATCATGGGAATTCACCCAACAATTAATCAGCGGCGGTGACCAGGAGGTGCGCCCTCACACGTGTGCAGGCGACGTAGAGCAAATGGCGTTCCGTATTGTAGACCTCCTCGAGATCGGCGTCATCGCCCACAGATTCGATTCTCTCCTGAAGGGGGACGACCTCGTCATCACAGGCCATGACCGCGACGGCACGAAACTCCAATCCCTTGGCCAGATGCATGGTGCTGATCGACACGCTGCCGGGGTTCGTCTCCATACGTTCATCCAGGACATTGAACGGCAGGCCGGACTCGAGCGCAGCGGCCCGTGCTCGTTCGAGCTGTTCGGCCGAGCGGACAAAGATGGCGATTTCCCGGTGTTCCACCCCTTCGGCGTTTCTCGCTCTCAACCAGGCCCCGACCGCTTTGATTTCGGCTTCCCGGGAGTCAAAACCCAGGATATCCGGGCTTGGCCCGTTGAACACGGAGACCGTTCCCCGTCTGTCATCGATATTCCCATCCACATCCGCGACTTCCGTCCCGAGCAGCCTGTCCGCACCCTGGCGTCCGGATGGTTTCGAGCAAGGTGCACCGCACGATGCAGGGCAACGATGGTCTTGCCGGTACCTGCGCTTCCCGACACCCTCACAGGCCCGCTATAGTCCTTTTCCACGATCCGGCGCAGGGCATCCGGCTGCGGTCTTGTGCACTATCAAACGAATATCGCCGCCCACCCGCAACGACCAGAGATTCTTGTCCCTGGCATTGTCAATCCTGTGAAAGCGCATGTCCGGATGGGCCGGGTTGATCGGGAAATCAAAGGCGGTGGTCTTGACGGCCTTTTGCTCGTCACCGGTTAGCGGTCACCTGGAGCGCCTTCGATTTCGTCATCGATATCTTGGAAGTCTCCATGCCAGATGTCAAACTCCTCACCCACCTTCCATCTTTCAACATCAGGTCGAGCATCGAGCCATGCTGTAATCATAATCAATTTGGCATCCGGGTCGTCTGAGCGTCGGCCAAGCTCCACTACCACGTCCAGTTTGTCTTCTTTACCGCTTCCGCCACAACAGCACCCATTTGATTCAATGGCCTCTTCGATGAAGGCATCAAGAAATTCATCGAATCCTTCCTTCCGGTTTCGCACAATGACCAACTGTCGCCCCCATTCAGTGAATTCACCCAAATGCTTTTTTTTACGGAGTCGTTTCTTCATCGTTTTTCTTCTCAAAGCGAACGGGCTCTTCAGCGGACGCGGTTTTTTTACGGCCCGCCGGAAGAGCACAAGTATAAACGTATGAGTTTTTCAACAGGCTGTTAGCCAGACAAGTGATTTCTGTAATTCTCCGAAAAGCGGTATTACAAAGGTGACGGCCATACCCTGTTGCGATTATGTTAATTTGTGTATCTTGCGTGAGTCCAGCTTTTTTTATAACCATCTTATATGTCTATTCCATTGTATTTCGCGGAATTGGACCAGTCGGTTTCAATGCCCATGCAATTATTTCATTGCTATCACTAAGCACTACGGCTTTCACGGTGACAGAGTCTATGTCAATACCAACTGAGGCCATTATCTCCCCCTGTTAATTCAACAAATGCTTTACTTCAAATTCACACAGTTCAAGAGAGTTAAATGCAACTGAATTCTGTGATCATAGGTAAACACATATCAACTTGCTTCTTTTGCAAGCAAGTCATCAATATTAAGTATGCGCGGGCTCCGTGTCCATTAATATGGGTATACTGTCTGAGGAATACATCGCTTCGGTACGGCCGGTAAAAAGACGGCTGATCAGTCCGCAAACGCCACCGCCCGGACGGGGGAGCCGTCGGCATCGGAAAAATGCAGCGGAAAACACGCGATCGAAAATCCGGCCCGGGGCAATTGGTCAAGGTTGGTCAAATTTTCAAGAATAACCCGATCCGTGCCCATTAGTGTTTGGTGGATCACAATCGCCGTATCCCCGGGACCGTCCGCCGAAATGGTGTCAAAACCGACGCCCTTGAGCCCGAAACCGCTCAACCGGCGCGCCGCCTCTATGCTCAGCACCGGATACCCTTCAAAATAACCGGAAGTGCCCCACAGCCGGGACCACCCGGTTCGGAATAAAACAAAATCCGCCGCTTGAAGCATGGCCTCGTAAGGCGATAGATCCCCGGCGGCCATTTCCTTTTGTCCCGATACCGCGTCAATGCATATCGCCTGTCCGTAAAACGCCGAAACCGGCATCCGGTCCAAGGTTTTCCCCCCGTCAAAAATGTGGGCCGGCGCATCAATGTGGGTTCCGGTATGAGTCATCAGCGATATCTTCATCTCCACAAACCCGTCTTTATCTATGTCAAACGGGCGGGTGAACACAGGGCCTTCCGTACCCGGATACACCGGCATGCCGGGCTCGATACGTTGGGTCAAATCAATTATTTTCATCGGTTTTTCCTGTCTTTCATGCGCCGGCAAAGCTGATCAAGGCGCTTTAAGAGTATCGGTATGCGATGCAAGCCGGCCATAGCTGCAATACATTGCCCGGCAAATTCTTCGTCAATCCCCGCGGCCGTGACGTACAACGGCCGTTGACTGGATCCCCGGTATACTTTCGTCTGTGCGCGGGTATCGCCAAAAGCGGTTTTTGCCACCCCGATGACTGCGATTTTCCCAAAAAGCGCACGGTACAAATGCATACCAAGTCCCGGGCGCTCCTTTGTTTCAAGATAGGCATAGCCGTCGACAATAATGGTTTCCACCGGCTCCGGCAGATCTTGCAAAAGCTTCAGGATGCAGGGAAGTTCGCGCTGATAAAACCGGCCGGGAACATAGGCCTTGACAGGCGACATGTGCGTGGTGATTTCGCGGACGGGAATATCATCCCGCCAATTGTCAAAAAGAACCCCCCCGACAAATGCACGTTCATCGTGATATGCGACATCCACCGCCAGCATCATATATATGTATATTTATCATTTTTTTTTGATGTTATGGCATTTATGAAACGACAGACAAACCCGATACTGTTCCAGGCGAATAACCACCGGCGCCAATGAACTTTCCGAGAAGCGCCGCAAGCCTTTCCTGCGGCTGGTTTGCGGTATTATGCGTCCACACCGGGGATAGGTTCGCTGCAGTTTTATGCGATCAAGGGCGGAATTTTTTGATCTGTAAGTCTTTTAGTATCTTATAATGCTTGTCATTTCCGGTTAAAATCGGAAACCCGTGCGAAATCGCCGTTGCACCTATCAACGCATCCGCAAGTTGAATGGAATGACTTAAAAAATGCTGCTCCACAAAAAACATCGCTTTAACGGATATCTCTTCCGAAATATAGAGAATTTTTGAGTTCCACGCATGAAGAGCCCTGCGAAAAAGGTTCAACTCGTTTTTATTTTTCATGCCTTGTACTAATTCCATATATGTGACAACAGAGATAAAAAAAGGCTTTGAATTCTCAATAGTTTTATATGCGTTTTGATTCTCTTTCATATACCAAATAAAAACATCCGTATCGATAACCATTTAGAATCTTCCTTTTCTTAATCCCCGGACATATTCATCGACGGTTTGGATCATATCGTTATCTTTCCATATTCCAAACACTTCGTTTGTTGTGTCTTGTCCATTTTCTCCCTCGTAGGGAATAAGTTTTGCGCAGGGCTTACCGCGAAAGGTTATCACAACCTCTTCGCCCCTATTGACCGCATCAAGAAGCCCCTTTGAATTAAACCTCAGGTCTTTTGCGGTTGCTTTCATGGTTCACCTCCGTTCATTATAGTTTACACTTCAAAATATAAACTATACAATATCCCATGTCAAGACGCTTTTTGATATTATGGTGGCCCCTCAGCTCAAGTTTCAAATAGACGACACCAGATAGCGGATTGTCATAATAGGGGTCTGTGCGCACGAAACCCAATGATTCGTATAGATGTATGGCGGGTCCCAGGCTGTCGATCGTATCAAGGACCATGGTCGAATAGCCAAGACAAGCCCCTTCCTGAATAAGTCGCCTGGCGATTTGTTTGCCAACGCCCAGGCCCCTGGCTTCGGGACAGACATAAAGCCGCTTCATCTCGCACATGCGATCTTGGATTGGGCCAAATCTGCGCAACGCACCGCAACCGCAAGCTTTCCGCCCATCGATGGCGAGCAGAAGAGTACCGGAAGGGGGTGCGTACTTTCCCGGAAGATTTGCCAACTCTGATTCAAACTGCTGAAAACATAAATCGACATTCAGATAAGCTTCGTATTCCCGGAAAAGCCTCCGGATCTCATGAATCTCATGCGGTGTTTTTACGTGGATAATGTCCATGACAATTGAGGGCCAACGAAAAGCTGAAGGGCCGGGAAACGTTGACCGAAAAACTATGAAATATGCAGGAAAATCAATTTTAGAGACTCCCAAACGTCGCACGATTTTTCCCGGCCCTACTCAAGCGGCAGGTTAGGGCATCCCTTCAATAGATACTTTTATTCGTCCCCAAGATGACCCAAGTCCCTTGTGTATTTATATAATTTCTTCCATGTCGCCTCGTATGACCTCAGCGCATAATTGGAATCGCTGAATTTCCTTCCATATTCGTATTTGTAATCGGCTATAGGACTAGCAAATATTTCCCCGGGAGAGAATACATGTCTATACCCATAACCGGATTCAAGAATTCCGATTGCCCAACAATTGTCGATGTGCTTACGTAAAGTCTTTTCTGTTAGCCCTTGTTCATAAAGGTGGTCTATGAACTGAAAAAGATATCGACCGAGATCCTGTGCAAAGCGATGTGACTGTTTATCACAGTGCCAGTCCTCAATGAAAGCCTCCAATTCTTCATTTTCTTCATCTTTCATGCCTATACCTCTACTTATTAAATTATAAAGCACTAACGAGCCGGCAGGCGAAAGAAAATCCAAGGAGAAAATCAAGAGCCCGGCTCATGGTCAGTCGCAGTATTAAGACATTCGACCACCTGGGACGGCTTGTGAGCCACAGCATACTGCCAGTGCCCGAACCGGCCGGCCGCATTGACCGCCTTCACCCACCGCTCGGCGGCGGCACGCTTAACCGCCTCCAGGGGATCGAAGCCTTTGGTCTCCAGGATCAGAAAGGAGGGATCAGGCCGGTCTTTATTCAGCAGGACAAGAAAATCCGGGACATAGTCGTGGGCCTGCCCGTTGTGGAAATAGGGAATGGCAAACCCGAGCCCCATATTTTTCACAAAGGCCTTGGTCTTCGGGTGCGTGTCGATGAAGTAGGTCGAAGCGGGCGCCCCAGCTTGGCGGCAAGGTCCTCGAAGCCTTCCGGGAAAATCGGCCTGCCCTGCCGATCTGAAGGCCATTAGGTCTTTCCCACGGTGTCGAGGGTGAACCGCATCCACCGCATTTCATCGGTCTTTGCCCACTCGGTATCCGTCTCCTGAATCACGCGGGTATCCACGCGGATCGTGTTCACGGACTCAGGAGTATTCCGAAACCCCGAAAGCTTGGCCGGAGGAATGCCCGTGGGACGCTTATCTTCGGCGAGCCAGTCATAAACCACCCCTGCGATCTTCGTATTCTTGCAAACGATGATAAAGACCGGGGGTCGCGGATCATCGGTATTCTCATCCAATTCACGCCACTTCTCCTCCCACAGGCTGCCAAGCATGGCAACGGGGTGGTGTGCGTATTTCAGAATCGCCTCAGGTTTGGGGCTGCCTTTCCTGCCCCCGCGTTCTCCGGAGGTCAGCTTGGGAATGATCCACTGCCAGACATTGAAGTAGCCGGGGATATCCTCGCCGCTCGAGTCCCGTACCGCCAATTGAGGGATCTTGGTCAGCCCCGACTCAATGGCGTCAGTGAGCCCGAAATCACTCACCACCCAGGGAAAAGGACGGTTTGCATCTCTCTCGGTCTCATCTTCCTTCTCTTCCGGGTCCTCGTACCCTTCCTCTTCGCCGAGGTCTTCCCGGGCAATGCGGTAGGCATGGTGGGCCTCGTCGTTCATGACAAGTAGGCCCCGTTTTGCCCCGATGTCGCGGCCCAGCACGCGCTCCAGCCACTTGGTTTCGCTTTCCACGTACCTGAAGGCCTCCACCTTGACCTTTTTCAGGCCGCCCTTCTTGTCTCGCTCCTCGTCCAAGACCCGAAGGAGACCGAGATCCACCTGCCTTCGAAAATCAGCCTCCGTCAGGTAGCGAACACCTCTGGCCGTTGTGGTCTTCGGTCCGATGGTGATGGTCTCGGTGGTCCTCATCGGGACGCCCACCCTGCTCACGTCCGTGGTGATCCATCGCCGCCCCCACTGCTCCGCCATATAGGCCGTGGTCCCGCTCCCGCAGGTGGGATCCAGCACCAGGTCTCCAGGGTCCGTGGTCATGAGGATGCAGCGTTCCGCGACCTTCAGGTTCGTCTGGACCACATAGATCTTGTCAGCCGTAAAACTCCCGGTAATGGTGTCCGTCCAAATGCTGCCGATCTGCTGGAAAGGAAAATCGTCGTGGAACCGCCTGTATTGTATGCTCCCCCTTGCTACATGAATTCAGGCCGCATCCGCCAGCCGCTGCATGCCCTCGGGATAATGGGCCTTCCAATGGCTGTTATTGCTTGGTTGATACGTTATCCCCTCAAACCCAAAGGGCTGGGGCTCCTTCGATGCACCTTGTGATTGAATGTTATCCGGCTTAAAGAGCCTAGCACCTTCCGGTAGAGGCTTTTCACCTCTCCTCTCTTCAGCGGTGACCCCGCGGTAGGACCCGTCCTTGAGTAGGACCCAGCAGGCGTTTCCTTCGCCCAGCACAGGTGTTTGCTCTTGGTAGATCTTGCGCATTTTTACCTTGGGTTTTTCCCTGGCATACCAGAGAAGAAAGTCCCCGAGGGTAGCTAGAGTCGTGGTCTCGAATC
>CAYSGJ010000105.1:0-29776 GCA_964430705.1 uncultured Desulfobacterales bacterium | reverse complement strand
CAAAGCAAGGCCGGCAAAAGTGTAGTGCCATAAAGTGGTTTTGCCATCACAACTTATTGTTTTCACAAAGCTTTAATTTTCAAACTGTTGAAAATGAGTCTAACGTTGCTCAGGATAAACGAATCACCGACCGAAAAAGAAAGCGCCTCTATTTCCAGTACCGGCTTCATCATGGGTGGGAATCATTAGAATAGACATGGGGGTGTAGAAGGGACGCCATGTGTTCCGGAAATTCAATATACCGCGGTCCCGGTCGCAGAGCATGGTTGCCGACGATCGCATAGACCCGTCCTTTGCGCACCGCCGTGACGACGCGCAGCGTGTCCCATTGCCGAATGATTTCCTCCGGCGCCTTGCTCACCGGTTTGATACGGCTGACCAGATCGACGATTACATCGGGATTGAGCTGAATCACCCCTTCCGCGGAAAGCTGAGGATAGGCGACTTTTTCGTCTTCGCACACATTGATTCCGCCGGCCAGTTCGATGATCTCGTCGTAAAAGCGGTTGCGGCCCGCCATATACATGCCGGTGAGCAATCCTGATTCGGGGTCGCGACCGATACAAACCAGGATCCGAGGACGGGGCCGTCCCTCGATGGCCCGCGAGACCGCCTGCGAATGCTTATGTAGTGTTTCCACCATGGCCAGGGCTCTGTCTTTTACCCCGCAGACTTCTCCAATCGAATGTATTGCTTTAGGTATATCACCGATGGTTTGATGAGGAACCGTTATCGTCGTGACGCCCAGCTTTCCCAATTCCCGTTTTACATCTTGGCGGGAAGTGAGCAAAATGGTTACGTCCGGCTTCAGGGCCACGATTTCTTCGTAGTTGGGATCGAGGAACCCGCCGACCTTTGCTATGGACAAGGCAGGGGCGGGATAATCGCAGTAGCGTGTCACACCGACAACCTGATCGCCAAGGCCAAGAGCAAATAAAACCTCAGTGGTGCTTGGGGCCAATGAAATGATGCGCTTCGGTAGCTCGGCCGGGTTCTCCGCGCGGACCAACGAGGCTACATTGCAAAGGAAAACGAGTACAAAGACAGCCAAAGAAACCATTTTGCTAAACCGGGCTTTCATCATTGGCTGCTTTCTGCTCGGATTTCTATGAGACGACTGGTTTCAGAACAACAGCGGCCATTGGCTATTGAAATGTGCCGATGTTGTAGCCAAAAGGTCACGGGGTTGCGTATCGTCTTTTGATTTCCTCATATTTACCGCAACTCATCTTTCCTTCAGGACATTTGCCGAGCTGTACGCATTTGGGCCCAGCGCCTTTAAACACACTCGGGCAAGCATCGCGCACCAAATCCAACATCTGGTCGGCGACGCCGCGTATTTCCCACTGAGCCCGCATGCAAAGACGTTGCTCGAAAAAATGAAGAAGACTCCTGGCGTTCATGGTCACAAATATCTTGGTTTCACAGGCATTGGGAAGCACATACCGGGCATCTTCATTGCTTGACCCTCCCTTAGCTCCCAGTGCCTCATTGAGCCGGGCATAACGGCCGGCCAGATAGGCCATGGTTTCTTTGAAGTAGGTTTCCGCATCGACCACTTTGTCCCCATCTTGAACGGTTTTTCCTTTTAATTGCGGCGGCACGACATATCCGAAATCATCGTGCCGGACGTATCGCTGGCTCCGCTGGGAATAACTGGCCAACCTGTGCCGAACCAGTTGATGGGTCATGGCGCGCGAGACGCCCTCGATATAAAAAGTGAATGACGCGTGCTCTATGGGACTCATATGGCCCATGTCTCGGAGTATCTTGACAAACTTTCCCGCGTCGCCCTTACCCTGCTTTAAAAGGTCGGAAGTATCCTTTGCGTAACACAGCTTGGCGGCTGAAGCGATAAGACTCTCGGGGGTTTGCGAATAACGCACCAGCGTAACGCATGCACTGGTTTCTCTCATAGCTTATCCTCTCTATATGGTGTCTATATGGCGACTCGTTTTTCTTTGGTAAAAGGCGGCAAAAGAAAACGCCGTTTATTTTTCCAAATCTTACCCGGCCCGTCCCCAGTCTTCTAAGACCGAATCGGTCTGTAGAAGTTCTTCGGCCAAGGCGGATGTTAGGCCGAATACTCGTGTCGCATCCGTTTCACGCATGAGACCGGTACCACACGCCGGAGTAATCAGAGACTGGCGAAGCAGCACATTAGCTCTGTACCGTAGCCAATCGCGGACGTTTTTCTCCGTGGCATGTCTTCTGGCTTCCTTCCCCTTTCAACGGCCTTCCCATCCAAAAATGCCGGACAGTGACACAAAATGTGAAAGGGTTTTCCGCCCAAAATGGTCAGAAAGAGGTTACAGCGGCGGGCCCGCTCCCGATTCGCACGGGATTCCCTATTAAGTACTCAGGGACGCCACGATCTTTTTTTATGCCGGCTACATCTTTTGTGTCAACAAGAAAACCGTTTCGACTGCCAAACACATGGAAAGTGGCGGTAACACGCCCAAAATTTGAGTTGTGTTCGCCACTTTCTTCACATAGACTGAGCAACATGGATTTTTCTAAAAACAAGATACGGTTTTTTATCGTTATTGCTGCATTCCTTTTTTGTAGCATCTTTTCGCCAAAAGCGAGGTCTCATCCCCACGTGTTCGTGACGCAGCGTATTGAGATCATTTTTGACGATAAAGGGTTGGCGGGTTTTAAGGTGCAATGGCAATTCGATGAGATGTTTTCCAGCATGATCGTGGGGGATTACGACAAAAACAGTAACAGAAAGCTGGAAGCCAACGAGGTTGCCGTGATCGAGCAAGAAGCCTTTTCGTATATTTCCAATTACGATTATTTCACGTTTGTAAAAATCGACGGGAAACCGTTTAAAGTCCGGTTCGTAAAAGACTTCCGGGCGGAACTCAGAAAAAATATACTCATCTACACATTTCTTATCCCTTGCCACGTCGCCGCCCGCTCTGACTACCGGCAAATTGTTGTGGCTACCTATGATCCGTCTTATTACTCCGCTGTTTTCTATGCTGAGAATCGCCCGGCGGCGCTGGCGAATGCAAAACTGTTCGAAGTGAAAACATCCATCAGACAAGACAAATCGACCGCCATATACTACGATCAGGTGAATCCTTGGGCGTTGTTCTTGGATTTTCGTAAAAAACCATGAGAAAGAAAGTCTTCACCGCGAGTTTCATGTTTTTCTTCTTGCTGTTTGCGTCACTCGGAAGCGCCCAAAATCCTTTTATCACCAAACCTGAGAAACAGTTTGAGGTTCCGGCACCATCCATCAAGAACAGCCTGTTTTCAAAAATCCTCATATGGCAACAGCAATTGAGAGAAAAAATGTCCGATCTGGTCCATCAGGCGAAGGATTCGAGGGACATACGACCTTTGCTCCTCCTTGTCATGACCGCTTTTGTCTACGGCGCCGTCCACGCCGCCGGTCCGGGACACGGGAAAGCGATCGCTTTTTCGTACATTTTGTCGCAGCGGCCGACCCGGTTGCAGGCTTTGCTGTTTAGCAATACCCTGGCAATGATTCACGGTCTTTCGGGGATACTCTTTGTTCTGGTGGTCCGTGTCCTGTTGCGCCTTGGCGTGACGAAGAACCTGGAAACGGTGACCTACGTTACGCAGCTTGTAAGTTTTGGTCTGATTACCTGTCTCGGGTTATGGATCTTTGTAAAAAGTCTTATAACCGTGAAGACACGAAAAAGGGACCTGGGACACGACGCCACCCGATTCGTTCGTGACAAGCAATACGCCGGGCCAATCTTATCCGCGTCGGCGATCGGCGTCATCCCTTGTCCCGGGGTAGTGATGGTCATGCTGTTTGCTCTGTCCATGGAGCTCATTGTCCTGGGTGTGGTGTTGGCAATTGCCATTTCCATTGGCATGGCGATGACGGTGTCTGCCGTGGTGCTCATGGCCATGTCAGGCAAGGCGGTGTCGCTCCTGGTGGCGTCCAAGGACGCCAAACGCCTAATATCGGTTGAATTTTTCATTGAAACTGTTGCCGGCCTGGCGCTGACGGTTTTGGGCTTGCTGCTTTTTTTGGCCAACCTTTAATCTGCCAGAAATACGTTTTTTGCCGATTTTCAACGCGTTGTTTAACGATCTTAAAGAATCCCAACATGCACTCCAAGGGTTTATTACACAATTCTTATTCAATCCCTTTAAAAAAAAAGCTTGACTCAAATCTTCAGTGCGTGATATTAGTATTATCTAACAAACTTAATGATGCAAAATTTTTGCAAACGGAGGGGCCCTTGGCTGCCAAACCGGTAAAAAAGAATGGTTCCAAAAAACCGTTGACCTACGCCATGGAAGATTATCTGGAGTCCATCTTTGACCTGGGGCAGGAAAAGAAAGTCGTTCGGGTCAAGGATATTGCCAAGCGGATGAAGGTAAAAATGCCCACGGTAACGAGTATGCTCAAGGCATTGAGTGAACGGGGGTTGGTCAACTACCACAAATACGAGTATGTGGAGCTGACGCAGGCGGGAACCAAGGTGGGCCAGGAAATGCGAAGACGGCACGAACTGTTGTTTCGATTTCTTACGGACATTTTAAAAGTCGGCACGAAAAAGGCGAATGAAGAAGCATGTAAAATGGAACACGCCTTGAGTCCCACGACATTGGATCGCTTTACGGATTTTATGGACTTTATCCACGCCTGCCCCCGGGCGGGAGAAAACTGGCTGGAACATTTCGAAGACTATCGTAAACATGGTAAACGTGTGGAAAAGTGTTTGGAAAAAAGCGAGGGGTTTTCAAAGGACTTCCAAAAGCGCGTTCATGTATTGAAAGATTCCAGCCTATGCGAAGGGTGCAAAGGTATCCAATGATGTAGCATTGAGGTTCTGTCCTGTTCGTATACCGTTTCACGCCAAAGAATCGGTTTTTTTTAGGGTTTATAGATAGACTGATCTAACATAGCAAGGAGTCTCGAACAAAATGGGCGCCGATAAAATGGACATCATCAAGGCCGTCAACGAAAGCGTGAAGGAACTGCGCAAACATATCGAACAGCACCACTGCCTGGTCGCGTCGGTGCTGACGGAAGAACGAGACGGTGACGCACTTCGCAAGGCGATGGACCTGTGCCCTTCCCGCTCCCGCGAATTATTACTCAAAGGAGCCATCAAGGAAGCGATAGAAGTTCTGGAAGAAAGCAGGAAAGCATTCAAGTCCAAAAAGCTTGAGGTGTTACGCAAAAAACTGACACGGATTTTGATCGACACAGGGTAAGCACGATTTGAGGGATGTCTTACGGTTTCCGCACCGACCAAGGCGCGGGAAAAGTGAAGGCGTAACTCGGGGGCATCAGAGGCACCGAGAGACGCCTTTTTTATTGTAAGAAACCAAGAGGGAGGGAAAAGAATGAAAAAAAACATGGAAAATAACGCGTGCGATATAAGCTGCCCCGCCTATGGGCTATGCAAAAAGCGCGTCCTCATTGTCGGCGGGATCACTAAACTGGCATCGGTCTATCAAAAAGCCGTTGAAAATTCGGGTGGAACCCTTGATTACCATGACGGTTATATGAAAAGCGGTTCGAAAAACCTGGAAAGCCGTCTCAGGCGGGCGGATGTTGTGCTCTGTCCCGTCAGCTGCAACAGCCACACGGCATGTGTTTTGGTCAAAAAGCTGGCCAAAAAATACAGAAAGCCGTTTCGAATGCTCCCCAGCGCGAGCCTCAGCACGATCTCGCGCGCCTTGGCCTAGGAGGTAAACCATGCGCTCTGGAATGGACACATCAGAACGATTGGGATGGACGGTTTTTGTATGTTGCACGCTGAGCATCGTGGTCACATTTGTTTTGGTTATGATTGAATAGCAAATTGTACAAGGATAGACAGGGGCATATCGATTCTTTACTTAGAGCGAAACGAGAAAAGGAGAAAAGACATGGAAACGTCACAGGCAACAAAAACATTTGCAGGACAGGCCTTCACGGGTCGTCTCCGGACAGCGATGAAATCGACTATAAAGGTATCCGGCATCAACGACCGCTACTTTCCATTTGCAGGCGCCAGGATGGGTCTTCTTGGAAACGGAGAGCATCAACTTCTGCTCAAGGATCTGGAGCGGTCCGAAAGACGGTTCGAGCAGAAATACGGAATCGGCGCTGCGGCGCGTTTCCGAAAGATCATCGACGACCCGGACAAGTCTCTCTCCGACGCGGCCGGGGAGTTCGGGTTCAGCAGGGAATATGCCAGACAGATATACAGGAAACTTTACGGATACGCTTATACGGCTGCCTATCGACGCAAACGCCGATTAAGAAGAGAGCAACGCCTTAAGACCCAGGCAAAGGCGTCGCCGCGTTTGCAGGCGCTGTGCTCGGTCCGCCGGAAACTCGAATCTATGGGGATGGCCGTCTTGGTGATACGCGAAAGACGCACGTTTCGCATCATCGCAGACGGTTATGTTCTTTCACTGAGACTGAGTTCCAGCTTTATCATGGTCGGGGAAAAGAAGTATAGGCGGGTCAACCTCTCGAAAGACTCCTCACAGAACTGGTGCCATTTCTTTATCTGCGTTTTTGGCTCGGATCATCGCCCAATCCACTACATCATCCCGGCGAAACGGATGCCGAAAGGGGGTTTTTCCGTCGCCGAGGACGCGACCGAAAAAGAGAGCAAATACGCCGTATACAAAGAGGCCTGGCACTTATTGAAGCGAAAAGGGTTTGCCGATTCGTTTTGGAGGCCGAAAAACCCCGGCCGGGTTAACCTCCATTCAAGATTGGCCCAACCCAACCCCATCAGCGAAGAAATCGACAGTATCATCGTCGGCCGTCTCGACGATCGGTGCGGCATGACGCCGGGTTTCGGTGCAGTGGGCAGGAAGACGGTTTAGACCGCCGGATCTCTACCATAGCGTGGGAGAACACGTTGAGAATGAGGAAACGAGAAATGAACTGCAACTTGCAAAACAAAGGGAGCGTGTTGGACATCCATGGGAACTGGTTTTTACAGCATATGCAGATAGGATTGCATAACACGCATGATAACCCCGCCGAAACCACCCTCAACGCACAAAGATCTCCGTGTGCGATTTGCAGGATGATTTTCTGCTTTTCCGGCGCGGTGAAAATTTGTGCGTTGGAAAACCGCCGCCACCGGCACTTGATTGTATCCGAGGACTGGTGCAGTCTTCAGTATATTTCGGAGACCTGCCGGTTCATCGACCTGCCGATCAAGCTCCCCTTTCGGGCCATGCACATCACCCTCTCATCCGCCGGCATGGGCCAATTGCTCGGGACAAGTCGGCTGCAGAATCAAATTGACGAAGCGATCCGAAGCCAACGATTTATCGCTTTGGACCAGCCCCTGACTCCGGCGATGCGTTTGTTGACTCAACAGGTTGAAGACGCCTGCGGGCAAGGCCAGTCCTGCACCGGCCCGTTTGTGATGGCCAAAGGGCTTGAATTATTGTGGCATTTCTCCCGTGAATGGGAAAATGGAGGCAAACCATCAGTGAACGGCCAAGACCGAAAGGCCGTGGGAAAGGCGTCCCGTATTCTGGAAAAGAACCTGGCCGAACCTCCGTCCCTCGTCGAACTGGCTTCCCAGGTGGGAATGAGCCTAACTAAATTCAAAGAAGTATTTCGTCAATACTACGAAATGCCTCCTTACGCCTATCTGCGTAAAGTGCGTATGGAAAAAGCAATGTGCCTGCTTCAGTTACATGGGGTCCGGGTCACCGAAACGGCTTTCGATGTGGGGTACAACAGCGTAAGTCATTTTGCAAAAACCTTTGCCGCCTATTTCGGCATGTCTCCGTCCGATGTTCGAAAAAGAAGCAGTAAGAGCAATAAAGGCGATAGATAAAAAAGGCCGCCCAAGGCGACTTGTGCGACCATGCACCGGATCCGGCCGCAACCGCTTTTTTTTTGGCTTCGAGCGTTAGCATTTTCTAAATGAATTAGATATACTAAACATAATTCGCATCTCAAACTGATTGCGCGAAAATAAAAACCGGAAGGAGACAAACATGGGAAAACTGGTAGACGATTTGCAACATCTGGCGTCCGATATCCAGCACATTCACGACGACGTGGAGCACCTGGCCAAGGATCTGGACACCCTGGCCGAAAAGGCCGGGATCAACGAAAACGACATGCCCGGTCTCGGCGATCTGAAGGATCATTTAAAAGACCTGGACAACCACGCCCACGACGTCCTGAGCCACGTGGGCCACGTGACGGCGGAAACGGGCAAGCAACACGAGGAGTCGTAGCAGTGTCTGAGACAGCCCTTCGCAGACCGGTCGAGCTTCCCAAAGAGCACGATGAAGTCCTCGAGAAACTCTATTCCCTGTATCGGGACCTGTTTCTGCACAACGGCTACGGCGCCCTGCGGGTGGAGATGCGGTTTCTGAAAAAAGGACAAAAAGAGATTTTGCTCATCTGCGGGAAGGAATACCGGTTTGTGGTGGATGCCCCGGAGGTTCTTATTTCATGAAAGCGTTAACGCCGCCCCCCATGATTCCGGCAAACCTGGGGTTCATGGGGCAAGGTAAACGGCGAGGCCGAACGCGAAGAAAGGAGGTGATGAAACTAAAATATCAGTGACCGCCCTGCGGTCGACCTGTCGCGGCATGGCGCCGGAAGAATAATACATTGAAAAACCAACCAAAGCGCCCGGAAGGCGCAGCAGCGAAGCAGACTCTGAGGGTGGGTTGTTCGCGCACAAACACGTAAGAAAGGAAAGAAAAATGATCAGCAAAATCAAAAAGAGATTGAAAAAAGCGAGCACCCAAAAAGGTTTTACCCTCCTTGAAATCCTGGTGGTTCTCACCATCATGGGCTTTCTCATCGCCATGGTGGCCCCGCGACTGGCGGGCGTATCGGGCACGGCGGTAGACACCGTGTGCGACTCCAACCAGAACCGCATGGTCACCATGATGTCCAGCTACTTCGAACAGACCAACCGCTTCCCCAACAAACTGACCAACCTGGTGGAAGAGGTGAATGATGCTGACGCTGCCGAACTCTACCAGATCCCGGCGGTCTCCGACGACGACCCGGAAAACGGCCCCGAAACCCTGGCCTCCGAGTTCATGAGCCGCAACCACTTCCGCATCCACTACCTGGATGAGGACGAACTGGCCGAGCTGCGAAACATGGGCATCACCACCGTGCTCAATCTGAACGCCTACGACTGGCTGAACGATGCTCGGGACGACGCTAAAGAGGGGTATGAAGAAACAGCCGCTCTTGGCCCTAACGACGTTGACCTGACCGTACCCCAGACGTTCGGCGATAAAATGGAAGAGATGACCATCCCCACCGACCCGACGGTCAACCGTCTTGCCGTGGCCATGGTGGGTACGGGTTATGACGAAGTAGTTGGTGATTGGGTTGTGCACACCGACGAGGAAGGCTGGGGCGAGCCCGACTGGTTCGGCCGCATCGTGCTGGGCTTCGGCCCCGAGAACGGCCTGGTCACCTCCGGCATCGTGGCCAACGCGGCCCATTGCCCGGGCGGCATCCAGAACGCCGACAACGTGACCTACAACGACTACAACATAGTCCTGCCCCGCCTGGAAGCCACCGCCGCACGGTTTGCCGATGATGGTGATATCGCTGCTGCCGGCCTGGCTGATCTTGAAGAGCTGGTGGCCGTGGCCTACGACGAGTATCCTGGCGACGGCTACGTCATTGCCGACAACGACGACAACCTGAAGGTCCGGACCTTCGACATCTCTGCGGCCCAGGAAAAATGGCAGTACGCCACCCAGTGCCCCGAAGGCCACATGTTCCCGGCCGACGACGAGGAGTTCTGGGGCATCGACATCGGCGACAACGGCGAGATCAACTAACCAACCGGCCTGATCAGGTCGTAACCCCGGCGGGGAGGCAAACCTCCCCGCCATCTTTCTGATCAGCTCCTTTGTCGGGTTGATCGGGCCGGTGAAACGCTTTGTCACCGGTCCGGTGAACACGCCAAAGAAAAAGTTGGAACATAATAAATGGGAGACGAAAACGCACCTTGGAAACAGGAGAAGCAAGGACATTACCGATGGGATATGATGTGAGCCCATGCTCCAGTAAAACGATACCGCCTACGACACGACGCCGTGGTATTCGCGGGGTTCGTCTGCACGACCAATCCGGTTTTACCCTGCTGGAGGTGCTCATCGTCTTGCTCATCCTCGGGATGCTCACAGCCATGGTCGTGCCTGCCATGGGGATCCTGGACGACCGGGAGCGGGAGCGGATCACCCGGGAGCGCATGGAAATCATCCGACGGGCCATTATCGGCCCGCCCGATCGGTTCGACGCAAGCGGCAGGCAGATCATCGGCGGCTACGTGGGCGACATGGGCGTCTGGCCCGATCTGTGGGAGGCCCGGGCCGAGATCAAACCGAGCTTCGGCGGGACCGGCTGGGAAAACCCTTCGGCCCTGTCTGCTGGGTTGGGACAGGGGCCGGGATTTATCGTGGACCCGAACCATGTGTTTTTGCGTCCGTCGGGCCGGTTTGAAAACGGCCGGTGGCAATGGTGGCGGCCGTACCGGAAACTCTACGACGACCCGGCCGGAAGCGATCACATCGGCGGTCTTCAAACGGAAAACGAGGGCCAGCCCAGGGGGCTGTGGACCCGTTATCCGGAGGAGCTGCCGTTCGACCTGCCGGGATACCCCGCCCCGGGTGAAGACCTGGGCGCGGATTGGATGGGTCCCTACATCGCGCCGCCTATGGACGAAAAGCCCTCCGACAGCGGCCACTGGGCGGTCACGGATGATGACTACAAAGCCCTGGAACCCGTCTGGCACACCATCGGTCCCCATGCCAATCACGAAACCTGGGAAGACGGCGACAACAGCCCCACCACCGGAGAGCTGGGCGAGCATTTCGACGACAAGGAGGCCTTTCGGTTGCTGCAGACCGAAGGCCGCCTGTCAGACGGCTGGGGCCGGGCCTTCCGATTTTTTATCACCGAAGACCCGGACCACGCCGCCGGCACCATATTCTGGATTCTGTCGGAAGGTTCGGACGGTGAGGGCGCCTACCCCGCCAAGGGCGTGTGCACGGGCCACGCATGGACCGTGGATCCGTCCGATACCATGGGCCGACAATATGACGAGGGGGCTGAACAAAACAGGGACAACCTGGTCCTGAAGCTGTTTTCCAGAGACTGGGATGCGATCTTTGATGAGCACAACCGCAGCAAGGAAGAACAGACACAACAGACGATGGCCCGCATCCGGGCCGCCCTGTTGGGCGAGGCGCCGTTTGGCCTGAACACCGGGTTCAGCGGCGACCTGTGCGACTGGCCCCGGCTTTTTCGGTGGGAAGACAACGGCACCCCCGCGGATCCCTCCGATGATCACTGGGACGACGAAGACGCCGGAAGCAATGCCTACACCAAGGGGCAGCCGAGAGGACTCTGGACCGATCGTCCCAATTCGGCCGATGCAGGAGACGACCTCGCCGCCTCCCGTTGGGGCATCGGCTGGAGGCACGCCTACCTGGCCGCACCCGACGGCGTCGGCGACGAGGCCGCAATAAAAGATTCCTGGGGGCGGGAGATCCTTTTTTTTAGGGATGAAGCCCGGGATGCCCTGTTGGTCCTGTCCCGGGGCCGGGACGGCCGTTTTGACTTTGGGTCCACCACAGCGGACCGGACGGAACCGCAGGATTTCACCGAGGCCGTGGATACGACAACCTATGACCCTCTGGCCGGCGTGAATGCAGACAATATCTATCTGATCCTTCAACGCGAGGATCGCCTGCCCGGCTTTTTCCAGCTTTCCCGCTTTGTGGTCTACAACGCGGTTGTGAACGACCCTGTGGAGGGCACCACCAGGTGCCGTTTTTTCCGGGATGCAGGCACGCCGGTGTCGGGCGTGGATCTGCTCACGGCCGCCGCCCTGACCGACGAGGACGGGGATACGCTTTTGGACGATTGGGCTGTCGGCGACGGCACCCCGGCCGATCCGGCCTTTGACTACGACGACACCACCCCGGAGCAGGCTGCCACCGGGGCACGATACATGGTTTTCTGGAACGACGCGGACGGCGACGAAACCATCGATACCAACGAGAATCACCTCGCCGTCATCTATAACGTCAAGGCCGCCGCCGGCACCGGCCAATACGGGCCTTTGGCAGTGGACACGGCAAACTTTCGGCCTGCGCCGTAGCAAGTCAGGCAAAAGGATTGACACGGTGATACTTTTCAAAAAGCAGCTGCTAGCCATTGAGGTTTCGGGAAACGATATCCGGGCCGCCATCGTGCAACAGAAGGGAACGGCGGTAGAGATCATCGATTTTACCTCGATGAAAAGATCGGACCCGGAAGATGACCTCCCTTCGGTAGAGGCCATCCGGGCACTGGCCCAACGTCTTCAGCACACTGCCGGCCCGGCCGTGTTCATCACCCCCCTGGCCAGGGCCTTCGAGCTGTTCATGGATCGTAAAAAAGTGGCCGGCTTGAAACACTACCAATTGATGGAAGCCGTGAAGTGGGAGGTGGAGCCCTATACCGGCATCAACGGTGCCAACGCCCTGATCGGGGTCGAGCCGGAACAAAAACCCGAAAGGCTCCCCGGTGAAGTGGTCGCTGAAGAGGAGCAGGAACAGGTCGTGGTCAACGTATCGGCCATCGAGCGCAACGTGTACCGGGCCATCAAGGAACGCTTTCGTGCGGCCGGTTTTCTGCTCAAACGCATCTACCCGCCAGACGTCTGTTTCTACATGCCGCTGCTCATGGACGGCGTCGACAGCCCCAGGGCCATCCTGGAAGTGGGCCAGGACTACTCCAATTTTGCGATCGTTCGCGGAGGCATCGCCAAACAGATCAATACGCTGAGCCTGAGTCTGGAATCGATCCAGGCCCATCTCAGCGGCGAGATGATCTCCCGGGACCTTGTGGAAAGCCTGCGGTTTACGGTGCGACAAACGCCGGAGCCGGAACCTCTTATCTTATCGGGACCCGGGGCGGCCAGGGCGGACGTGGTGAGTTATATCGCCGATTATTGCCCCAACGGCGCCAGGGCGCTGATTCTTTCACGGGTCGCCGGAATCATGGATGCCAGGGAGGACCCGGTCCATGCCCCCTTTGGGACCGTGGTGGGGGCGGCCGTTCGGGAGTTTCGAGGCCGTCGGGACCGCAGGATCGGCATCGACGACAGGGCGCCCATCGTTCCCAAGCTGAAAAAAAGCGCCTACATGGCACCCCTGGCGACCACGGTTGTCGTGCTGATTCTCTTGTTCGGTCATTACCGATACATGAAGCACAAGGACACGGTCTACAAGAAACAAATCGTGCAATTGACCAGTGACTTGAAAGCCCGAAAGGCCGATGTCGCTGAATACGAGAAGCTCATACAAGAGTCTGATCGAATCGAGGAGGAGATTGCCTTCGCCAAGCGCAAGATCGCCTACATCGAGGGCCGGGCCGACGAAGACCTTGGTCACATCGTGGCGTGCCTCGAAGGCATCGCCCGGGGCGTGCCGGACAGCATCGTTTTGTCATCGATCGTGCAAAAGGACCTGTATGACTACACCGTCACCGGTTCGGCATCCGACCTTCCCGCTGTTGGCGAAATGGCCACACGCCTTCAAACCGAGAATTGGTGCAAATCCGCGGCACTCAAGAAACTGGAAAGGAACGGAGCCCAACCGTTCGGCATCGATTTCGAATTGAGCATCAAAACTGGGGATGAGAAGGCATGAGAAGGCTGTCCCGGTTCGAGACGGTCGGCCTGATGGCGGTGCTCATCGTGGCCTGCGCGTTTTTCTACATGAAACGGGTGTACGAACCGCAGGAAAAGGTACTCAGGGGCACCGTCCAAAGGCTCAACAAGGTGATCGCCGAGGTCAACAACCTGAAGGAGACCCCGTCGGCCGTGGCTGTCGAGCGGACGTTGAAGAAAAACCGGCGGGAACTGGAAGAAATCAATAAAAAGCTCAAAGGGACTGCCGTGCGGACCGGCGCGGAGCGCGAGGTCACGGAGCTACTGAGTAGAATCAATGAAATCATGGAATCCCACCGCCTGGCCGTCAATACCCTGTCGCCCAAAGGAAAGGTGGCGGGGGGATTCCTCGACTGGAACCTCTTTGAGGTGGATATGGAGGCAAGCTTCTATGCTTTCGTCCGGTTTCTAAACGAGCTGTTGGTACTGCCCGATGCCGTAAAGATCGAAGGCATCCGCATGGAAAATGGGATCCATGGGCATCTCCACATCACCATGCGCCTGATGATATGAGAATTGATGACATGAGAACTGATATGAAAAACGGAAAGGAAAAGACCATGAATCCCTTGATGCCGATATTTCTGGGCGCGGTTATATGGGTCTTGTCTGCAGGGACGGTTCTGGGAGAATCCCGAAGCCCTTTCCTGCAGCCGCCGGCAAGAGTCAATCCTTACAACTACGAAAAGGCCATACGAAAGGTAACCCTGAAAGGGATCCTGCGTACAGAGCGAACCAGCCGTGCCATCGTAAAGGCCGATGGGCAGGATGTCATGGCTGTCTACGGACTTGGCGACAAACTCCGCTTGATTCGAAACGGTCTTCTACACGAGTTTGTGCTCTCCCGGATCGAGGAAAAGATCGTCTGGTTCATGGGAAGAAACAATCAGTCCTACGAGGTGGTCATCAAATGATGCGACAGCGGATACAGGCGTCGGTCCTGCTGGTATGGATTCTTTTTTTGACCGGTGGATGTGCCGGTATTACCGGACAGCGACGGATACCGGAAGACTCGCTTTTTAACACGCGAAAGCATTCCGATATCGTTGCGGATGAGAAAATAGAAGCGCCCATACCACCGACCGTCCCCACGGTGAAAATCATAAAAGGAACGGAAGTCAGCGGCATGGAAGAGGCCCGTCGGAAATTGGCGCAATCCACCGATGCCCCGCTGAAAGGATTGCAGGAAGAACTCCGTTCCCTAGTTTTGAGGGATGTGAGCATCCGCGTTCTCGCCGAGCTGCTTACGGAGGCTTGCGGATACAATGTGGTGGTTACCAACACCATCGCAGATCATTCCGTCAACGTCTATTTAAAGGAGCTTACGCTGCGGACCGCTCTCGAATCGATCTGCCGACTCAATGATCTGTGGTACCGGGAAGGTCATGGGATCATCACCCTGATGACCAGAGACGAGTACTTGCAGGATATTGAGATCCGCCAGAGCGATCAGACACGGGCGTTTTTCATACGCTATACCAATGCCGCCGATATGGCCAAGGTCATCCAGGCAGCCATGGGCGAGCAAGTCCACCTGGCAGTCGTTGAAGATGAGAAGATTTACGGCCACATCGATCCCGAAGAAGAAGCCGAGGTGGGAAGCGGCGCCTATGAGGGGCCCGTTCTTTCCCCGGAGAATCCCTCGGACGGCGGATTGGGCCGTGTTGAAAGAGCCCGCGTACCGGGATCTGTTGCCGCCTCCGATCGTAAAACGCCGGTGCTGGCGATTCTTACCGTTTTCAAGAGAAACAATTGCATTGTCGCCCGCTCTCTGGACGGATCACTCCTCAACGAGATGGCCGGCATCATTGAGGCCCTGGATACGCCGACCAACCAGGTGCTGCTCGAAATCAGGATCCTTCAACTCAGCTTGGATGACGGTTTTGAGAGCTTCTTCGATTTCATCTATACGGAAGAAGGCCGATCGGGAACCGGTTTCACCGGCGCCTTCGACCATACCGTAAATCTTCTGGGCGGCACGGTCGGGGCAACCACCCTCGATTATGTCTTCGACGGCGCCAAACTGGACGCCCGTATCGCCTTTTATGAACGCGCCGGGCGGGCCGAGACGATTGCCACACCATTCCTCATGGCCGCCAACAACAGCAAGGTGGAGTTTTTTGTCGGGGAAGAAACACCTCTTAGGGACGACGTCCAGACAAAGACGATTCCTGTCGGTGAACAGGGCGACACGATCACGACCTTCGAGGTGAACATCGCCCGGGAGGAACTGGGCACGGATGTGGAAATGACTACCTTCATCAACGAGGACGGAACGATCACACTCGATTTTGAGGCGGAAATCTCAAGCCCCCTCCTGAATTACAGCACCATCCAGATAGTAAACGAGAAGACCGGCCAGGTAATTGATTTTCCCCTGGACGGAACGAGCAAGAGCGAGCTCAAGTCCATACTTTCCGCGAAATCGGGGCAATCCATTGCCATCGGCGGCATCATCAAGGAAACGATCGACTTTTCGGAGACCAAGGTGCCGATTGCGGGCGATATTCCGCTTCTGGGATTCTTCTTTAAAAAGATCAAGGACACCAAGCGCAAGACGGAAACCGTCATTATCTTAACCCCTCACGTCGTCGCCCATCCGGCTCTGGCCGGTGGGGTATCGGATGGATTCCTAGGTCGAAAGAGCTCCCACGAACAG
Organism: uncultured Desulfobacterales bacterium; assembly: GCA_964430705.1. GTDB lineage: Bacteria > Desulfobacterota > Desulfobacteria > Desulfobacterales. The sequence continues at coordinate 13,444 of CAYSGJ010000105.1, read as the reverse complement.
ATCACCGAAGGAAAAGAAAATATCCTGGAGGAATAACGCAATGGATCTTTGCATGCAGAACAAGATGCCCGAATCGAGGCCTTGCAGCATGAAAGCGCTCTTTTTTGAAACCTTACAGCGCAAAGCCTCCGATCTTCACCTGACCGCCGGGATGCCGCCCATATTCAGGATCAAAGGCGATCTGACGGCCATGGCGTGCGAACCGTATTCAGCGGAAGACATTCAAACATGCCTTGAGGAGATCCTCACGGAGCGGCACAAAGCGGTGCTCAAGGAAAAGAAATCCGTTGATTTCGCCGTCAGCGTAACCGACGTGGGTCGTTTTCGAATCGCCGCTTACTACCAACGTGGCGCCTTGAGCGTGGCTGTGCGGATGCTGGCCGACGGTATCCCGAGTTTCAAAAGCCTGAGCCTGCCGGAGAGTATCGCCGGTTTTTCACGGCTCCGGGACGGATTGATTCTGGTCACAGGGGTCACCGGTTCGGGAAAGTCCACCACCCTGGCGACGATCGTCGATGACATCAACGCCCGTATGCGCCGCAATATCATCACCATCGAAGACCCCATCGAATACGTCCACCAGAATAACAAGAGCGTCATCCACCAACGCGAGCTGCACACGGACGTGCCCTCCTTTGCGGGTGCCCTGAGGGACGCTTTGCGGGCCGACCCGGATGTCATCTTGGTAGGAGAGATGCGGGATCTGGACACCATGCGCACGGCGATCATGGCGGCCGAAACCGGTCACGTGGTGTTTTCGACCCTCCACTCCCGGGATTGCATATCAAGCATCAATCGTTTGGTGGGCGCCTTTCCAGCAGGTGAGCAAACCCATATTCGGCAGCAGCTTTCCTCTGTCTTGCGGGCCGTTGTTTCGCAGCGGCTGCTCCCGAATGCCGCCGGAACCGGTCGATTGCCTGCCGTGGAGATCATGCTTTCCACGCCGGGTATCGCCAATCTGATCCGCCAGGCAAAGGACGACATGATCTATTCTGCCATTGAAACAGGGGTTCAGCTTGGCATGCAGACCATGGAACAGAGCCTCGTTCGCCTCATCGACGAAGGACAGATCGGCATGGATGCCGGGCTTGCCGCGGCAAAGAATCAGGACCTTTTGCGAAAGCGACTTTCCACACGTCGCCAAAAGGTCGTAACTTTCACCACCGGTTCGCGAACCGGCACAATGGCCGACTAGGAGGAGAGATGCGGCTGGAACGTTTCGGAGAATTCCTTGTCGACAAAGGGGCCATTAACCGTGAGGCATTGTCCCGTCTACTCGCGACGCAGCGCATGGTGAAAGAAAAAATCGGCACCATCGCCGTGCGGGAGGGACTTCTTACGGAAGAGGAAGTGACCGGGTATCTGGCCGAGTACCTGGGCATTCCCCTTTTCAGAGATACGGTGGAAAACATCGAAAAGGGAATCATCAATATCATCCCGCATCAAATTGCCATCAAGGCCGATGTACTTCCCGTGGGTACGGGAGAAAACAACGAGCTCCTTCTGGCTTGCAGTGGTCCGTTGCCCAAGGCCATGATGCAGACCATCTCCCGTCTATCCAAGAAACAGGTCAAGCTGGTCCTGACGTCCCCGCAAAAGCTGAGGAAGATGCAAAATCTTTTTTTCAGCCGCCAGTTTGACACCACCATTCAGCTACCCGTGCGGGTTGATGTAGAAGATACGGGATTCATCATTGAACTGTTCGAAAAGATCATGGTACGGGCGGTAAACCTGGGGGCCTCCGACATCCATGTGGAACCGGGTAAAAGTGACCTGGTGATCCGTTTTCGCATAGATGGCATGCTCAAGAAGACGGAAGTCCTGCCCTTTGATCTTGCTGCAAAGCTGGTGTCGCGTATCAAGGTTGTGGCCGGGCTGGATATCGCCGAACGGCGTAAACCCCAAGACGGCGCCTTTTACTTCTCGCCACAGGCCTTGGATGTGAAAATTGACGGCGTCAATGTCCGTGTCAGCACCCTGCCCGTCATCTACGGCGAAAAAGCGGTCCTGCGGTTGCTGCCGCCTCACGACGAACGCATCGAACTGGACACATTGGGAATGCCGTCGGGTGTTTTAGAGCAGTTCAAGGCTCACCTGCGGACCCCCCATGGAATCGTGCTTGTTACCGGTCCAACGGGGTCGGGCAAATCCACGACCTTGTATGGGGCGCTTCAGTTGCTGAGAAACGAAACGACCAACATCACCACCATTGAAGACCCCGTGGAACTGACGGTCGGCAACGTCAATCAGGTCCATGTGAGTACGGGAGAAAAGATTTCCTTCGCATCGGCCCTGCGGGCGATCCTGCGTCAGGACCCGGACACGATCATGGTTGGAGAAATTCGAGATAGCGACACCTTGAGCATATCGCTGCGAGCCGCGGTCACGGGGCACTTGGTACTTTCGACCCTGCATACCAACGATGCTCCCAGCGCGTTCAATCGCATGATCGATATGGGTGCAGAGCCTTTTCTGGTGGCGGCGTCGGTCCGGGCCGTACTCGCTCAGCGTCTGGTTCGAACGGTATGTCCCCGATGCGGAAACTGGGAGAATATTTCTCATGCGGAAATGACCATGCTGGGCCTTCAAGGCGATCGGTTTGCCATTCGGCGGGGTCCGGGATGCGATTACTGTCACATGGGGTACAGGGGTCGAACAGGGATTTTCGAGCTTTTTTCTCTGGACGAGATTCTCAAGGCAAAAGTCCTGTCGGGAGCCTCATGGGAAGAGCTTCGCCGTGACGCCACGATGCGTAAAGGGTTTCGACCGCTGCGACAAGACGGCGTTGAAAAGGTCAAGGCCGGTCTAACCACACCCGAGGAGATCGTACGCGTCACCATCGATTGATCGGATTACTGCGCAGGCGTTCAAATACTCTGTAGGGACGGAATAACGACGATTCCATGCCGATTTTTTCATACAAGGCGATCAATGAAGAGGGGCGAAAAGTGCGAGGCGCCGTGTCGGCGCCGGACCGGCAAGGTGCAGCCGCCCAATTGAGAAAGCAACGACTGACCATCACGGAGATAGAGGAGGGAGCCCGCCTCGACGGCGGTCGTCGAACGGCCAACGTAGGTACGGTCATGGCCAGTTTCGGCTGGGTTCGAACCAGGGACATCGTTTTATTTTTTCGCATGTTTTCTTCCCTGGTGACATCCAACATAACGATTTCGGAGGCTATCGAGATTTTGCATGAACAGGCGGACAATCGGAGATTCAAAGCTATTTTGAATGACGTAAAGATAAAAATAGAGGGTGGTGAACCCCTGAGCGACGCCATGAGCGCACATCCGCGGATTTTCTCTGATATGATCACCAATATGATTCGCGCCGGCGAAATGGGGGGCATACTCGACACGGTGTTGGCCCGCATTTCAGACTATCTGGAGAGCAAGGCGGCTCTTCGGTCCAAGATCGTGATCAGCATGATCTATCCTACCGTTGTCGTGGGGGTGGCCACAGCGGTAATCGTTTTTCTCGTGACCTTTGTCATCCCCAAATTCGCGGTGCTTCTGGGAGGAAGAACGCTACCCGCCAACACCCAGTTTCTTTTGGATGTGGCGGACTTCCTGACGAAAAATGCCACGGGCATCACCCTCGGCTTGATGGGCACCATGGCCCTGATCGGTTTTCTGTTGGCCATCCCGGAAACGCGTGTCCACGTCGATCGATACAAAATACGCATTCCTATGATCGGTCCGGTCTTTCGCTATGGGGCGATCGTTCAGTTTTCCAAGACCTGCGCTTCTCTGCTGGAAAGCGGGATCACCTTGATAGATGCCCTCAAGGCGACCGCGGCCACCGTGTCCAACCTGGCGGTACGAAAAAAAATCGACGATATGAACGAAAAAGTCATGGCCGGCGAGCCGCTTTCGTCCGCTTTTGCTGGTGATGCCTTCTTTACTCCTATTGTCAAGGCAATGGTCAAGATCGGGGAGCACTCCGGACTTATGGACAAGGCAATGGAAACGGCAGGGTTACTGCATGAGCGATTGTTGCAGGATAAAATCGCCCGAATGAGCGCCATGGTCGAACCGGCTTTGATCCTGGTGCTCGGGGCGATCGTAGGCTACGTGGCCTGGGGCTTGGTGGCCGGCATGTTGGCGTTGTACGCAGGCTAAGCTGTATTGAAAAAAGATGGAAGGATATCTGTTATGAGAATAATGCTGGCATGGGCGACATGTTTTTTATGCCTGACGGGCTGTATGAGTGAGAAAAAAGGCGACAATGTCGTGGTCGAGTTCAAGGGCGGCAGCCTTACGATTGAGGACCTCGAAGCTCACTACGAAATATTGAAAAGGAAGGCACGACACCAAGATGACCCGGAACGGCTCACACCGGAATACATTCTCGACCATGCCGTGAACATGGAGTTGATTATCGCCAAGGGACTGAAGGAAAAGCTCCACCTGGACCCTCGGGTCCGGGCCCAGATCCACGGATTCATGTCGGACCTCTTTTTGAAAATCATGCAGGAGACCCTGGTGCCCAAGATCAATCGGGAATCGTTCACGGAAGATGAGGTTTGGGCCTACTTCAAAGAAAACATAGGCAGTTATCGCACCACGCCATCGTACCGGGTCCGGGTCCTCCGGCACGAGGATCCGGAATTTCTAGCCGAATTGAAGAAACGCATCGAAAAAGGTGACGAAACATTTGCGTCCGCCGCTCTGAACCATTCCACCGATGAAAAGACAAAAGAAAAGAGCGGAGACACGGGCATGCGGCCCTTAAGCCGTTTCCGACGGGCGTGGCGGGATGCCGTTGAACACCTGGCCGTGAATGAGATTTCCGCGCCCACTCAGATAAAGGACAGTTACTATCTGTTTCAAGTGACGGAAAAGACTGAAGGCCAAGAACCGTCCTTTGATGAGAAAAAGGCCTATGTGAGAAATGATCTGCTCTATTCGCGGTACCGTAACGCCTGGCGAGACGTTTACGACCGCCTGCGAAAAGAGTTTTCTCTCACCATTCATCAAGATAACTCGAAGCGCTTTTACGATTTAAGGAGCGGAAAATGACGCGGCGATCCACGAAAGCAAAAATATTTTGTTTGTTTGTCATATTTTCCCTGGTTGCAGTAGCTGGGGAGTCGGCACTGGCACACAGCACCAGGGGAAGAACCAGAATTACATTGAACAAATCGATAATCGGAGTCGACGATATCGCATATTTTGTCGAATGTTATGTGAATAAAGAGTTGTACAAGAATCGATTTGCGAAAAGCGAAGGACGATTTTTCGTCAAAGACTTCATCGGATTGAAGCAAAATGGTGCTCGGGCGGAAATTCGGTTTACCGTTTTGGATAAAAAAGAAAACCGCGCTTTCGATGACACGATGGTTATCGAAAGAGGTGACGACAACATTTGGTGCTACCAATCCGGACTCGACGGTAAGCGCCTCGAAATTTACACCTATGTGAAAAAGTGGGGCTATTATTACAATACCTATGTGGTGCCTACGTGTTTAGTCGGCATCGCTATCGCCGCTTGCTCATTTGTCGTTATACGCCGCATGAAGCAAAGAAAGGAGGCGCTTCCTGAGCCCTGACATCCGAAAGAAAAAACCGAGGTCTTGTAAATGATCGAGATAATCAGGCGTTTGATAGTCAGCGGCATTGCTTTGGGAGTCATCGTAGGCAACGCCGACGAAATACAGGAATTCTACGAGGAGACGGTGTCCTATGCCCAACAATTAGCAACGGCCGGAGATCTCCGCAGCATCAGCAATATGCTAGATTACGAATTTATGAAACGGGGTCGTTATCCGAAAACCGAGGCTTTCAAAACCTGGATGGCCAAAAATTTCAAAGAGAACCCCCAAAGGGACATCGCCGCGGATCATTGGGGAAACACTTTGGTGTACACAGCCGTTGACAATCAAAAAGGATTTATTCTGATCAGTGCGGGACCGGACGGGCTCATAGATACCTCCGATGACCTTCGCTACACCGGACCATGAAGCCGGTATAGACCGGCGAGACGCTGAGATGGATTATTCGCAGGATAACCCGTCGCATTCCAGAAAAGTCGTATTTTTTCATTTCTTTTTTTGTGGATGCATTTAGGTCAGCGTTATCATTTCGACATTGCATGGAAGGAAAGTACTTGAATGAAAAGAACGATTCGCAAAAAATACTTTGTCGACAAGTCGTTTCAGTTCGGCTTTGCCGCCAATATGGTCTTGCTTCTTGTGCTATACCTGCTGGCGACAACGTTGCTCGTGTCCTGGATCTATTTTTTCGTTTTGGACGACCAGCTCGTGTGCGACCTGAATATCCAATTCATCGCCAAGATGGTTGTCATCCTGATCTGTATGGCGATCGGAGTTCTGGTCTGGGCTATTAAGTTCACCCACGGCATTGCCGGCCCAGCATTGAAGATCGACAAGATCGTGCGCAACGCGGCGGAGGGTAAATATCCGGAAAGACCTTTTGCGTTCAGAAAAGGTGATAGTTTCAGATTTCTGGCGGACAACTTGAACAGCTTCCTAATGGGAGTGAAAAGGTACAACACGCGAACCGAAACCGCCCGGGGCATGTTGATCCGGTTGAAAACAAGGCTACACTCGGGGGACGTGAGCCATGAAGAATGCCTTGAGGAAATCAACGCAATTTCGCGTTTAATGGAAAATATAGACGACACGGACAGTTGACAGGCGCTTTCGAAAGCGTTTTCTTGTGACGCCGGGGCTACAACCGCAAGTCGTCTTTGGTCTTCTCCCGTGCGCTTCGCTTCGATGGCCCCTGTGCCTTAACCCCCGCGATTTCACGAAAATGTGATTTTTAAAAAAAAAGTTGACAGAATGATGAAAGGCTTGTAAAGTTAGATTAGTCTTATTTGGCTAGACTGGACTAGCTTGATAAGGTCGGCCTTACGGCCTTCGGCATGATAGCGCGGAGGAAGTGAAGGCGCAACCTGGGAGCGTGGTTCCTTTCAGGTTGCGCCTTTTTTTGTAATGGGTACAAGGCCACTAAGACAATTGATAGGCTTAGGAGGAAACGGTCATGAAAATGGGGATCGTGGTTATGGGCATCGCTGGTTGGCTGAGTATCGTTGCCTTGCTCCCGGTGTCGAGCTGGGCGCAGAGTTCAGACTACGAGTTCCGCCGACGCATCGAACAGTTGGAAAAGAGACTTGGGCTTTATGAACAGGCAGAAAAGGAAAAGCCCCAGAAATTGACAGACCATATTGTGCTGAGCGGCGCACTGGAGTTCGATTTTGAAACGGCAGACGACAGCGACGTATCAGACAGTTCCGTGAATGATGCAACCTCGGATTTCAAGTTGGGAACTGCAGAGATCGGTGTGGCCATTGCCCCTTATGAAACGGCCCGGGGCAGTCTTTTCCTCAAAGGCGAAGATATCGGCGACGGCGATGACGCTACCAGCGACGACGTGTTCGTGGATGAGGCCATCATTACGTTACAAAAACAGACATTTCCTTTTTACTTCGTCGGCGGAAAACGGACTCAGCCTTTTGGGTATTTCGTAACCAACCTCGTCACGGACCCCATCACCCAAGATTTGTACGAAATCAACAAGGCCGGGGCGACGATCGGATGGACGCCCGGCATTCTGAACATGGATGTGTCACTAACGGCCTACCGGGGGGAAACCTTGGCGGATAAAGCAGAAAAGGCGGACCTGGGTTTTACCAGAGACAAGAGCGGGACCTATTCCGCGTCCAATGACGTGTCTTCCTTTATCGCCAACGCGACCGCCTACTGCCTCGACGACTGCATTGCTCTTGCACTCTTTTTCAATTCCGAACCGGGAGACGGCGATCGCAATCAAACCATCGGCGGAACCGTTCATTACGCCATCGAACCGATCAAAGTAGATCTGGACGCCGAATTCATGACGGCCGTTAGCAGGGAAAACGCCGGCGGCGATGAAGAAGCAAAGGAGTCGCCCGGTTTTCTCGCCGTGGCCTATCAGGTAAGCGATCCCTTGCAACTGGCGGTACGGTAGGAGTTTTTTGACGACGACGTGTCAGGGGAACAAGCAGGCGCGTTGGAAAACAGATTTAGTTTCGGTGCAGCATACACTCTGTTTGAACAGGCATCCTTGGTATGCACCCTGATGACAGAATTCAGACAAAGCCATTACGAAAACGCCCCGGGCGCGGACGACAACCTGAATGAGTTTTTTGCCAGAGTCGCCCTGGCGTTCTAGCGCGCTGGGCGGCGGACGAACCTGTGAAGAGGAGAACGAACAATGAAAAAGATAAATATGCGACGAATGGAAGACAATCAGTCCGGGACCATATCCGCAATAAAGGTGGACGGTGAGCTGGGCAGACGCATCCGGGACATGGGACTGGTCCCCGGTACGGCGATCAAAGTCCAAGGCAGGGCGCCGCTGTACGACCCCGTTGCCCTGAAAGTGCGGGGTTTTACTCTGACGCTTCGAAACAGCGAGGCGGACTATATCGAAGTGGAGGTGGACTAGACCATGAAAACGACCATAGCACTTGCCGGAAATCCCAACTCCGGAAAAACCACCCTGTTTAATCAGTTGACCGGCGCCCGCCAACATGTAGGGAACTATCCGGGCGTCACGGTTGAAAAGAAGGAAGGCACCTATGCCCGCAACGGGCAGAAAATTCATGTCGTCGACCTTCCGGGAACCTATTCTCTGACGGCCTATTCCCTGGAGGAACTGGTCGCCAGAAATTTTATTGTTGAAGAAAGGCCCACCGCTGTCATCGACATTGTGGACGCGTCCAATCTGGAAAGGAATCTTTACCTGGCCGTCCAGTTTCTGGAAATGGGTATCCCCGTGTGCATCGCGCTCAACATGATAGACACGGCCAAAAGCCGGGGGATCCAAATCGACGCGGAAAAACTTTCCAGGCTGCTGGGTGTGCCGGTCATTCCAACGATCGCCCGAAGCGGCAAGGGCAAAGATCAACTGATGGTGCAGGCCGCAAGAATCGGCGGCGAAAAAAGAGCGCCCCTCCTGATTTCTTATGGGCCGGATGTGGACAATGCGTTGCTGGAGATGGAAAAGGATATCGTTTCAGGCGGCTTTCTACAGGGCGTTTATCCGGCCCGATGGGTCGCCGTGAAGTACCTGGAAAAGGACGAGCAGATTCTCGAAAAAGGAAGACAAAGCAACCCAACCCTGTCGGAAAAACTGGAAACAACCGTCGAATCCTTGTCGATGCACATGAAAAAGACCCTGGACACCTATCCGGAGGCCCTTATTTCGGATCATCGCTACGGCTTTATCAACGGCATTCTAAAACAGGGGGTAATTGAGCACGAGCAGGATCAAAACAGACTCTATACATCCGACAAGATAGACAAGGTCGTGACCAACCGATTTCTAGGTCCCATCATTATGCTGGTCGTGCTGATGGGGCTTTACCAGTTTACCTTCACGTACAGTGAAACCCCCGTCGTCTGGTTGGAAAACTTTTTTGGGTGGCTCAGCGATACGGCTGGCGCCCATATCCCGGAAGGAATGCTCCAATCCCTGGTCGTATCGGGCATTATCGACGGCGTAGGCGGTGTTCTAGGCTTTGTACCGCTTATCATGTTTATGTTCTTCGGCATCGCAATTCTGGAAGACTCGGGATACATGGCCAGGGTGGCCTATATGCTGGACAGGGTTTTCAAAGCATTCGGATTACACGGCTCTTCGGTCATGGCTTTTATCGTTTCGGGCGGTATTGCGGGCGGATGCGCCGTACCGGGTGTTATGGCAGCAAGAACACTGCGGTCCCCTCGGGAACGCCTGGCCACCTTGCTCACGGCGCCGTTTATGAACTGCGGGGCAAAGCTTCCCGTCTTTGTTCTTTTGATAGGCGCTTTTTTTTCGGACCACAAGGCGTTCATGATGTTCCTCATTACGGTGGCGGCCTGGATCGGCGCACTTGTCGTGGCCAAATTGCTCCGAATGACGGCCATCAAAGGGGATTCGACGCCCTTTGTCATGGAGCTTCCCCCCTACCGGCTCCCAACCTTTAGAGGACTGTTAGTGCACACGTGGGAACGCACCTGGCAATACATCAAGAAGGCCGGCACGGTTATTCTCGGCGTGGCCGTCATTCTTTGGGCCATGATGACCTTTCCAGGCTTGTCGGATTTCAAAGCGGCAGAATTCGAAAAGCAACGGGAAAAAGCGTTGGCTTTGGTTGGGCCCTCTGTTGCTCAGGAATATGAAGCTGCGGAAAGACAAGGCGAACTTTCTGATCAAGCCCTGCGACTTCGGGAGGAGATGATGGCTATTGACTACCAGGAAGCGGAAACGCGCTTAAGGCATTCCATCGCAGGTCGCATCGGTTCTTTTCTGGAGCCCATTACCCAACTGGCCGGTTTTGACTGGCGCACCAATATCGCCTTGGTCGGGGGATTTGCAGCCAAGGAGGTCGTCGTATCTACCTTGGGCACGGCTTACTCGCTGGGGGAAGTGGACCCGGAAGAAAGCGATTCCCTCTCGGAGAGACTGGCCACAGCGCCCAACTGGGGACCGGCTGTCGCTTTGAGCTTGATTGTCTTTACCATGTTTTACGCCCCTTGCTTTGTGGCTGTCGTTTGCATCGCTCGAGAGGCGGGCTCTTGGAAATGGGGCGCTTTTTCGATGGTTTTTAACACGGCGTTGGCCTTTGTTCTGGCAACGGTGGTCTATCAGATGGGGGCCTTTTTCATTTAGAGACTGGAGGGACAATGGATACTTGGATAACGCTTGTTGTCGTATTGGCAGCGGCAATTTATCTCATCCGTCGGTTGTACAAAAAACTGCAACACCCTGAAGATGGCCAAGACGGTTGCGCGTCTTGCGGCCAATGTGCGCAGTGCGCCAACGGCAACTGCACACATCCGGACGCCCAAGAAGCCATAGATTTAAAACGTGACTTTGGCCCTTTTTAAACATCGACAGTCACGCTGTGAAGGATTGGGCTTCTTGAAGCCTATGGGGATTCAAAACGAAAAGGCGCGGGGGGAAAACCGCCGCGCCTTTTCCGTGCCGACATTGGTTTCCTGGTGGTTCGCGCGCGACCGCTGCTATTTTTTGCGCATCTCCTTGCCGCAGCAGCTCAGGGGCACGGTGCAACAACCTTCTGCACCGGAATTACAGGCGCACGTTTTGGCCACTTCCAACTCCAGACCACATGCGTCGCACACAAACACATTGCCTTCTTTCATGTCGCAACAATTTGCCATAATAACCCCCTCCTTGATCTGTAATAATCATCTTTTAATCGATACATTAAAAACAGTTTTTCTAATCCCTGTCAATTGTTTCCGGCCCCATTGCCCAACGAAAACATTTTTTCAAAAAGTGCGTGAATAAGACTCGAGGCCCGCAAATCTTTTTTCACTGTACGGTGAGCATGTCAGATGTCCAGCCGGATCCAGCGGGTGCAGTTTCGGTGGGCTGCCTGCAGGAGTTTCCGCCTGGGCAGATCTCTGTGGGCCATTACGGATACACTGCCTGTGTTCGTCCGACAGATCGCCATGCCCGAACGGATCTCGTTGATCCCGTTCTTTGAAGACACCTTGATCGGACCGTCGACAGGGGTAACGTCCAGTTCCTCGTCTTGAAACTGAATGAAGGCCATCTGGGCAAGGGCATGGAACTCGTGCTTGGTCTGCGGTCCCACATTCGTGGAAAGCATGGTGATGTGGCCGTCTTGCTCAACGGTCATGGCGCCGACGAGAATGACGGTGTCGCAATCCAGGCTTTTTCCATCTGTGCGAACAGCGATCCATTTCTTTTTCACAGCCTCAACTCCTGCCTTCCCACCCATCTTTCGATGTGAATACTCTATCGCATCAATGGCATCTGCAAATCATTTTTACCCATTTTTGCTCAAAGCCGTTTTGGGTAAAAAAACATCACGAAACCATCTTTTTAAATGCTTCCAAATTTTTAGCGAATCACAAACAGCCGCCGATAAAACAGCCGCCGCCGCCGCCAAAACCGGCTTCGCCGTCCGGGCCGGGATCGGAAATCGTGGTAACGTTACCGGCAGGATAGGGTGCTCCGTTGGAGACCCCGATGGCATCCAGGTCGAACCCCGCGCTTCCGAATGTCGGATAAGGATCGTAAATGGGATGGCCTGTAGTGTCCAGACATGACCCGTCGCCAATGATGTCAACAATCCGGATGTGACTTGCCGTGGCAAGTCCCACGTCAGCCAGATCAAAGGGGGTTCCATACGCTTGCCGATACTTGCCGGCCAGCCCTTGAACATTCGTGGGATCAACCGCTCCGAAGCCCGGTACGGCACTGGGGGTCAATGAATCGCTATCAAATTGAAAGAAATCCACCCCATTGGACGATGCCTCTACATAGGCAAGTTCCAAAAAAGTATCACTGAAGGAATTTTCAAAAACAGCAAAATCCCAACCGGGACCGTTCTGAATGGGTGGATCAAAGATCATGGTTATCTGTCCCCCACGCCCGAGAGCGACAATATCAAAGGAATTCCCCGAAGCCTGACCTACCGCCAACCCAGGATCGCCAAAGGCGGCATCCACTTCCGGCCCGGGCTCGTAATCTTGCCAATCGGTCGCCCAGGCCACCAAAGCGGCATCATCCATGTGAATCGCCCAGGAACCCTCTTCCCCTGCGGCCGGCCGATAAGGCCCTGCCCACGACGGCGCCGTCAGAGGGGAAAAAGCAAGCAAGCCAAAAAACAAACAGCATTTGTGTACGTAAGGCCGGCGCATCACCTTTTTTAGAAGCTCCACTCAGCGCCTCCGTAAAAGTTTCGTTCAGGCATGGGGTAATAGGTTTCGCTGTAGGCCACGGTGGAGTATAGCTTGTTCAACATATTGTTCACTCCCGCGAACACCTTCATGCCGTTATGGTCGTATATCAGCTTGGCATCCAATACAGAGTAACCGTCCAGCTTGTCGAATCGGTCGTTATTCTGGTCGTTTCCGTCAAAGCGGGGGGCAACATACGTGCCTGTGACGGAAATCATAAGCGGGTCCAGGATCCGCCATTCAATGCCGACACTGGCCTTGTGTTCAGGCACCAAGGGAACCCACGTGTCCGTGTTGTCGAATTTGGCACTCGTGTACGTATAGTTGCCCCACAGGTAGAGCGAATCAGTTGCGTACATCCGCACGTCGGTTTCTACGCCCCGTCGTACGGTTTTGTCCTCGTAGTTGCGGTTCAACTGTAAGTTGCCGTCGAAAAAAATTTCGTCGTCAATTTTCATTTCAAAAACGGTCACGGCAAATTCAAGTATTTCTTTATATCGCATTCGTGCGCCGACATCGATGTGGATTCCTTCCTGGGGCCTGAGACCTCCCTGGGCCTGAGCAAGCTCGTCCACATTGGGAATACGAAAACTCGTTGCATAGCTTGCGAACAGTGTCGTCTCAGGACTTACTGAATAGAGGAGCCCAATTTCTTCAGCATGATTGGTCCATTCCTTTTTCGACGGTGTTCCGTTGATCCACCGCTGCGTGCTGCCAAAT
>CAYSGJ010000104.1:0-26526 GCA_964430705.1 uncultured Desulfobacterales bacterium | reverse complement strand
ACGTTCGACGAATCCAACAAATGCCGCATTCAATCAGAAGCAGACGACCTTGAAAAAAACCCATATGCAAGGCATGCCAATGGCGAGGAATGAAGAATGCGTCACGCACGTCGGAATATCAAGGCAAGCACAACGCTGCAGGCAGACCTTTTGCGGAGCCGCGCTACCTATGCGGCTCCAGATCCTTTAGAAATTTATCCTCCACATCGAATCCATTTTTGATAGCGATATCACAATGCTCAACGGCTTTTTTAAAATTGCCTTTCTCAAAATAGGCCAAGGCGATATTGTTATGAGCAACGGCAAAGGCGGCATCCAGCTCCAAGGCCTTGTTTGCCGCCTCAATGGCCTCATCCAGAAGACCCTGCATAAAATAGGCGCTGGAAAGGGAACAGTAGCCCTGGATAAACATGGGGTTCAAAGAAACGGCTTTTTCCAGGTATGGTATGGCCTGCTCCGCTTCACCGCGCTGTAAGTGCGCAAAACCCAGGTTCCCATAAGACGGAGCAAATTTCGGTCTGACTTTTATCGCCCGTTGATTATAATGGATGCAGCCGGCCAAATCCCCCTTATGGAGACAAATGCCCCCGGCCGCCACATAGGCCTCGGCCAGAGTAGGACAACTTTCAACGGCAGCGCTGATTTCCTCCAGGGCCTCATCATACCTGCCCTCTTTGATCAACCCAATGGCCATATTATAATGGGTGGTACCGCATTGGGGATTGTTTGTCAGGGCGTTGACCTGGTCTTGAATATATTCTCTGGTTGTCTTGGATTTCTTTTTTGATTCTTTCATGAAGTCCTTTCGCCGGTGTCATTTTGGTGACAAAACAGGGTCCACCCGAATCACCGGTGCTTAAAAAACGCTTGCGGGCGCAAAAAACAGACACACTGACAACCCGTTGCCGTGTCCAAGGCGCAGCAGCCGCATATCAGCACCAAGGCCGCAAACCGCCGCACGGGCTTGGGACTTGCCCTTAGGATGACAAAAGACGCTGTTGACCGAAATCAGGGTTTCGGGAATGCCGATGTCTTTGATTCGGCACTACCGCATGCCGGTGCCCCGCCCAAAGACATCCCTTCCCGCAAGCGGGTTGTAAAGCTTCAGAATGGCGAACTTCATAACATCCAACGACTTGTTATCCAGTACAAAACCCAGCAGGGTTTCCTCCGCCTCCGAAGGAAGCACACACGCGTTTGACGCATCAAAGCTGAGGTCTGAAAAACCTTTTACCAGCTTTTTTTGTTCTTTTTTACCAATAGGCACCTGAATGGCTTTTTTACCATCTACCTCTATTGTTTGATCGGCCAGTCCTGCCTCTTCAATCTTTTTCCGTTTTTCGTCATCCAAAAAAATGTTGATGTAATAATCCGCCATGTTTGTACCCTCCATCACTATGCATAAAATATTCTGAATTGCCGGCACGGGACACACCACCACAACTTGCCGGGCTGTCGGCCATTGCCGTGTGCCTCCGCGAACCGGGACCAAAAGCGCGGTTTTTATACTACGACCCGCGCGGCATGTCAAGAACTTGTGCCCGAGCCCGATCAAAGCCGGCCCATGGCACAAGGTTTGCCGCAAACGCCCTTTTCCCGTCGGTGGATTTGGAGCCCCTTGGACATTGACATCCCGGGGTTTTTGTTTCTATATTTCTTGATTACCGGCACTGCACATCGAAGGTCCTTGCGGCAAGCCGACGACAGATGCAGACAACGCAATCCAGGATATGTTGTGCGATACCATTGCCTTGCAGCCAGCAAGACGAGATGCGCTCGCCATTGCGGTTTAAAAGCACACGGCCGGCGCCCCACCGGCGTGTTTTCCGTACCGGGCATCGCACGGTTTTGAAAACAAACGAACCTTTTTTGAGAGGTAACCGTTGACATGGAATTTCGGAATTGCATCAGAAACGCCTATGGCAAGTGCGATCTTCCGTCCAATACGATTGGTAGAATCAAGGCCGGTTTTCGACGGCTCAATCTGCAGCCCGAATACGCGCACTTCAAGGTCTCAGACGACATCCATTGGGGGCGGGTATGGATTGATTCCATCAAAATCGTGTGTAACGGAAAAGGCATTACACCGCAGTTGGCCGAGGCGAGCGCATACGCAGAACTGGCCGAACGGTTCAGCGCGGGACTGTTTTACCCGGTTTTCGAAGAACGGGTGCGGTTTAACATCCCGGCCCTTTACAATCAACAGACCAACAGGTTCCTCAATGGCGCATGGTTACAAGGATATGTCCACGCCCACCAGGACCATGTGCAAAATCCGCTGAAAATAGAGGATCTGCTGGCAAACGAGGCCCATCTGCAGAAAAGTCATTTTGAGGATATCAAAAAAAGCCCGATGGCCGGACATTGGGTCAACGGCTATTCCATGCTGCACTGCGAGACCGTGAAAGTTCCCATCAATTTTGTCACGTACATTCACGCATCCAACGGCATTGCAGCGGGAAACACCATGGAGGAAGCAATTGTTCAGGCCGCCTGTGAGATCTTCGAACGGCATGCCCAGATTCAAACCATCAAGCCGGAAAGAATCGCCCCTTCTATCGACCCGGATTCGGTCGACAACGCCGTTATACAGGATTTGATCGCATTCTACGGCCGGCAGAACGTCCGCGTCATGATCAAGGATCTTTCACTAAACGGTCTCCTGCCTGCCATAGGTGTGCTGTTTATCAATCACAACCTGCGTTCCGACCGTCTGGAACACCGCATATTGATCCCCGGAGCCTCTTTTGACACCGACGAGGGGCTTACCCGGTGCTTCACGGAAAGCATGCAGGGACGCGAAACGCTGTTGGCTTCTCGGCCGCAGTTGGACAAACCTGTTGTTCACCGGTCACAAGTAGATCATTTTTACTTGTTGATGAAATGCGGCATTTCTCCCAAAGACATCGCTTTTCTTGAGCAAGGACGAAAAACCACATACAGGCGAAATAAGATCAACGATATGCTCAGCGAAATCGAAAAAATAAAGGAGATTTGCGGGCGGTTCGACACCGATTGTATTCTGATAGACTACACCCATCCCATACTGGATTTTCCGGTGGTTCGCGTCATTATCCCTCGGATCTCCGATTTCCTGCCCTTCTTAAAACAGGACATTCTGATATCTGAAGCGACAAGGCCTGCCGCCGCGTGGCGTGGGGAAGAATTTACAAGTGTCATGAACAGCTTCTTTGCATAAGTCCAAACCGCCTCTTTGACGGTTTTTTATGTTGCGCCCATTGGTCGGGCAACGCCGGCGGCGCAACCTGACCTGCGGACCGAATCCCGGCGTTGCATAGTTCGACAATCCTGCAAGTGCAAGGCGTCACAGGCGTGCCGGTTTACGAAACACCAAACACGCCCATCCCCTATCCGGTCGTTCCCAAACCGGGATAAAACCCCGGCTTGCATAGGCCTCCCGGAGCGCTTCCAAGGCATTGACCTTGAAGCCCGAAAGAATCAGCGTGCCGTGTGTTTCCAGGCGGCTCCGGAAAAGAGGCGACATGATCTCAAGTGTGGGGTAAGCCAAGTTACCCATAATCACGGCATAGGGCCCGACCAGGTCTTCCGGCCGCGTGTTTGAAATCGTGACCCGCCTGGAAAGACCATTGAGAGAAACATTTTCTCTGGCCTCAAATACGGCACGGGGATCAATGTCCACGCCCACAACATTCAAGGCCGTCAACTTCGCCAAAGCAACCGCCAGAATCCCTGTGCCTGTCCCGACATCCAGACCGGTCAAGGCACTGTGGAGCGGAAACGTTGAAACCTCACCAAAACTTTCATCGAGGGCTTGAAGCGCCAGACACGTGGTTGGGTGGGCGCCGTTGCCAAAAGCCGCTCCTCCAGCCAGCGCGATAACCACCTCGCCGCGTTTTTGTTGATAGGCCCTATCCGGCGGTTTGAGCACAATCCTTTTGGAAACGTGCACGGGACGGTTGAAGGAAGGTTCCAGGAAGCTGGTTCCGTGGACGTATGTATATTGTAACTCCCCTTGCCCAATGAGCTCCTTGAAAGCCCTCCTCACAAGGTTCTTGGAAACACCGGCATCCCTGGCAATGCGCTTTTCCAGGTCGGCGGCCGGCTGTTTTGCTTCCCCCCGAAAAACAAGGTGTCGAATCTTTTGTTTGATATCTTCCAATGTTGACCCATGTATGCATCCGGCTTCAGGCGCCCTAAAGCATCGCGTTCGTCCTTGCGTTCAGTAATGCCTCTTGCCTTTCAAGATATGCCGCGACGGGCAAGGCCAGCCTCTCAGACAATTGCACTCGAAGCTCGGCAAGCCCCACATCACCGGGCATGTTGATGCCTCCGGAAACAGCTTCAGCCTCTTGCAACCTGTTGAGATCAAAAAGGGCCTTTGCTCGAATCAGCCGCTCGCTTTGGCCTTCGCGGGCGCCCTTTTGCAAATACCGCAACGCCTTTTCAGGTTGGTGGTTGATTTGAAAAACATAGGCCACCCGGTTCAAAGCTATCGGGTTTTGCGGTAATCGTCCGACCACGGCCATGGCCTTATCCACAAAACCCAGTCGCAAATACAGATTGATCAGCATCAACGCGTCGGGCATAGAAGGAACAAAGCCCCGGCTGATCGCACCGTTGACCGTCACATAGTAGACATGAACATTGTGTTGTCTCAACGCTTCCAGATCATCCATCCCAAATTGGTTCCCCGGCGCGTCTCTTTCCAGTTCGCTATATGCAGTAATGATCACCGGCTCCATCACATGGCGCACGTAAACACCAAAGGTGGCCTTTCTGCCCGCCAGGCCCGGCATCCCGTAGTCGGCCGGGAAGGTGATGTCGAATTCTCTGAAATCTCCCGCTGCAACCCCCAGCAAGTGGGCTTCAAACTCTGGGAGCAAAACGCCTTGCCCAAGGACCGCTTCTTGGTATCTCCCATAAGTGGAGGGAACCACCCTGCCGTCCACAGAACCCTGACAGTCGTAAATCAGCTTGAAATTTTGCCGCGCGGACCCCGTGCATGTCTTAAAACATCGAAATGGGCCTTGGAGAAACTCGGCGACCATCTTATCTTCTCCGAACCGTGCTGCGAGAAGCCGCATACCATCCACAGCGGCCCCATACTCTTCAAGGGCAAGATATATGCGGGCCAGCAGGCAGGTCGCCTCCGGCCGGTCAGCCAGGGCATTGCGATGTCGAGCAATGAATGCCGCCCGATGAAAAAGATTTTTTCCAGTCAGCACGTCTTCGGCAAAGTCATCTCGGTTCAAACGCCAGATAAGGCTGATACGCCGAATTTGTTCCGCAGACATGGTTTCCGTCTCGTAGTCTCTGCAAACACTGAGATAGGCGGGACGGGTTTTTTTGCTCGGGTAGATGCCGTAGCGTTCAGGATCTTCATCCATGGGCGTACCAAAGAAAAGGTGCGCCTGTTGGGATATGGAGTTGCCGTTCACGGACACATCGTTTTCTTTGACAAAAGCCAGGGTGTTAAGGGCCTGCCCAAAGGTCTCACCCGGAAGTCCGAACATGCTGAAAAGTTCGACATGGATGCCCGCAGCCTGGGTCATGCGGATGACATCCGAAAGGCGCTGCAAGTCAATGGGCTTATGGATCCTTTCCAAGACCGAAGGATTGGCCGACTCAAGCCCGTATGCCAAACTTTCGGCGCCGGCCCGTTTGAGCAAAGCCAGCAACTCGTCGCTGATAAGGTCATAGCGGGTTTGACACCAGAAGCGGATGCCGGGCACCTCTCGGATAATGGCCTCCAAAAAGGAAACCAATCGCTTTCGTGAAACGGAAAAGTTGGTATCCGCAAACCAAAAAGCCGTGATGCCTTTCGACTTGAGATACTTCATCTCCTGAACAATGCGTTCCGTGGAAAAAAACCGGACCGTCTTACCACTTGCCTTCGGCGTATAGCAAAAAGCGCAGCCATAGGCGCAGCCCCTCGACGTAAGGAGGATAACCCGGTCCTTGTAACGCAAATCGATCAAATCGGCGAGATACGGGGAGGCATAGGTATCCAGGTCCTTTGCTCCCCGCACAAAACCGGTTTCCATGATCCGGCCGTTGCGCAAAAAACACAACCCCGAGACCTTGCCGAAGTCTGTGCCTGCCGCCAAGGCTTGCGTGAGTCCAAGCATCACGTCCTCGCCTTCTCCACGACAGAGAAAATCGACTTCCGGCATATGGTGCAGCGCCCCACCGGGCATAAATGTCACCTGAGGCCCGCCGAGGATAACCTTTATGTCCGGTGCGATCTTCTTGGCAAATCGCGCCCAAAGGCGTATTTGCTCCATGTTTTCCTGGTACGCTGTAAACCCCAGGGCCAGGGGCTGTTTTTCCTGAAGGGTTTTTGCCAGAACCCCGGGCATCAGGCGGGCGTCGGCAAAATCCCCCAGAATCTCTCCGGAAAAACCGCGACTCTTCAGATGGGCCAAAATAAAGGCTTCAGAAATGGGAATGGTATCCGGCGAGTCAATGGAAGCCAAAAGGTTGACATGAATGAACAGCACATCGGTGCTCACCATCTCCCATCACTCCAGGCTATCATCTTTCACCAGATCTCGATACCAGCAAGAAAATTCGTACATACCCTTGAACCGATCATCATCATTAATAATCCCGATACAGATGTCCCAGACGCCCTGTCCGTACGCGTTGCTGTAATTTTTCTGATCGCAGGTCGCCAGAAAGTCTCCGGCCAATTGAATGGCCGTGCGGTTGGTCTTGTCTTTTCGCATATCAATCGGGTCTTTGGGCTCGATGAAGGGATCCCATTTGTCGTAACCTTCTTTTTTCAGGATATGCTTTTGCCGCCGGGGCGACATACTGTCAAAGATGGCCTTTTTTCTCTCTTTATCCTCAGGCGATAGTTTTCGCACCATGGTATCTCCTTGATTAAACAGCAAAGTACGCTTCATCGTATGTGGTCATAAGCGCCACCGATGGAGGAACCAAGCTCATGTGCATTTTCGGATTCTTTGACCCGATTTCTCTGAGAAGCTCTGCGGACAAGGCAAAAAGGTGGTCATTCATTTTGTCGAGATTCACCGTGGGATAAGCAGTCCCCTCTTTAAAGGCGGATTTCTCGCAGGTATGCGACTTTCCCCCGATGGATGTTGGAATTCCGTATACCCTGCAGGTAATGGGCCTCTTTTCGTACAAATCGCACAGGTCATCATCATTCAACAAAGGACACCGCACCCGTTCATGGGCGAGCTGAACGAATACCTCCTCCGGAGACTTGCCCTCACCCACGTACATCTTTTGCAGTCTCTGTTTGATTTGATAATATTTTCGGTCTGCTTTTTCCGCCCTAATGACAACAGGGCGCCGTTTTTTCCTGGGAAGTGTTTGATTGAGATGATAGTTTATATAGACCGCTTCGATCAGAGTGATATCGAACACGGCATGACAACAATCTGAACAACGAACTTCGCAACGCACACAATCGCCATGGGCCTCCTGCACGGTCTTGAAAATTTTGTCCACATCCGAGACCAGGACCTCATATTTTTTAAAAGTTTTCGAAAAATCCAATAGGAACCTCCTTGCCGATTCGTCCGTTAACTACCACCCACCTTATCGGCGTTTTTATAGTATGGAGCATAACTTCGAACAACGTTCTTCGCAAAGCCTGATTCGCATCTTGTCTTATTTCCGTCCCATGCTTGCCGACATGGTCGGCACATTTATCGGCTTCCGCCCCGAATCCCGCCGTTGACCATGTCAGTAAATTTGCCCTTGACCAAAAGTTTTTATAATTACCAAAAATAATTGATTTCTGTCAACGTTTCCACCGGTTTTTTCGATCAGGACACCGGATGGCGACCACGACCGGACATGCTCGATACCATGTCCTGCTTGGATTGGAAAGCCGAGGGGCCGAGACCGCCAACAATGGCGCCTACCCGGCCTTGGCTATGGCCTCGGGCCCAAAAGGTTTCATTTTCCTGTTCCCAAAAGATCACATTCGCCAACGGAAGGTTCAATATTGCATATGCGACAACACATCTTGACAAGCACAGCGCTTTACTCTACCCAATAAGTCGACAACGATCGGATACTGACTCACAAAAATGCGGAAACCCAAAGACCACAGCCCGGCATCGGGGCATGAAGCATCTGAACGCCTTAGGATTGGGGTATTCCGGTGGTCTGCGGAAAAAGGAAATGCCATGCCCCAAAAACCAACCCTTTCAACACCTGAATCACAACAAGTGGCAAACTACGAATTGGAACATCAGGGGACCGAGCTTGGAACGGGATCGTTTACCCCCGTTCCGGCAGGACCGGTGGATTTTGAAGATGGCCTTGCATACCTGAGAGAGCATCCCCACGACGCTTTTCTTCACAAATACCTGTTAAGCATGACGGGAACTTTTGGCCCCAATTTGGCCGGTCGGTTAATCCGCGCGGGCAAGGACGGTGACCCCGTTCTGCTCGCGCTTATGGTTGAAACCTGCATTCTAAACCCCCACCTGCGATCCTTGCTCGAACCATTGGGAAGGATCGACCCGAAGGAATTTGTCGAACACACCCCGCTCATATACATTTTATGGTTTCTGAAACACCGCTCAAGCCAAAAATCCTATTGGATCCGGACCCTTTCCGAAAACATCCTAAGGCACAAGCCCATCATCCCGTCCGACCAATGGAAGTACCCTGTCCCCTTTGAAAGGGAGACGCTGGAGGGCTGGAAACACAACGTTGTCTCCATCAAGGATTTAAAAAGCGCCATCGACGAGAGGAAAACACAGGTTGAAACAGCGGGCCCTTCGGCGGCGGAGACCGTCGAAAGGGCTTTGGGCAAGCTGAAAGGCATGGGCCTGAAATTCGGCAATGAAATGGAAAACCCGGCGGGTTTCAGCCCTTTTGCCCTGCAAATGCCATGGCATATGGAGGTCCGAGTAGCCACAAGACGGAATTGTTACCGGTTGACAGGACTTCAGACCAGCTACGGAAAAGGACTCAACGCCCAAAGGGCAAGGGCATCATGTCTCATGGAAGTGATTGAACGGGTGTCGTCTTGGGCCAGTGTCGATGAAACTCGCGTACTTCATTCCAAACACGGGCATACACTGGTCTACGGACGGCTTGATGATGTTCAAAACGCCTCTGTTGAAGCGCTGAGTCCCAATGACCTGCGTCTTGAAGTCTCCTACGAAAATCACCCCCTGTACTGGATTGCCGGGGAACGGATCGGTCTAGGCGAACCCCGGCCGGTTATGGTTCCGGCCCAACTGGTGTTTCTCTTTGCCAACCTGGACGAGGTCAACCTGAGCAGCGGCCTGTCCTCCACGGGACTGGCCTCGGGAAACACCCTCGAGGAAGCCAGGCTTCACGCCTTGCTTGAGGTGATAGAAAGAGACTGTGAAAGACTGGCCCCTTTTGTCCCACATCGGTGTTTCTTACTCGATTCGGCCCAGCCGTCGGTCCGGGCGCTTTTAGCCCGTGCGCAGGCACAAGGGATCCAGGTGCAGTTCTTGGACATCACCACAGAGTTGGGAGTTCCGTGCTACAAGGCATTCATCCGGGGTCCCGCCGGAGAAATTCTAAAAGGTTGTGCCTGCGATCTTGACGGCAAGAGGGCTGCCGTGTCAGCTTTGCTGGAAGTCCCGTATCATCCCTCATGGTTTCGGCCCGTTCCGGCCCCATACGAACTGAAGACCATAAAGCACGAGGAGCTGCCCGACTATTGCTCGGGAAATCCGGCGGAGGATCTTAAGCGGCTTGAACAACTTTTGGCTGCCAACGGCTACAGCCCGATTTACATCGACCTGACCAGGAACGACCTGGATATTCCGGTTGTAAAGGCCATCGTTCCCGGCCTCGAGTTGTTCTCTGATTTTGACGCGTTCTCCAGCCTGAGCCTCAGGCAGTTTGCCCATTACGTCGCCGTCATCGGGTAGAATGCCGGGGACAACGCCTGTTCCCACCCGGTGCGAAAGGGCACCATGTATTTGCATTGTAGACACAAAACCTTTCGAACCGTTGGATGGTCGGCCCGGCCTTGACAAGTATGGATATCTCGCATAGGGTTTTTAGCATATGCTCACAATGGAGGCCTTATGGTACGCCCGCAAAAAAACCGTCTGGTGCATGTCGACCCCAAGTCAGACCACTTTAAACCCAGGGGAATCCCCATGATCGACCTGGAAGAGGTCCAGCTCACGGTAGACGGACTCGAAGCCCTTCGGCTCGCGGATTTTATGGGCATGTCCCATGAAGAGGCGGGCGCCCATATGGGCGTATCGCGGGCGACCTTTGGACGAATCGTGGAGCAGGCACGACGGATCGTGGCCGATGCACTGATTCACGGCAAGGCGATCAGCGTGGAGGGAGGAAATTACAGAAGGGTCGATTCTGCATCCAACCGCCCTTTTCTTTGTGACAACTGCCGAAATCGATGGATAGAGCTTCCCGGCACCGGCCGTCCCAGAACATGCCCTGCCTGCGGGGGCAAGGAGCTGCATCGCGTGGGGAAAAAGGGTTAAGACCGGATTATGGAAAAACGGCATTTCCCGTTTTGCGTTAACACCAATGAGGTGCCCTTGAACAATTCAGAAAAAAAGCGACGACTCATCTACGGCCCGGTTCCATCCCGAAGGCTGGGCCTGTCCTTAGGGCTGGACCTGGTACCTTTTAAAACCTGTTCGTATAACTGCATCTATTGTCAGCTGGGCACAACCAAACAGACGACCACCACGCGAAAATCCTATGTGCCCATCGAGTCCATCTTGGACCAGTTGGCCTCAACGCTCATAGGACAAGAGCGGATCGACTACGTCACCCTGGGAGGATCAGGAGAGCCCACCCTGAACGATCACATAGGTGAATTGATTCATCAAATTAAGGAGCTCACGGATATTCCGGTAGCAGTCCTGACCAACAGCTCCCTTTTTGGGAACCCGATTGTCCGCCGATCTCTTCTGGAAGCCGAGGTAGTCCTGCCATCCTTGGACGCCTATGACAATAAGGTTTTCCAGGCTATAAACCGCCCTGACCCTCGCATTACTTTCAAAGACATGGTTGAAGGCCTGGTTGCCTTTCGGCAGGAATTTGCGGGAGCCATATGGCTGGAGGTTTTCGTTTTGGAAGGCATCAACGCCACGCAAGAAGATGCCGCTGAATTCGGCAAGTGGATCAAAAAAATTAACCCGGAAAAAATCCATGTCAACACGTCTATCCGTCCGCCGGCGGAAATGTTCGCGCAGCAGACATCGCCGGACACATTAGCGCGGTTCTGCCGCGTGCTGGGCAATAAAGCGGAGATCATCGCCCCATTTCGACGCGCCGTCAACCATGGGACAAGCGCCCGATCACCGGAAAACCTGTTGAACATGCTGTCTCGACGGCCCTGTACCCTGGAGGATCTTTCTGCGGCCCTGGCCGTGCACAAGAATGAGATCCTCAAATGGGTGGATCCCCTGGTTGAAGAGGGCAAGGTCACTATCACAAGGAAAGACTCGACAATCTATTATCAGGTTCTGCCCGCCCGGAACGCATCGTGAGAAACCCATCCGTCCTTCGGTGGCCGGTTTGCTGCAAAGAGGGAAAAATCAGAAGTAAAAACGACTGAAAACGATATCGCAAATGCACGAGCTGTTGACAAACCGCCCGGCGCACAGGGCAAAAACACGAAAAGGGTTATCTTCTGGTCTTGCCGCAGCCAAGCCTCAACGAATGCCGGACCTGACGGATTCGCCCCTGGGTTGAAAACAATGGAATCGTGCTTATCTTCGAATGCGTGTGATTTTTAGACTAAACAATGGGAGGTCTTTCAATGAGTGAAACAAAAGAATGTGGGTCCTGCCCGTCTCAAAGCGGTTGTGGGAGCCAGCAGCAACAGGAGTCAAAGGTCGATGTTCAAGATCAACTCATTCACGGGACGTTGAGCATCATCAAGAATAAGTTTTTGGTGATGAGCGGCAAGGGCGGCGTGGGCAAGACCAGCGTTGCCGCCAATCTGGCGGTAGCCCTTTCCACACGAGGCGCGCAGGTCGGCTTGATGGACGTCGATCTCCACGGTCCGGATATCCCGAGGATGCTGGGCCTCAAGGGGCTCCTGGATGTCAGTGCGGACAACCGCCTGATCCCCAAAGAATATTCGAAAAACCTCAAAGTGATTTCCATTGAATCCCTCGCCCAGGATCTGGACCAGGCGGTCATCTGGCGTGGCCCGATGAAATACAATGTGATTCGCCAGTTTCTTTCCGATTGCCATTGGGAACGGTTGGATTATCTTCTGGTCGACTCCCCTCCGGGGACCGGGGATGAACCCCTGACCATCGCCCAGACCATCCCGGGAGCAAAGGCGATCATCGTAACGACACCCCAAGAGGTGTCTCTGGCTGATGTCAGAAAATCCATCAGTTTCTGCAGAACGATGAAAATGCCCATTTTAGGTGTCATCGAGAACATGAGCGGTTTTGTCTGTCCGCATTGTGGGGAGATCACGGACCTGTTCGGCACGGGAGGCGGGGAAAAAACCGCCCAGTCGATGGACCTGCCTTTTCTGGGAAGGATCCCTTTCGACCCCAGAATGGTGCAATGCGCAGACGCGGGAGAGTCCTGTCTGGAAAAATATCCGGACTCACAAATCACCAAGGCCTATGACGGCATTGTTCAAAAGATCTTGGCCCAAAGCGACGACAAGCCCGCGTAGGCAGGGATGAACCGGTCGGATTTCAATACGGCCGACGTCCTGCCGATTCCTGAACAACGAATAAAGGTCCGGTGGCTGATCGGCGAAGAACTTGATTTTCCCATTCCAACAACCACGATAGTATGGTAACAAGCATTCGGTTCGGTTTATTGGCGCTGTGGTTTTTTTATCCTGAAAAGGAGTCGAGAAGACATTGCAACGAGAGGGAAAAAGGCCGGTGACGAGATTCGTAGTGCAAATAGACATGGACATTGAAGCCGATTCCATCGAATATTTGGAAGAAAGGTCGGCTGAGCTGGAAGAAATCGTCTCGTCGCATTTTGACGAAGGAGAGTTGGTCGCGTTTGGGGTCGACGTCTTCGAAGCAACGGCGGATGAAGACGAGGACGACGATGACGGTTGTGATGACGAAGAATATGGAACGTACGATGACGATGAAAGCGAGGTTGACGACAAAGACCGCTGAAAAATCATCCCCGCCACACAGGCTGGTCCCTATGCCGAGAAAACGTTGACGAGACTCAGCCGTTCTTTCGGGCAAAATCACTCATAAAGGCCACCAGGGCCTTGACCCCTTCCAGCGGCATGGCATTGTAAATGGAAGCCCGACATCCGCCCACGGAACGGTGTCCCTTGAGTCCCCCCAAACCATTGGCCAGGGCATCTTGAACGAATTGTTTTTCGAGAATCTCTGAAGGAAGTCGGAAGGTTACGTTCATCATGGAGCGGCTGTCTTTTTCGGCCGTGCCGGAAAAAAAGTCCATATCATCAATAGCTTTGTACAATAATCGGGCCTTCTCGCGGTTCAATGTCTCCATTTTTTCCAGCCCGCCCACCGTCTCTTCCAGCCATTTCAGGACCAATTGAATAGTATAGATGGCAAAGCACGGAGGAGTGTTGAACATGGAATTCTTTTCAACAAAGGTCGTATACTTCAGCATGGTGGGAATCCCATCGGAGACCCGGCCCAGCATATCCCGGCGAATGATCACCAGGGTTGCTCCGGCAGGACCCAGGTTTTTTTGCGCCCCGGCGTAAATCAAACCAAAAGGGGCAGCATCAAACGGTCGACTCAAAATGTCTGATGACATATCACACACGAGCGGAACCCCTTTGGTGTCGGGAAAAGATGCCCATTGGGTTCCCTTGATGGTGTTGTTTGATGTGATATGCACATAGCCGGCATCGGGGCTGAAAACAATGTTCGCCGGAATGTAGCAAAATCCGTTGTCTTCCGAAGAAGCCACGACATGGACGCGCCGGCCTTGGATCTGCGCCTCTCTGATGGCCTTTGTAGCCCAAGTACCGGTGTTGACGTAATCCGCCGATTGGCCTTTGGACAATAAATTCATAGGAATCATGCAAAACTGCAGGCTGGCTCCGCCTTGCAAAAACAAGACATGAAAACTTTCGTCCAGTTTCAAGAGCCTCTTTACTCGGGCCACAGCATCTTCAATCACCTCGTCAAACCACTTCGATCGATGGCTGACCTCGGTAATAGACATTCCCGATCCCTTAAAGTTCAAAAACGCATCTCGAATCTCTTGCAATACGGGCAACGGAAGTGTTGCCGGCCCGGCATTGAAATTGAAAATTCTTGCTTCCATTGTAATCTCCCAAACCTAAACCCCAAAAAGAAACAGCCACGGACAACCTGAAGCTATAAAGAGTCGCTCCCCGGGTGTCAAGCACAAAACCGCCCCGGCAAAACACACCCGCCGACATGGGCCTTGACAATAGACGACATTTGACAGTACAAGCCATGAGGGCGCAAGTCAAACATGCCCGGATCCGCCGTCTGCCGTTTTTGCCGGAGAGATCGATGACTTGTGCACTTTAGGAACCGCGGGGCCTTTCATCACGACGTCTGAGCGGTCCTTAAACGCAACGATAAGGAGAAACGTATTGAAGGTCTTAATCAGTGACAAGCTCGCAGATATCGGCGTAAAGATGTTCCGGGAGGCCGACGGCATTGACGTTGACGTGAAGGTGGGCCTTTCTCCCGACCAACTGAAAGCCATTATAGGCCAGTATGACGGATTGGTCATCAGAAGCGCCACAAAGGTGACGAAAGACATCCTTGAAGCGGCCGCACCCCGGTTGAGGGTTGTAGGCCGGGCAGGAATCGGCCTCGATAATGTAGATATTCCAACGGCGACGAAACGTGGCGTGGTGGTCATGAATACGCCCGAGGGCAATGTGATAACCACCGCCGAACACGCCATCGCCATGATGCTTGCGTTATCCCGCAATATTCCCCAAGGCACAGCCGCTTTAAAGGCCGGCAGGTGGCAAAAGAAGGAGCTTCAAGGGAAAGAAATATTCAAAAAAACTTTGGGCGTTTTGGGTTATGGCCGGATCGGCAGCATTGTTGCGGACCGCGCTCAAGGCCTAAAAATGAAGGTAATCATCCACGATCCGTATGCAAAAAAGGAAATGGTGGAACAAAGGGGTTTTGAAATGGTTTCATTGGAAGAGCTTTTCAATCGCTCCGACTACCTAACCATCCATGTGCCCAAGCTGAAGGAAACGATCAACCTGATCAACAAAGACTCTTTCGATAAAATGAAGCCCGGCATCATGCTTATTCACTGCGCCAGGGGAGGCATCGTCAACGAAAAGGACCTGGCCGATGCCCTAAAATCCGGGAAGGTCGCAGGGGCTGCGCTGGATGTTTTTGAAACCGAACCGCCGGGCGACTCTCCCCTTTTTGCATTCGATAATGTTATATGTACGCCCCACTTGGGCGCATCCACGGCGGAAGCCCAAACCAACGTAGCCGTGGCCGTAGCGGAACAGATCATCCATTATCTTAAGACCGGCACGATTATGAATGCCGTCAACGCCCCCTCGGTAACCGGCGAGCTTTTAACCAAACTCCAGCCCTACCTGACGTTGGCGGAGCGCATGGGTTGTCTTCACGCCCAGCTTACCTCGGGAGCCGTAACCGAAATCACCATTAAATACTCGGGAGATTTCCAGGATCTGGACATGGCCCCGGTAACAATCGCTTCACTGAAAGGGCTGCTGACCCCCATACTGAAAGACGGCGTCAATTTCGTAAATGCCCCGGCGATTGCAAAAGAGCGGGGCATGAAGATCACTGAATCCCGAAGCGTCGAATCCGAAGACTACTCCAATGTCATCACGATGGAGGCAACCGCCGAACGTGGATCAAACACTATTTCAGGCACTATATTCGGCAAACGCGAACCCAGAATTGTCCGGATCAATGACTTCAGGCTGGAAGTCTATCCCGAAGGGCACCTTCTGCTCATCCACAACATGGACAAGCCCGGAGCCATCGGCAGCATAGGAATCGTATTGGGCCAACACCGAATCAACATTGCCCGCATGCATGTAGGTCAGGAAAAAGATGGAAAACGCAATGTTATTTTTATCGACACGGACACCCCCGCTCCGCCCGAGGCCCTCAAGGAGCTCCGGGCCTTGCCGTTGGTCAAGTCGGTGATCCCGCTGGAACTCTAGAAAGCGCCTTTACAGGCTGCTTGTTGGAGTCCGCCCCGGCGGTGGATTTGGGGTGAACGCCTCACCTTGACAACAGGCCACAAAGATCCTATACATAATATGCGGTTAACCAACTGTTATTGTGTAAAGTAAATGCGCATCCGCAACACGCTTGACCCCGCGGGTTGGGCCGGCGCCTGCTCAAAAAGCGCAGGTTTGCTGCGGTTGGGTGTAATCTGTCCGCCCGCACGAGCTGCAGGCTTTGCGTGACGGCACCGGAGGCGCCTTTTCGGAGGAAACTATGGAAGAAGAAAAAGGGTTTGTCATAAAAGACAAAAGGGCCTTTTCCCCTGAAACAGGGGAACCCAAAACTGAAGCGCCTCAAAACGATGAAGAAAAAAAAGCCTCTGGAGAAGAAGCCGTAGAACCCGAAAAAAAGGAAGGTTCTGAAACACGGGAACCATTTCCGCTTCCGGAGGTCAGTTTTTCCACCTTCGTTTTTTCTCTGAGTTCATCGGCCTTCCTTCATTTCGGTGAAATACCGGATCCCACGACCGGCGAGAAAAACAAGAATCTCGCCATGGCCAAGCACACCATCGACATATTGGGCATGTTGGAAGAAAAAACCAGAGGGAATCTGACGAACGACGAGGCCCAACTCATAAAAAACATCCTGTATGACCTCAGGATGCGTTATGTAAAGGAAAATACCTAGGCTTGAAACTTGCCCGGCCTTGCGTCACCGCGGAGCGGGAAAACGCAGGCCGGCTTTTTGGCACGGGTCATTGTCATACATGAACCGTTGAATATAAAGCGTTCGTGAAAGGAGAATACGCATGAAACCAAGGCGCACAGAGAAAAAGGCTCCACGGCTTCAGACCATCCTGGCCGTGAGCCTGGTGTCCGTGCTCGCCGGCATATTACTTACATCAGGTCTTGATCTTACCAAAGAAACCTCGGCCTCGGCGCCCCCTACTACCGTCATGGTGCCCAGCAGTTTTTCAGAAGTGGCCAAAATCGTCAGCCCGGCGGTTGTCAACATCAGCACGGAAAAAGTCATTCAAACCCAAGGAAGGCAACCGTTCAGGCATTTTCAAGGCCCCTTTGGCAAGGATGATCCGTTTCATGATTTTTTTGAAAAATTTTTTGGGGACAGGCCGCAACGGGAATTTAAACAAAGAAGTCTTGGTTCGGGCTTTATCATAGACCAAGAAGGTTATATTGTTACCAACAATCACGTGGTTGAAAACGCAGACAAAATCAAGATCAAGCTAAGCGACGGGAAAGAGTACGAGGGCGAGGTTGTGGGCAGGGACCATAAAACCGACATCGCCCTGGTAAAGTCCAAAAAAATCCATGATGTAAACATCGTGCGGCTGGGAAACTCGGATTCGCTGGAAATCGGAGAATGGGTCGCGGCCATCGGCAGCCCTTTCGGCCTTGAATACACGGTGACCGCAGGCATCGTGAGCGCAAAGGGACGGGTCATCGGTTCCGGGCCCTATGATGACTTCATTCAGACCGATGCTTCCATCAACCCAGGCAACAGCGGAGGCCCCCTGGTGAACATGCGAGGAGAGGTTGTCGGCATCAATACAGCCATTGTATCCCGGGGCGGCGGCAACGTAGGGATCGGTTTTGCCATACCCATCAATATGGCCCGCAGGATTATTGATCAGCTTAAAACGTCCGGCGTTGTCACAAGGGGATGGCTGGGGGTCAGCATTCAAGACATAACCCAGGATCTGGCCGAGTATTATGGTCTCAAGGAGGCAAAAGGGGCTCTGGTAGGCGACGTCTTCGAGGGAGATCCGGCAGACAAAGCGGGCATCAAAGCCAAGGACGTTATTATTGAAGTCGACGGAAAACCCATTGAAGACAGCAGGGATTTGTCCCGAATCATTGCAGACATTCCCGTGGGCCGCAAAGTTGAGATAAAAGCCCTGAGAAACGGCAAAGAAAAGACCTTTCGGATTCAGATTGCCGAACGAACCGACGACAAGGAAACGGTGGCCTCAAAAGGCACTGAGGAAGAAACCGCCCTGGGCATGACGGTCTCTGCCCTGACCCCGCCCCTGGCAAACCAGTTCGGTTTGCCTGAGGGTGAAGGCGTTGTGGTCGTCGCAGTAGAACCAGACAGCCCGGCGGGGGATGCGGATGTGCAAGTAGGCGACCTGATCCTGGAAATCAACCATCAGTCCGTCAAGACGATCAAGGACTACAATAAAAGTATAGACAAAGTCGAAAAGGGCGAGACAATCTCTCTGTTGGCCAGGAGAAAGGGCGGGTTTGTCGCATTGAACTTAAAAAAATAGACACCCGCCCGTGCTAAAAAAGACAGCTCTCATTTATTTCGGTGTTCGATATTTTGCAAGATGTCAGCCTCTTGGAAGTCTTGAGGTTTCGCGGGCCATTGGGTTGCAATACGGGTAAAACTCGGCCTGAGGCAGGGAGCCGAATTGAAATCTAATGACCCCTGAAGGAGATACCACCTCAATATTTCAAAGCGCTGAACCGTTGCGATATTTTTTATTTCAACACCCATCAGTGGTTTGTCTCCCCTCTCCCATGCCCGGCACCTATGGGGCAGAACCCACAGGTCTGTAACCTGGCCCAACGGATCGGGTTTCGCAATAACCATGAATACACTGGTCATAACGGCGCCGGCCAAAATCAATCTTTTTTTAAAAGTCACAGGAAGGCGTCCAAACGGCTATCACGACTTATTTTCCCTCCTATGCCGCATCAGTCTGTTCGACACCGTCACGCTGTCCTTTGATCGGCCATCCATTACTGTCCGTTGTTTTCACCCCCGGGTCCCGGAAGGAAAGGCCAACCTGGCGTACAAAGCGGCAACGCTGTTTTTCCGTGCATTATCACGAAAAGAAGGGGTGGACATCTGCATTGACAAAGCGATTCCCGTCGGCGCCGGCCTGGGAGGTGGAAGCAGCAATGCGGCAGCAGTGTTGACGGGACTCAATCAATACTACGGATTTCCTTTTAACCAAAAACAGCTCATGGCCATGGGGCTGGCTTTGGGCGCTGACGTCCCCTTTTTCATCCTGGGAAAGACAGCCCTTGCTCGAGGCATTGGAGAAGATTTGGAAATCATCGAAGGCATGCCTTCATTATCCGTTGTTCTGATCTATCCGAAGCTTCAGGTCTCGACAGCATGGGTGTACAAACACCTAAATTTAGGATTGACAATTTGTGAAGAAAATTATAATGTTTCTTGGTTTTTGGAGGACCTTTCCAGAATTAAGGACTTTTTGTGTAATGATTTAGAGCAAGTAACCGCAGAGGCCTTTCCAGAAATCCTTGTTGTCAAAAGGGCCCTCCTGGATGTTGGAGCATTGGGGGCCCTTATGTCTGGAAGTGGATCTGCCGTTTTTGGTGTGTTTCGGAATAAAGGGCAAGCAGCCGAATCGTTCCAAAAACTGAAATGCCAAAAAAAGTGGGAAACGTTTTTGGTAGAATCGTTGGTACCCTGATGACCATACTGGGGCGTCGTCAAGCGGTAAGACACAGGATTTTGGTTCCTGCATTCGGAGGTTCGAATCCTCCCGCCCCAGCCAAAAAAGATCTCAAGGAACAGGTTGATAGGCAGGTCCCGTGTCTGTCGCCATGAAAGAGCGTAACTGATGCATAGCCTTGTTGTGTTCTCAGGAAACTCGAATCGATCGTTGGCGGAGAAGGTCGGTCGTCACATTGGGATCAGATTGGGAGAAGCCGAAGTAAAACGATTCAGCGATGGAGAAATCCAGATCGAAATTAGTGAAAACGTCAGGGACAAAGACGTGTTTATCATTCAGTCCACGTGCGCGCCGGTAAACGATCATTTGGTTGAGTTATTGCTCATGCTGGATGCTTTCAAGCGGGCATCGGCGAAACGGATCTCAGCCGTCATTCCGTATTACGGATATGCAAGACAAGACAAAAAGGTGGCTCCGCGCGTGCCTATAAGCGCAAAGCTGGTGGCCGACTTGCTCACGGTTGCCGGTGCCGACCGGGTTATCACGATGGACCTTCATGCAGGCCAGATACAGGGTTTTTTTAACATCCCCGTAGACAACCTCTATGCAGCTCCGGTCCTTCTTGAGTACATCAAACGCGCCTTCGTTAACAACACGGTCATCGTATCTCCGGACGCAGGTGGGGCGGAAAGGGCCAGGGCTTTTGCCAAACGCCTCCATAGCCAGCTGGCTATTATTGATAAGCGGCGCAAGGCCCCAAACAAGGCCGAGGCCATGCACGTGGTCGGCGATGTCCAAGGAAAGGTAGCGGTGATCTTGGATGACATGGTCGACACGGCGGGAACACTGACGCAAGGGGCCAAAGCCTTAGCGGAAAAGGGGGCTGTGGAAATCCATGCCTGTTGTGCACACGCAGTCTTGTCTGGTCCGGCAATCGAGCGCATTTCGAGTTCGGCCCTCAAGACCCTTGTGGTAACCGACACAAATCCCCTGCAAGAAAAAGCCAAGTCCTGTGACAAGATTCGTGTGCTGTCGGTGTCCAAACTCTTGGCTGAAGCGATTCACCGCTCGCATACGGGAAGCTCTGTAAGTTCCCTTTTTGTGTGATGGGCGAATTTTGGATATTTGAAGGAGGAATTTTTCATTGGAAATATTCGATTTAAAAGCAAACGAACGCAAAGCTACCGGCAGAAGCCCGGCCCGGGAACTGCGGCGCCAAGGCTTGGTTCCCGCCGTACTGTATGGGCCCAAGATGGAAACCATTCACCTGACGGTGTCGGGCTTCGAACTGGAAAACATCTATAAGCAAAGCGCAAGCGAACATGTCCTTTTGAACCTGGTTATCGAAAACGGCGGAACCCAAAAAAAGACCGCTATCGTTAAAGAAGTCCAAACATTTCCGCTTGCCAAAGAATTCCTTCATGTGGATTTTTACGAGATTTCCCTGGACGAAAAGATCGTTGTGAAGGTTCCCGTCGACCTTACAGGCAAATCCAAAGGGGTTGAACGTGGGGGATTTCTCCAACTGGTCCGCCACCAACTGGAGATCTCCTGCCTTCCCACGGATATACCGGCTGCGATCCAAGTGGACATTACAGAATTGGATATTGGTGATTCGATCCATGTGGAAGAGATTGTTGCCCACGCAGACGTGGAGATTCTCCACGACGTAAACTTCACGGTTGTCACGGTTGTTGCGCCCACGGTGGAAGAAGAAGTCGTTGAGGAAGAATTGGCAGAGGCTGAAGAGGAAGAACCGGCAGAGGAAAAGGATGTGGCCCCGGAAGAAACTGCTGAAAAGTGAAGAAACTGCTGAAAAGTAATGTGAAGAAGCCAGGCTAAATGTTACAAGACAGGCCGCACCTCGTCGTGGGTTTGGGAAACCCGGGGAATGCGTATCGACTGACTCGGCACAACATGGGATTCATGGTCGCCGATAGGTTGGCAACGGTTCACGGAATCAGCATGGATGAGAGCAGATGGGACACGTTTTTTGGACATGGCAAAATGGGGCCCTTGCCGGTCATCTTGGCTAAACCCATGACGTTTATGAATCGTGTGGGGCCGGCTGTCAGAAACCTGAGCCGGGTGTTCGCGTTGGATACACAAGATATCTTAGTCATTCACGATGACACAGATATTGTGTTTGGCAAACTGAAAATCAAAGAGAAAGGAGGGGATGGAGGACACAATGGCGTGAAGTCTCTGATCGCCGCATTCGGAAGTGGCGCTTTTATGCGCATTAGGGTGGGCATTGGCCGTCCTGAAAAAGGCCAAGACTTGAGCGGCTATGTGCTGGCAGAATTTGACGACCAACAAAAAGCGTTGCTGGCAGATATTATTTCTGCGGCACAGATTGCGGTAGAGACAGTCCTTTTTAAGGGGCCATCAGAGGCAATGAATCAATTTCATGGTGAGAAGATTTCAGTCTAGTTAAGGTTGGGAGGAGACTATGAGTGAATTAATCAATTGGGAGCTTTACAGTACACTTGTGGGTATTGCCGGCGTTGTTTACGTACTCTTTTTGATCGGCATTGTGAAGAGCGCCCCGGCGGGGGATGAAAAGATGAACCAGATCGCGGCGGCGATTAAGGAAGGCGCTATCGCCTATTTAAATCGGCAACTGAAAACCATTGTCGTGGCCGCCGGCGTTATCACAATCATTATCGGCGCCACCATGGGCATTCAGACGGCGGTCGGGTTTCTGATCGGCGCCGCAGCTTCGTATCTGGCGGGCTACATCGGCATGCGCGTGTCGGTCTTGGCCAATGTGCGCACCGCTGAAGCAGCCAAAAAAGGATTGGCCGCAGGCCTTTCCATGGCCTTTAGGGGCGGCACCGTAACCGGTATGATCGTCGCCGGTCTTGCCTTGACGGCAACGGCCGGCTTCTACACCTTGACCCACGACCTTCGGGCTCTGGTAGCCCTGGGCTTTGGCGGAAGCCTCATCTCCATATTCGCCCGGCTCGGCGGCGGCATCTTCACCAAAGGCGCCGACGTAGGGGCGGACCTGGTGGGCAAGGTCGAAGCCGGAATCCCGGAAGACGATCCTAGAAACCCCGCTGTTATCGCCGATAATGTGGGCGACAACGTGGGCGACTGCGCAGGCATGGCCGCCGACCTGTTTGAAACGTATGCGGTCACCGCGGTAGCCGCCATGTTGCTGGCCCACCTGTTGTTCCCGGAAGCCAAATTCGGCCCGGAGGTTTACCACAATGCCGTAACGTTTCCCCTCGTGTTGGGCGCCATTTCCATCGTGGCTTCCATCATCGCCAGCTTCTTTGTAAAACTGGGAAGCAGCCAGTACATCATGGGCGCTCTCTATAAAGGCATGTTCGGATCGGCCATCATTGCCGCCGGCGGATTTTACTGGGCAACCCAGAAAATGATGACAGGCATAGGATATCCTGTCATAAACATCTACATAGCCACCCTGGTCGGTTTGGTCCTTACGGTCGGCATTGTCATCATCACGGAGTATTATACAGGGATTCGCGGCCCGGTGAAGGCGATTGCCAAGGCCTCAACCACGGGACACGGCACCAACATCATCGCCGGCCTGGCCGTCAGCATGCAGGCGACGGCAATGCCGGTTCTCCTTATCTGTGCCTCTATCCTGGTTTCTTACCTCTTGGCAGGACTGTTCGGTATCGCCTTGGCGGCCATGTCCATGCTTTCCATGACCGGCATGGTCATCGCGATTGACGCCTACGGCCCCATCACGGACAATGCAGGCGGCATTGCCGAGATGGCAGAGATGGACCAGAGTGTTCGCGACGTCACCGATCCGCTGGATGCCGTCGGCAATACGACCAAAGCCGTTACCAAAGGGTACGCCATCGGTTCCGCCGGTCTGGCCGCCCTGGTGCTCTTTGCTGCCTACATCCAGGATCTCATCGAATTGGGTCA
The DNA here is from genome assembly GCA_964430705.1 of uncultured Desulfobacterales bacterium. GTDB lineage: Bacteria > Desulfobacterota > Desulfobacteria > Desulfobacterales. The sequence continues at coordinate 3,039 of CAYSGJ010000104.1, read as the reverse complement.
CGTTGCCGGCGGCGGAGAAGAATTAATCTTTGATCTGGGCAATGTGTACGTCATCGTGGGCCTTTTTATCGGCGGCCTTCTGCCCTATCTGTTTGCCTCTATTGCCATGAACGCAGTGGGAAGAGCAGGCGCCCAGGTCGTTGTCGAAGTAAGACGGCAGTTCCGCGAAATTCCCGGAATCATGGAAGGCACGGGCAAACCGGATTATGCCGCGTGCGTGGACATCGTCACCCGTTTTGCCCTCAAGGAGATGGTTGTACCGGCATTGCTGCCGGTGGTCGTGCCTCTCGTTGTCGGGTTCTTCCTGGGCAAGATCGCTCTTGGCGCGCTGCTCATCGGCAGTATCGTCACAGGAATCTTTGTGGCCATTTCCATGACCACAGGCGGCGCTGCTTGGGATAATGCCAAGAAATACATTGAAGACGGTCACTACGGCGGCAAGGGAAGCGAAGCCCACAAGGCCGCGGTCACGGGTGACACGGTCGGCGATCCGTACAAAGATACGGCTGGTCCGGCCATCAACCCCATGATCAAGATCCTAAACGTGGTGGCTCTGCTGATGGTACCTTTCCTGATTTAGTATAGCAGGAAGATCGGTTCTTTTTTCACCAAAGGGATTGGCGTGGTTACGCCAATCCCTTTTTTTGTTCCCGGCACGACTTTTTGGGAACAAATCACTCCTTCGAGTGAAGCCCTTCGACCGCCTTATCGGAGTATTTCCCCGGCAGGAATGCTTTTCCGGGAAGAAAACCGCCTTGAAAACGCCCGGGCAAATCCCTTGAAAGCCCTCGTATCACAGTTTTCTGTTGATTCCACGGGAAGAAGGTGGTATATAGAATTTGCGGTTCCTCTGCCCACAGAAAGGACGGGAGTTGTTATTATGTTTGAAATCGGTGATCTTGCAGTGTACCCGGCCCACGGTGTAGGCCGGATTGAGGCCATTGAAACGAGGGAAATTTCAGGAGATAAACAGGACTTCTATATCATGAAGATTCTGGAAAACAACATGATCATCATGATCCCTGTAGACAACGTGGAGTCTGTGGGTCTGCGAGACATCATAGACGTCGGCCAAGTGTCGAAGGTCTATGACATCATGAAAAAGCGCGATATCCCGGCCGACAACCAGACATGGAACCGCCGATATCGTGAATACATGGAAAAGATCAAGACAGGCTCGGTCTTCGAGGTGGCGGAGGTCCTCCGTGACCTCTACTTGCTCAAGGTGGAAAAAGATCTTTCTTTTGGTGAGAGAAAAATGTTGGATACGGCCCAAAGTCTGCTTTTAAAAGAGCTGTCTATCGCCAAAAAAACAGACGAGGGCGCTATCCTGTCGGACATCAACACGATATTCAAACTGGAAATCTAGAGTTCTCTCCGGCGCCTGGATTCCCGACCTCAACATTGGTTTGGAACACGGGGATGCCTTACGATTGCGTCGCCCTCAGATTTTGGGCGTCGTTTTTTTGCACACACACATGGATGTTTTAACGCCATGCAAGAAGGGTCTCTTGATCGTTTTCACCGCGAACGACGTGGACGCCGGCCGTCGCCTTGATACCGTGCTTGCAACCCGGCTCGAAGCAACATCGCGTTCTTTCGCGACCAAGATGATTCGGGAAGGCCACGTGCTTGTTAACGGCCTATCGAAAAAGGCCGGGCATGTCGTAAAAAAGGACGACGTGATCCGCTCCGGTATCCCGGCACCCCGACCGATTGCCTGCGAGCCCCAACCGATACCGCTTTCCATTCTTTTTGAAGATTTTGATATCATCGTTGTGGATAAACCCGCGGGGCTTGTCGTCCATCCAGCGGCAGGACATGAAAGCGGGACCATGGTCAATGCCCTGCTACACTACTGCCAAGACCTACAAGGCATTGGCGGAGAGATAAGGCCGGGCATCGTCCACCGTCTTGACAAAGATACGTCCGGATGCCTCGTTGCGGCCAAAAACGATATGGCCCACCAAGCGTTGGTACAACAGTTCAAAAAACGCGAGGTGCAAAAGCGGTACCTGGCCCTGGTTTACGGGGAAACAAAGGCTAAAAACGGAACCATTGATCTGCCTATTGGCCGCCATCCGATAAATCGCAAAAAGATGTCCACAAAAAGCCGGAAAACCCGCTCCACAATGACCCACTGGAAAATCAAAGAGGTTCTCCCTGGCATTTCCTTTCTGGAAATTGACCTTAAAACGGGACGAACGCATCAGATCCGGGTTCACTGTGCCTCCATGGGCCATCCTGTGTTGGGAGACCCCACCTACGGCGGCAGGAAAAAGTGGAAGAACGCATCACCCGGCATTCAGAACATCGTTCGGTCCGTAAAACGCCAAATGCTTCACGCCTGGAAGCTGGGCTTTACCCATCCCCGCACCGGAAAACCTGCCCGATTCGAGTCGCCTATGCCCCAAGACATGGCCACTGTACTGGAAAAGCTTCGGCTTTTCGCTTCCCCCGGTTAGCTGCTAAGCAATGAATTCGGTATGTTAAAAAAATGAACGGGCTGATCACCAAAGCACGAAAGACCGAAAGCGCAAAAAAATAGCCGGGATTTCCTATTTTCGTGCTTTTGGAATGCTTGGTCTTCTGGTCCGTCTTGTCGGGGTTAGGGTTCTGTTTAGTGGATGCTGGAAATTCAATAGACAGTATTTCGGAGGGCGAAAAAAGATAGGGGGGCGTTTGTGCGCCCCCTATCATAGGTTTTTACAAAGAAGCCATCGGCTATCCTTCCACCATGAATTTCTTGATCTGGTTGTTCTTGGGATCAATCAGGTGGACGGCGCAGGCCAGGCATGGGTCAAAGGAGCGGATAATGCGGGCCACATTGACGGGATTGTCCGCATCGGGCACCGGTGCGCCGATGAGGGATTCCTCGTACTGGCCGCGGTATTGCTTCTCACACCTTGGCGATGCATTCCACGTGGAAGGCACAACAGTCTGGTAGTTGGCGATTTTCTTGTCTTCGATCTTGATCCAGTGGCCCAGGGCGCCGCGAGGCGCTTCATAGTAGCCGGCGCCTTCGCCGGTTTTCGGCGG
>CAYSGJ010000103.1:0-5478 GCA_964430705.1 uncultured Desulfobacterales bacterium | reverse complement strand
TGGTTTATTTTTATTTTCTAGTTTCGTGTTTTTCGTGTTTTCGTGGTATTTTTTGGAATATTTCTTAGTGTTTCCATGTCTGAAAGCCTGTCACCTGGACCCTTCTACTCTTCCCAGATTATAGGAAACAAGAACAAAGACATTATAATCATGATGACCACATACGCAACTGCTATCCTGACCTCGGGCCATCCCGCCATATCCAATCCTATGGCGGCTCGTTCACATCCTTTGATGGCGGTGATCATGAGAGGCAAAAGCAGGGGAAAAGACAGGGCCGAAAACAGTGCGCCCCTCGCACTGGCCTGGGCGATCATCGCGGCTACGACGGTGGTGCCTGCGCCCAACCCCAATCCGGCACTGATGACGATGGCCGCAAAGCATCCCGGCGCGGCGATCTGATAATCCATCAATAATATAAAGGACGGCACGATAATCAGTTCTAACGCTCCCAGCAAGGTCAGATTGAAAAACAGCTTTCCCAGAAATACGGCCTGGGGCCGCGCCGAGAGCCTGAGAACATCCATGGTCCCGGCTTCCTCCTCCTTGACAAAGGACCGCGAAAGGCCGGACAACGCCGAAAACACCAGGATAATCCACAATAGTACGCCATTAAGAAAAGGCTTCTCGATGTCCCCTATTCGAAAAGACCCGATGGAAAAGCTCACGGCAATGAGCGTGGTCACGGCGAACATGAGGATGGCGTTGACCGCATAGCGGGTTCGAAACTCGCTGCGCAAATCCCGCACCCAGATGGCCACGGCCTCACTCAGATAGGTTGATGATTCTGTCTGCGTAATCCACCTCCCGCTTTTCGTTTGAGGCAATCACCGTCATTCCGGATTTGCGCTGATCGGCAATGATCGTTTCCACCACCTTGATCCCTTTGCTGTCAAGATTCGAGCCCGGTTCGTCGAGCAGCAACAGGGGCGGATTATGGATGAGGGCCTGAACGATTTTCAGTCGTTGTTTCATTCCGGAAGAGTAGTTCCGGCATACCTTTTCGCCCTGACGGCCAAGCCCGACGCGGTCCAGGGTGTTGAGGCAATCCTGACGGTCATAAGGGACGCCTCGCACCCGGCAAAAGAACTCCATATTCTCAAGGCCGGTCAATTCGTCGTAGAGTGCCAGCGCAGGGGCCACCATGCCGAGAAATTTCCTCCTGGATTCCCGGGGAACCACCTGTTCCTTTGCGAACATGTTAATCGTGCCCGCGGACGGTCGCACCAGGCCTGCGATCATCCGAAGCAGGGTGCTTTTGCCGGATCCGTTCCAGCCTGTGATGGCCAAGACCTCTCCTTTTTCTACGGCAAAAGAGATGTCTCGGAATAAAAGCGTTCTGGAATAATACTTGCATAAACCATGGACTTCAAGGGAATACGGGGCTGTTTCATCCTGCGCCGTTTCCCGGTTTCCCCGATCTGAGTTTTGGTTGTGTTTCATAATGGGACCGTGAACCGCACGATCGAAGATCGCCCGCAGCGTGACGTCGATGCGCCGAATCGAGTCTCGGTCGGGATCTTCAAAAAAACGCCGTCGCAAAAGGCGTCACAGTGACGGTGAGTGATCAAAAAAAGGCCTTGATTTTAAGGACAAAACATTTAAGTTAGACCCGTTCGACGGACATTCATATGGGTTCACATGCATTCGATCAGACGACGTTGCAGCCTCGTGAGTACCGCTGCTGCTTGCCGAACGGTAAACCGTTTTGTGGGGCAATGTCTCGTATTGTGCGGGTGTTCCAATTTTTTTCGTTCCTGATGCAAAAAATTACAACCTGCCGTCACTTTAGCAAAAAACGCCTCGCAAGTCTAATAATCATTGTCTTGGTCGTTGTCGGCCCGGCAAACGGGTTCCATCCTTTGTCCGGTATGGCATCGCAAGATTCCGGAGATGGTTCCCGGGACGGCGTTGCCGTGAAAGCGCCCGCCAAGGCTCGGGCAAACGCCCAAAGCAAGACACCGGCAGAGGCGCCGGAAAAAGCCCAGCCCGAAGAAAACGAGCAGGCGGTTGAGTCTCCCCCGTCCCCTTTGCCGCGAAAGATGACGACCCTTCGGGTAATCACGGAAGACTATGAGGGAATGCGCCTGTCCTACCCCTCAAAGGTTGCGTTTGATCCGATAAAAAAAGAGATCTATGTGACGGATTCCGGCAACGGTAGAATCCTTGTGTATACCCACGATTTTTATCCTCTTCTTGCCGTCGGCCAATCGCACGGCATTGAAGCCCCCGGCGGCCTGGCCGTGGATGTCGACGGATCGCTTTACGTGGCCATGGCCCCGGGCCGCACGAATCCCGTGCCAAGGATAGCGGTTTTCAGTCCGTCCCTGCGATGGGAAAAGGACATCGTTTTTGCCGGTTTCAAGGGTGCTGAAGATTTTCAACCACGGAATATCGCCATTCACGGCCGTACCGGCAGGCTGTATGTTGCCGGTGGTTTTACCGGCGCCGTGGTGTTGAACAAGGACGGCGCCTTTTCCCATCTGCTCAGCCCCATGGATTCGCTGAAACACCGCAGCTCGGAAAAGGCTACGATATGCGATGTGGAGATCGGTCCGGCCGGAAAGATTTTTCTGTTGAGCGAGGATATGGGCAGGGTCTACGTCTACGATCAGGACGAGAATTTTCTGATGAAGTTTGGAGAAAAAGGCGGCAGTTCCGGGAAGCTCAGCCGGCCAAGGGGTCTAGGGATTGATCCCAACACCGGGATGGTTTATGTGATCGACTATATGCGTCATTCCGCGAATGCCTACTCGGCCGACGGACGTTTCTTGTATGAATTCGGGGGCAAAGGCTGGGGAAGGGGTTGGTTTCAGTTCCCCAGCGATATCACGGTGGATGCCCAGGGCAACGTATTGGTAGCGGATACGTTTAACAACCGGGTCCAAGTGTTGACGATGGAGTAGCCGTGCACGTGGTGCGTGAGCGTTTCTGAAAAAAAACACCACGTACTGATTTCAAGGCGCAGCCGCAAAGCACGAAAGAAAGAAACAAAAGGCAACCACGAAGGCACGAAAAGGGGTCACATCTTAATTATTAACTATTGGGCTTTTTCTGAAGTCACGATTCGGCGTCGTGACGAGAATGCCCTGAAATCGTTAAACCGTTAGCGAAAACGATAATAGTTAATAATTAAGATGTGACCCCAACAAGACAAAAAATTTCAGGGAGGTGGGGTGATGTTCGTAGCGAACATGCTCCGTATCGTAGTCGCAATTTTGATGGCAATTACCATTGCCGGCATCGCATCCTGCGCCCATGAACCGGACGCAACAGACCCCCTGCGGCTCGATCAGGGGCAGGTGTTCCTGTATCTTTCGTGTTCCCGCAGCCCGGCGGTGGACGTTGTGTTCAGTCTTTCCGGGATGGCCTTTCTGAATGACATGGGCGAATGGGTGGAAGCCCCATTGAAAAAGACGGTTCATTCGGCAGATGTGTGTGGCGGGCAGATGAAGTTGTCCCAGTTCTATCTGCCGGAAGGTAAATACCGGCAGATGAAATGGACCATCACGGATGCCCGGGTTCAAAGGGATGAAGAGGCCTTTTCCTTGGCTCTGCCGGAACCCGGTGGGGAGCACCTGCTCGACATTGCCTTTGCAGTATTTCGAGGGGAAAGTACCGCTCTCTTTGTGGATTGGGATCCGGAAGCGTCGATTTTCAACCAATATCTCTTCAAACCGGAGACGGCGGTTCGCCGAGAAGGCATTGAAATCAAAAAAATCCTGGCCTACGTGACCAATACGGACTCAGACGCCCTGACGGTCATAGAAAGGCAGCGCGATGCGGTGGTGGCCGTCATTGCCGTCGGGCACAAACCAAAAGGGGTTGTAGTCAACGCCGACGGCACAAACGTCTATGTAGCCAACTCAGGGTCCAACAGCATATCCGTAGTCGATACGGATGCCCGCAAGGTCGTCAACACCATCAGCAATTTCGGATACAGTCCTGCCGAGCTGGTGTTGTCAACGGATGAACAGCATCTATACGCCGTCAATCCGGATTCCGACAACGTGTCGGTTATTGATACGGTCTCAGAGACCGTGTGCGGACGCGTCACCGTGGGGTTTCGGCCCGCCGCTATCACGTATGACGGGAACCGGGGCAAGATTTACGTGGCAAACCAGGGAGACAACACGGTTTCCGTGATTGATGCAGGCACTGCTTCCGAGGAATTTGCCGTTACTGTCGGTCTGCAGCCTACCGGGCTGGCCGTGGAGGGTTCCAGGTTGTATGTTGCCAATTCAGGATCCAATACGATCTCCGTGATTCAGCTTGGCTCCTATGCCGTGGTCAAAACTGTCGATGTGGGTCCAATGCCCATGAAGGCGTTGTCCGGGCTTTCAGGGTGGATTTATGTGACCCATGGAGACAGCAATGAAGTGTCCCTTTATTATACGTCCATGGACATGATTACCAAGAACATATTTGTAGGAAATTTGCCCACACACATGGCCATGGATGCATTGAGAAGGAAGTTGTACGTGGTCAACAGCCTTTCAGACACCGTGTCCGTGCTGGATCTTGCCACGAAAAAAGTTGTCGGCACGATTGAAGTGGGACGAAAACCGTACGGCATTGCCTCGGCAGTGGAATGAAGGTGATAGGGGTCGCATCTTAATTATTAACTATTGGGCTCTGCCTGAAATCGCGATTCGCTGTCGCCACGAGAATGCTACTCAATTGTTAAACCAGTTAGCGAAAACGGTAATAGTTAATAATTAAGATGCGACCCCAAATAAGATCGAAAACGGCAATAGTTAATAATTAAGATGCGACCCCAAATAAGACAAATAAGATTCGTGGTCTGTTTGTTTGTCCTGCATGCGACAAGCCTGCATGTTGCGGCGGAAGACGACATTCATGGGTCCGCCCATTTGACCTATGTGGCCAGGGATACGGAAACGGATGGGCAAAAAGAAAGTGATTGGCGGTTTACCCAGGTGTATAACCTGGGGGTGAGAAAGGCCTTTACGCCGAAAATGGGGTTCAGCGCTGATCTGGATGTGAATGTCAACGAATCCAACGAAGAAAAAACCACCCGTGTCGCGCCTGATTTGAGACTGAACTTGAACAACGAGTATTTTGACGCCAACACGGGCTATCGGCTCAACGAGAGGGGCCTCGATGTCTTTACCATGACCGCAGATGAAACCCGGCGCACCACGGAATCCTGGAATGCCAATATATCCACCAAATCACAAGAGTATCCCAGGGTTCGGCTACGGTACAATCAAGACAGGGACTATGACCATCTGGCGGTGCGGGAGCAGGACACCAAGAGCAATGACTTTTCGGGAAGCGCGGACTACGGCTTTGAGTTTCTTCATTTTTACTATGAGTACAGGAACAACCAATCCGATGACTACGTGCAGGAGAGTTTTCAGGAAACCGATACCCATGAAGGCCGCGTGAATTTCAGAAAGTCCTTTCTGGATAACCGCCTGACCACGTCTGCGAGTTATTCCATGACGGACAGGA
>CAYSGJ010000102.1:0-45101 GCA_964430705.1 uncultured Desulfobacterales bacterium | reverse complement strand
AAAACCATGACAAAGAAAGGTTTGACCAGGATCTATCGTCGCATGGCCCAAAAGCTTCACCCCGACAAAGGCGGAACCCAGGAAGAATTTGTACGGCTTACCGAAGCCTATCAGGAGTTGCTCCGGAGAAAAGGCGCCTCCGTAAAACCCCAATCATAGGGGTCACATCCTAATTTTTGTTTTTGTGTTGCCAAGAACCATTGAGGCGCGAAATAAATGACCGGACAGGATGCGGCAGCGAAATGATTTAGTGAAAAGCCGATTTGCGCGATAATCAAAGACGGTTTACGCAATGATACAGGGTATCACGTAAAATACCCCTTCATTTCTTCCATGCGTGTTGCTGTACGGTTTTTTATGATTTCTATTTTTTCCTCATCCAACTTTAGCAGCTTCAGGGAAGGAGCGGATTCCAGATCTATTTCTACGGGATCGAACGAATGATATCCGATGGACTTGACCAATAAATTGGCAAAATGGACAATCAGCAATTCATTGTTGATGGTTCCCGCCCCTCCGAGATCGTCGTGGTGGTTGGAGATGTGAATGTATTCCTCGGAAAACTTCCATCTCTTTAACAGGGCCGCGCCGAATTTGCCATGGTTGCTGGAAATAGTGCCGGATAAATCCTCCTTGTTGAGATCTCCGCCGATTTTATTCTTCATCTGCAATTCCCCCACGGCCTGCAGAAGCACCAGCCGGCCTATGTCGTGGAGGAGTCCCAAGGTGAAAGGATCTTGTGCGGGGCTCAATTTTTGCATCTGGCAGATGATTTGTGATGCATAGGCACAGGCCAGGGAATGCTCCCAAAGATTTTCAATGATATTTTTCAGGTTTTTGTTTTTCGTGTAGTAGAGGGATCGATTGGCAACGGCATCCACATATTGCTTGGTGGTCTTTAGTCCCAATCGGCCCACGGCCTGCTCCAGGGTTTTGTTTTCCGCCACCCCTCGGTAGAAAGCGGAGTTGGAGATGCTGATGAGTTTGGACGTCACCGATGCGTCCTGTTTTAAAACGGTTCCGATTTGCTGAAGGTTCGCCCCGTTATCGATCATCTCCTTGAACTTAATGCCGATCTGCGGTGGAGAAGGCAGATTGATTTCTCCCCGCTTGAACACGATAATGATTTCGTCCAGTATGGACGCGTCCGCGCCCGAATTCGGGGTCCCCTTCTGCAAATCGCCTTTCCCATCGGCCGCCAGCCGCTCTTCCAGTTCAAGGGCCTTTTGCTTAAGGGCGAGAATGGTTTTTTCCATCTCCTCCTTTTCTTTAAACGGAGAGCAATTGTTTCCTTTGGACGAGCTTACCAGCTTCATTTGGAGTTCTATGGCCCGCCGCCCCACTTCCAGGCGGGCCCGCAATACATCCTTGTCACAGGTCTTGGCAATGAAATCATTGGCGCCGGCTCCAAGTCCTTCAACGATATTCTCCTTCGCATCAAGGCTGGTCAGCAAAATGAGGTACGGAGAAATTTCAGACTCCATCTGCTGCACTTTTCGACAAACCTCCACTCCGTTCATGCCCGGCATCTGCCAGTCCAGCAGGACCAGCTTCGGGGGGTCCGGCGACTGCAGTTGCTCCCAGGCCTTCCTGCCGTCATCGGCGACGACAACCGTATATCCCCACTTCGTTAACGTGAGCTCGAGCAAACGGCAGACGGCGTTATTGTCCTCGGCAACAAGTATTTTAGTCGGGCTTTCGACCATCATGGAAAACCTTATTATTCATTGTGTTCACGCACCATGGCAGCTCTACGGGAAATCCTGTAACCATGCAAATCTTTTGCAATTTTCTGCAAAAATAATGCCAAAAAGAACATGACGGGACGGCATCATAATCATGGGTCATATCTGGATTTGTTATACCTCGTTTATTCTTATGAAATACAGTATTCACAGTATTGCGCACATCCATAAAAAGCGTCTATATTAAAACTTTATTTCGTTAACTCATGCAGAAAAGGAGAAAACCATGGGTATGAAAGAAGCCTATCAAAAAAAAATGGAAGCACAGCTGGACGAATGGAAAGCTGAAATCGAAAAAATGAAGGCAAAAGCCGATAAGGCGGATGCCGATGCGCAACTTGCGTATTACAAGCGAATCGAAGAGTTACGGTCAAAACAGGAAGCCGCCCAAGAGAAGCTTAAAGAGCTCAAGGAGGCTGGTGAAAACGCATGGGAAGATCTTAAAACAGGTGTTGAGCTTGCGTGGGACTCACTCGGGGAGGCCGTGAAATCGGCCGGTTCGAGGTTTAAGTAAAACCTTGTTCCAAAGGTCATTGAGGCCGGACAAGTCGTTTGGCTTCGATAATTTTAAAATCATAACACACCAACGGGTTCATATTCATGATTCTGATGGTTGCTATCATCAACCCTGGACCCACTGCTGCCTGCTATGTAGAAGGCAAAGTGCCACCGCGGACGGCTGCACTCATGAACAATATTCATCTTGAGAGCACAAATTGAAAGGAGGGTAACATGGGGATAGAAATCGGCGGCTTTTTTGGACTTATCATTTTAATCGCCAATATCTGGGCTATTGTCAAGACTATCGGCAGTTCGGCGTCCACGGGTGCAAAGGTGTTTTGGATCGTTCTGATTCTCATTCTCCCTGTTTTGGGGCTGATTATCTGGCTGTTTGCGGGACCTCGCCAGGGTAAGGTACGCCCATGACATCTGAGATCCAGGAGAATGAAGGCAACAAACATGACACGTGATCATGCAACGCATTCGGCTTTGGATGGAAAACATCCTTGGGCGCTTGAGGCGACGGAGGCGGTAGAGCACCTCCAGTCAAACGCCGACAAAGGCTTGGATCAAAAAAAAGCCCGCCATCGTTTGCAAAAATACGGCCCCAACCAAATTGAAGCCGGGAAAAGGCGTTCAGCCTGGAGCATATTTGTCGCCCAGTTCATGAATCTTATCGTGTTGCTTCTGGCCGTGGCCGCCGGAGTATCCTTCGTCCTGGGGCAGTTGCTGGAGGGAATTTCCATTCTGGTGGCCTTGATCGTCAATGTGTTCATCGGATTTGGAACGGAACTCCGGGCGATTCGGTCCATGGAGGCCCTACGGCAAATGACCAGGGTGCACGCCAAGGTGCTGCGCCATGCGAACATTGAACAAATCCCCGCGATCGAACTTGTTCCCGGAGACATTGTCGTACTGGAAGGGGGCGATATGGTTCCGGCGGATCTCAGGCTGATCGAATGCAACCGGATCCAGGCCGATGAATCCGCCTTGACGGGCGAGTCTGTTCCCGTAGGCAAAGGGGTCGATGCCCTGTCCGAAAATACGTCGCTCGCGGAGCGGACCAACATGCTTTTCAAGGGCACCGCCCTGACTCAGGGGTCGGGCAGGGGATTGGTCGTATCCACAGGGATGTCTACGGAGTTGGGGCATATTTCACAGTTGGCCCAAGAGGCTGCCGAGGAAGTGCTCACCCCTCTGGAACAGCGCCTGAACAGGCTGGGGCAGAAATTGATCTGGATTACGCTGGGCATTGCCGGATTGATAGGCGTAACCGGCATGCTCGCCGGCAAAGATCTGGCATTGATCTTCAAGACGTCCGTCGCTCTGGCCGTAGCCGCCATACCAGAGGGCTTGCCCATCGTGGCCACCATTGCCCTGGCCCGGGGAATGTGGCGAATGGCCCGAAAAAACGCTCTGGTCAATCGCCTTTCCGCAGTGGAAACACTCGGATCGACCAGCATCATCTGCACGGACAAGACCGGGACCTTGACGGAAAATAAAATGACCGTATCAACCCTGGTTTTGATCACTTCGGATGGGGTGACGCACGTCCAATGGGATCCGGATGCCGAACCGCCATTTTCCGCTGAAAACGATGCGATAACGGATGAATCCCTCCACGAACTCATTGCGGACACGATGACCATAGGCATGTTGTGCAACAATGCGCAGCTTTCGGAAGACGGCGATGCGGTCGGCGATCCCATGGAAGTTGCCCTGCTTCAGGCCGGTCAATTGGTTGGGCTGCAACGGAATGTCCTGCTGGAGTCGCAGCCCGAGGAACGAGAGGAGGCGTTCAGGGCCGAGACCAAAATGATGGCCACCTGGCACACCCGGGAGCAGGGCTACCTGATGGCGGTCAAGGGAGCGCCTGAGGCCGTGCTGCAATCTTCCAGCCACGTTCTGACGATAGATTCGGACAAGCAACATCTGGATGACGCCCTGCGGGAAAAACTATTGCAAGCCAATGATGCATTAGCCGATGAGGGGCTCAGGGTGTTGGGCGTTGCGCGCAAGTTCACCGATGCGGTTCAGGATGATCCGTATACCTCTCTGATTTTTATGGGCTTTATCGGGCTGCTGGATCCGCCGAGAAAAGGCGTTAAAGACGTTATCCGGAATTTGAATCAAGCCGGGGTGCGGGTGGTCATGGTAACGGGAGACCATCCGGGAACCGCGTCCGCCATTGCTAGAAAACTGGATCTGCCTGGAGATTTGGACGCGGTCATTCATGGCAACGCGCTCAAAGCCTCTGACGATTACAGCCCGGAAGAACGTCACAACATCTTAAGGGCATCCGTTTTTGCACGCATCTCTCCAGAACAAAAACTCAATCTTGTTTCCTTGTTCCAGGCCGACGGCTCGGTGGTGGCCATGACAGGCGACGGGGTCAATGACGCACCGGCACTAACCAAGGCCGACATCGGCGTGGCCATGGGCGGGCGTGGAACCCAGGTGGCCCGAGAGGCCTCGGACATCGTGCTCAAAGACGACAATTTCGGCACCATCGCCCTGGCCGTCGAGCAGGGCCGGGTCATCTTCAGCAACATTCGCAAGTTCATTGTCTTTCTGCTTTCCGGCAACGTCGGCGCCATCCTGATTGTGGGCCTGGCTATGCTTTTTGGCACCACCCTGCCTCTTTTGCCGTTGCAGATTCTTTACCTGAACATGATCAGCGACATATTCCCGGCCCTGGCCCTGGGGGTGGGAAAAGGAGAGCATTCGGTGATGGACATGCCGCCTAGGCCCTCGACCGAACCCGTAGTGCCCGGAACCCTTTGGATGATCATTGTCGGCTACGGAGCGCTCATTGCCGGAACCGTTCTTTGCGGTTTCCGGATATCCCTCGTGGAAATGTCCTTGCCTGCGGAACGCGCCGTGACCATATCCTTTCTCATCCTGGCCTTCGCCAGAACCTGGCATGTGTTCAATATGCGGGATTTTGGCTCCAATGCAATATTCAATGATGTGACGCGCAACCCCTTTGTCTGGGGTGCAGTAGGCCTAAGCGTGGCCTTGCTCCTTTTTGCCGTCTACTTCCAGCCCTTGGCCGGGGTCTTGAGCATGGCAGCGCTCACACCCGGCCAATGGTTTTTTGTTCTTGGGATGAGCCTGATTCCATTGGTTGTCGTTCAGGTTCTGAAACAGTTCACGTGTCTTGATCCGTTCCAAAAAAATAATATGGTCAAAGGAGCACATCAGGAACAACCTCGGATGAGATCCTCTGAATCCTGAACCGAATAACCCAAAGACTGAAGCAACAAACAAAACCCATTCATCATGCCGTCATCGGATTCCCATTGGCAAACCTTTTCTCATAGAAAGATCAAGATGTATTCAAATGGAAACTGCGACATCCTGCATGGGCTCTTTGCATTTCATGGGCGACCCCGGGCCCTCAGTTTTTGGGCAACGTAAAATAAAAAACAGCGCCCTCGCCTTTTTTTGAATCCACCCAAACTTTGCCCCCGTGGTCGGTGACAATCCTGCGAACAATCGTCAACCCAATGCCTGTTCCCTCCTGATCATTCTGCCGCAATCGATGGAACATTTCAAAGATTCGTTCGTGGTCCTTGGGCTCGATGCCAACCCCGTTATCCTTGACGTAGAATTCATGGAAATCCTTTCCAGTGTTGCACCCAATCTCAATTTCCGGGACTCTGTCCGTGCGACTGAATTTCATAGCATTGACCATGAGGTTCTCAAAAACACGGTATAACTTTTCTTCATCGCCGTGCACTTTCGGAAGTGTATCCGCTATTAGAAGTCGCACCCCTTTTTCCTTCAGCCGCTGCTCGAGGCTCGAGGCCACTCTCTGGACAATCTCGTAAGAGGAGACATCACGGAAATTAGATGGCGCATGCCCGGTCCGCGACACCTCCAGCAAATCGGACAAGAGGGCTTCCATGCGGTCCGCACTGCACTTGATTTGCTGTAGGTGCCGTCCCCATTCTTCCCCGACCGTCTCGCCCGCCTGTTTGAGCAATCGCGACGAGAAGCCCTGGATAGCAATGATGGGAGTCCTAAGATCATGAGATATGATGTGGACAAAATTGTTCAATTCCAGATTGATGTTTCGACACGTTTGCTCCGCCCGTTGTCGTTCGCCAACCTCACGCCTCAAAAGCGCATTGGCCTTCGAAAGCTCAATCGTACGGTCCTTGACGCGCATTTCCAGTTCATCGTGCGCCCTGCGCAGCGCCTCCTCTGCTCGCGTGCGCTCGGCGATTTCCCTCGAAATGGTCTCTATCATGTCGTTTGTTGTGGACTTGAGCAATTCCAGAAGTTCGAGCTGTGACTTTCCGGTCACCCGCGCACTCAAATCACCGGCCGAAACCCTGTGCAGCACGTCGAAGTGTTCGGCAAGACCCATGGCGAACTCATGAGAAAGCTCGACGATCTCTCCAAGCTCTTCGGCGGTCAGATTCACCAGGTGTTTGAGTTTCGCAATCGACTCAAGTTGTGACGCTTCGGATACCCGCACCTCCGGGTCCCCGGAGGCGATACGCTTGAGC
This sequence comes from uncultured Desulfobacterales bacterium, assembly GCA_964430705.1. Lineage (GTDB taxonomy): Bacteria > Desulfobacterota > Desulfobacteria > Desulfobacterales. The sequence continues at coordinate 38,338 of CAYSGJ010000102.1, read as the reverse complement.
GCGGCGGAGACTTCGGCCAACCCCAGACCCAACTCCCGGTTCATTCCGGCCAGCTCCCGGTCTCGGGCCTCGACGATCTTGCTGAACTCTTTTAATTGCCGGTCCACCACCTCCAGCGTCGCTTGAATCGCGTCGGCATCCATGTTGGCAATAAAGGGCTCGCACTCCAAACACATCTGAAGCTTCTCGAGAAACCGGCCCTGAATCTCATTGCGACAGTGTGTCCCTGAAACAAGCCAGCACCGCAACTCCTTGGTTTTGTACACGGGACAATCATGCTCTTCGCACGCGAACAGCTCCCAGCATTTCACCTTTTTTTTCACTTTTTAACACCTCGTGCGCCTTGGGCTCTGTACGATCCAAAAGCCGGCGGAGGATTCGCCTCCAAAGTGCCGACCTCCAAGACATCTTTTCTGTGTTTTTCCATGACGGGCTTTACCGGCGGCAACGCAGCGTTCATGCTCCGTTGTCGGCATAACGGGGCCCTGCCGTGGGCAATCGCACCGTAAAGGCGGCGCCTTTGCCGGGCTCGCTCTCCACGGAAAGGGTCCCGCGATGTGCCTGGACGATCTTCAAAGTAAGGGTCAGTCCGAGTCCCGGGCCGCGCGTCTTCGAAGTAAAAAACGGATCAAAAATGCTCTTGATTTTATCCTTCGGAATGCCCCGCCCCGTGTCGGAGATCCGTGTCTCGACGAGCCCGTCGGAGATCCGACCGCTGATTTCAATCACCCGGGGAGGCGCATCCATGGCCTCAATCGCATTCTCAATAAGATGGGCAAACGCCAGTTTCAATTGCTCCTCGTCCGCCGACACAAAGGGGGCCGGAACCACCAGCCGCGTACGCACTTCGATGTCCTTGTCGTCAATTTCCTGCTTGTACTTACCCAAGCCCGACAGAATGAGATCATTGAGATTCGTCGGTTCTTTGTAGGACATCGCCGCGGTTTTCAGCTCGATGAGGTCTTTGATCATCTTTTCCAGCCTGGCCACATCCTTGATAATCATTTCCGTGTATTTTCTCGTAGGGCTGTCTTTGGCAAGAGAATCATGCACCCGCCGAGCAAGCCCCCCGATAGATGTCAGGGGGTTTCTGATCTCATGCTCTACTCCGCCGATCATCTGGTCCAGGGCCCCTGCTTTTTCTTCCGCCACCAGGGCGTCCCGAGCTGCCTTCATGGAGAGTAAAGACCGGATTCTTGCGGACAATTCCGTATAATTAAAGGGTTTGGCAAAATAATCGTCCGCCCCGATATCAAGCCCCATCACCTTGTCTTCTACGCCGCCCTTTGCCGTCAACATGAGGATGGGAATGTATTTTGTTCGCTTGCGGGATTTGAGCCTGCGACAGACCTCATAGCCGTCGATCTTCGGCAGCATGATGTCAAGAATGATCAAATCGGGCTTGTATTCGTCCACCTGTCTGACGGCCTCTTCCCCGTCATATGCCACGCCCGTATCGTAACCCTCGAACGAGAGCCTTTTCTTGAGAAGCTCCACCGTGTCAACCGCATCGTCAACGATCAGTATTTTTTTCTTTGTCTCCATGGGCGACGGACTCCTTCTTTCCTTCCAGGTAGGACGCCACCTGAAGTGGCAGTTTTCTCACATCGACCGGTTTGGAAAGGTACCCCGAACAGCCCGCTTGCAGGGACCTCTCTCTATCCCCTTTCATGGCATGGGCGGTAAGAGCGATGATGGGAATATCGCCGAAATCCTTGTGGCACCGCAGCCTTCGAGTGACCTCGTCGCCGTCCATTTTGGGCAGCGAGCGATCCATGAGGATCAAATCCGGCTTTTCCGTAACGGCCTTTTCAAAAGCCTCCTCGCCGTCTGCGGCCTCGACGAGTCTGTAGCCCCTGCCGCTGAGTATCTTTACCACCAGTTCCCGGCTGTCCACATTGTCGTCAACAATGAGGATCCGTTTTTGCTTCTCGTCGTTATGGGCTGTCATCGTCTTGATCCTCCCGATCTGTACGGCTGATTTTCAAGATCGTTTTTTTCAAATCCTCCAGGAGCCGTTCCCTGCTCAGGGCCCTCTTGTTGAGTATGGCCCGAACCCGACCGTCGAGGGCATCTATCTCTTCTCGGGAAAGCTTCTTTTCCGTCAGCACGATGACCGGCGTGTCTTTGGGCGCCTCCGCGGTCTTGAGGTATTCGAAGACATGCATGCCCGCCGCTTTGGGCATCGTAAGGCTCACAATCACCAGGTCCGGCCTATGATCCCGTATGGCCCTGACCGCATCGTCGCTGTTATAGGACGTCAATACATCATATTGAGCCTCCTGCAGGATGCGACTCGTAAAGCGCACAGCGCTGCGATCCTGATCCACGACCAGGATGCGCTGAATGGGGCCGAGTTTTTCCAGTGTCCCTATCCGTTGGAGCAGGGCCGTTTTTCCCACCGGCTTGACGATGTACTCCGCGGCCCCCAGGCTGAATCCCCGTTTCTTGTCATCTACGATGGATATGATGATGACGGGGATATCCTGGGTCTCCCGGGTCTGTTTCAGTTGCGACAGGACCTGCCATCCGTCCTTGCTCGGCATCATGATATCCAGGGTAATGACCGCCGGATGCACCTCTTTGGCCTTTTCGACGGCCTTGTCGGCGCGGATAAGGCCCACGACATAATAATCATCTCCCAGGTATTTGCGTATAAGGTCGATATCGTCCAGGTTGTCGTCTATAGCAAGAATCGTTTTCCTGGTCTCCGGTTCTCCCTGGGCGGGCATCGTGTCCCGTGGGTCCTGTTCTTCCAGTTCCGCTTCTCGAACAAGGTTTTCAATGACCTCGCATCCTTTGCAGAAATCGACCTTCTCGGGATAGCTTGCGATCTTCATCCCGCTGCAATGGGTCCCCAGCACAAGCCAGCACCTGGATTCCTTCGCCTGGTACGCAGGGCACGCGGGTTGGCCGCAACGGACGCTTTCCCAACACTTCAGTCCGCCCGGATCTTTAGGCCCGGCAAGAAACACAGCGGGAGGCTTGCCGAAGTATTCGCCCAGGGCCTCGGCCATTCTGGGCTCCACCACCGGCTCGCTGGACGGGTCCAGTATCTCTTTGCGCATAGGAATGGTGAAACAGAACCGGCTCCCCTTTCCGACCGTGCTCTCGGCCCACATCATGCCTTTGTGAAGGGCGATCAGACCCCTGGCGATACTGAGGCCGAGCCCCGTGCCTTCATGTTGTCGAACGGTCGTTAGGTCAGCCTGCACAAACTTGTCGAATATGGTTCCCAGATCTTTTTCCTCGATGCCCACCCCGGTGTCTTCCACACAAACCTCGGCAAAAATGGGGTCTTCTCCGGCCGCGACCCCTCTTTCGGAAGGCCTTGCCGTAACGGTGATATCGCCGGCATCGGTGAACTTCACGGCGTTTGAGATCAGATTGATCAGGACCCTCCTGATCGCCTCTTCGTCCCCGTATACGGGGGGCAAATCCGGGGGGATCCGCATTTCCAGGGTCAAATCCTTTTCCTTCATGACGGCCTCAAAGGTAGGCATCACGGCCTCGACCAACCACAATAGGTCCAGTTCCTTGGGGTCGAGTTGGACCCGGCCGGACTCTATCTTGGATATGTCCAGGATGTCATTGATGAGCTGAAGAAGGGATCTGGCGTTGGCGGCAACCCTTTTCAGACTCTTTTCCTGGTCCGTGTTGATCGGGCCGTCCACCCCGTCGATAAGCAGATCGGTGAAGCCGATGATGGCATTCATAGGGGTGCGGAGTTCATGGGACATGTTCGCCAAAAAAGTGGATTTAAGGGCGTCCAGTTCCCTGAGCTGTCTGTTGGCCTTTTCAAGCAATGTGATCAAGCGCGTCCTCTCGTCCAACAAGGCCGTTTTTCTTTTGATCTCTTTTTCCAGTGCCTTGCTCGAAGACGACACGTTTTCAACCATCAGGTTGAAGGTCTTGCCCAGGATGCCGATTTCGTCCTCCGTGACGACGTCTATCCGAACGGACGTGTCACCTCCCGCAAAACGTTCCGCCTTGTTTGCCAAATCAGTGACGGGACGCCGGACGAACCGGTTCACGACGATATAGATGGTAAAGACGATCAGGAATATACCCGCCAGCGCCAACACCAAGGTGCGATTGCGTTGGGCGGCCACGGTTCCGTAAGCCTGCTCGGCGCTCATGCGGATGGACATGCTGCCCAGCACCCGCCTCGATGCCCCGTGGCAATGATAGCAGTCTTTTTCGTTCAGGATTGGATAGAAACGGAGAAGATATCGCTTTCCCTCGACCCTGTCCTCCAAAACCCCCGGCGGTTCATAGCCCCGGTCCAGCACGGCGTCCAGAACCCGGAGCGCCTGCTCGTTGCGGATGATCGTATCGAGTTTATTGTTGACCCTGTTCTCGTGGGTGGAATAGACAACCTCCCTGGCAAAGTCTGAGATGTAGACCTCCACGTCTTCCGCTACTTCGCGGATATCGGCAAGCTGGTGCCTGATCGCCTGGGCATCGCCCACCTTCATGGGGTACTTCATCCCGGCATAGGTAGAGGTGGCCAGTTCTTGCGCCGTCATGCGCATGAGGGCGATCCTGTCCTGGGTGCCGAAATAGATGCGCACCAGGATCTCCGCTCCCATAAACAGCATGACGGGCAGGATAATGGCGCCCAGGATCTTGTTGGACAATCGGTTCTTGAAGGATGGCACGACGGCAACCTCCGTTTTTTTACGGCAGGCCGGCGGAAAAAACCTTCCCGGTTCGTTTCAGTGGGCGCCCCCGTGGATCAACGGCTTATAGCGAAACGCCCGAACCCTTTCCGACGTATGGCAGCCCTCGCAGTCTTCTGCGGAGAGCTTTCCTTTGATGTACGCGGGATCTTGCGTTTCTACGTGAAGCCCCCCCGGACCGTGACACACCTCACAACCGGCATTCTTCAGGTGGGGGGTCTTCTCAAGGCTTTCGAACCCCCCGGCCCTGCCGTATCCTGTTGTATGACAAGCGTAGCAGCCTTTGATCTCTTGTTCCGTCAGGCCTTTTCTCAGTCGTTCAATGCTTTCGAACGATTGGCTTTTTCTGGCATAGGTCGTAAAATTCAGATATTCTTTCTCATGGCAACCGGCACAGGCATCCGAACCGAGGTATGTTGTCTTCTCCGCTTCCCCGGCACAAGCCGCACTCGGGTACATCACCGAAATGGAAACACAAAACGCCAAGAAATGCGCCCACCGGGCTGACAGAACGGATATTTTCACGCCGGCGCCCTCCTCTCGGGCCATTTTCAGTACGGGTCGGAAGTCATGCAACGGGCGCCCGCCCGCACCAAGATCTTTTTTCCATGACGCCCTCAGAACCTGCACGCCTTTCCATGAAGCCGCCTCGTAAAAAGAAAGTCTCTGTTCGGGGTTTTGGTCGCATTGACGGCTCTTCAGTCGGAGCGTATCACAAAATTATTTTAAAAAAAGCCAAAACTCCCTTCCGGCTATATTGGACCAACAGATTGAACCGGACTGGGAGAAAAAAGGAGGACAGGGGGAAGGAAAAAATGCTGAATATTAGTAAAAAAATTTTTTTAGGCAATGGCGCGCGCCGTGCCGGCCCGGTGGGTCGAAGCAGCGCTTGGTTGTCTTATTGTTTGTCGCGTTGTTCGTCCAGGACGCTCCGAATGGTTTCCGCCGTTTCTTTCATCATGAACGGCTTCATCAGCCAACCCCGGATCCCCATCGCTCTGGCTTTTGCTTCATCAATCCTATGACTGAAACCGGTGCACAGAATAATGGGAATATTGGGCCGTATTTTCATGATCTCCTTGGCCAACACATCTCCGGACATCGTCGGCATGGTCATGTCGGTCATCACCAGGTCATATCGATTCGGATGCCTGCAAAAAGCTTCCAGGGCTTTCACCGAGCTGGTTTCGGAATCCACCTGGTAGCCGAGTCGCTCCAACATTTGCATTCCGGACCGCATGATGGCCTGTTCATCGTCCACAAAAAGAACCCTTTCGGTCCCTGCCGGACAGTTCTTGCTCTTCTCCGCTTGTTGCAATGCCGTGGCCCCGGCCTTTGGAAGAAACACGTGAAACGTGGCGCCATGCCCAGGTTTACTGCTCACCGTAACGGCGCCGCCGTGCTCTTGTACGATGCCATGAACCACTGCCAGGCCTATGCCCGCGCCGTTGCCCACGCCTTTGGAGGTAAAATACGGATCAAAAATCTTGCCGATGTCTTCCGGTGGAATGCCGTGCCCGGCATCACTCACCGTCAACCTTACGTACTTGCCTGGAGCAAGCCCTTGCACATGGGTTGCGGCTTCTTCATTCAGCGCAACATCCTCCAGTCGCACCTGCAAGACGGCGCCCATTTCTTCCATAGCCTGAACGGCATTGGTCCCCAGATTCAGCAGCACTTGCCGTATGTGCCCTGAATCGCCGGTTACCAAAACGGGTTCAGGAGGCATATGAGCTTTGATTTCAATGCCGGCGGGAACAGAGGCTCTTAACAGATTGAGCGTGTCGTCCACGATCTTGCGCATGTCGAACGACTTGTGTTTTTCTTCCCTATGCCGGCTGAACGCGAGGATCTGTTTCACAAGGTCTCTGGCGCGATGGCCGGACTTGAGCACCTCGTCAAGATTTTCCTGAACGGGATCGTTCGGGGCCAGCGCCAATTGCGCCAGCTCGGTCTGAATCAGGATAGGGGAAAGAATATTATTGAAATCATGGGCAATGCCCCCGGCCAGCTTTCCAATGGCCTCCAGTTTTTGGGCTTGACGCAATGCTTTCGCCGCCTCCAATTCTCTCAAACGGTTAAGGCCCAAATCGCCTATGAGCTGGGCCAGCTTTGCGAGAAAAGACAGGGCCGCTCGGAATTTTTTTTCTTCAAAGACTGGAATCCGGGCGAGGGCATCCATGTAGGCCTTTTCGTCAAATCCGAACCGGCGAGCCTCCCTCCGAAATCGTTCCTGCCGGCGTTCTCCCGGCGCCTCAAAAAAAATCTGGCCGGCAAATACATTGGCCACGTGTTCTCCGGCAATGACGATGGGACAAGATGCGTCCACCAGTCCTCGCGGACATTGGTAGATGACAAAAGGTTCTCCTTGATCCAATCGTTTCCTGATCTTTATGTCGCTCTCAATGCACTCTTTATTGGTTTGCGGGTGACGTCTGTGAAAATCCGTGCACAATTTCTGCCATCCGGATCCGGTCAAGATATCGCCGTCCACCGTGAGAACCGAAGAGGGGATGGAAGCCGCCGCGTACAATTCATCGGTCAGTTCCTGCAACCTGACCACATCGACCAGTTCCTTGAAATCGTATTCCATGTTGTCCTCTCAAGTCTCCCGGAATCCGTCCATTGGAACGCCCAATCGGCGGCCACGGGACTCCGGAAAGCTTGAAAGCATGATGCGTACCAATATTTCCGCGACGGAGAAAACTTGTATAAACACAACAGGTTAAATAAACCCCATCGCCAATGCCGGCATCAAAATGCGGGAATTTTCCCCCGCCGATCAAGATTCGTCAAATATATGACAGACAAACGCCATCCGCGCCTGCAAGAATAAATCTAACCTTTTCCTCGGATAAGGCGTGCAACATGTCTCTGTAGTCTTCGTTCAGCATCGTGCTTTGCGCTCAAGGACGAGATTTCTCGGGTCAGCGGCCGGACGAGACCAATACGGTCTTCCGGTGTACCGGGAACGTAGCCGACGGTCCGACATGCGGGATATCGCTGTGCACTTTCTGTTCATGGTTTGAAACCATCATTTCCCGTTCGCAAGATCAATCAGATAGTTGCTATGAACGACCAAGATCTCCGGGCACCCTTTTGGCATATGCTGCATTGACTTGCCCCGACCCCAAAGACCCAAAAACCCTATTCCAACAGATCCCCTGCCAAGGACGCCTTATCGATGTCTATGATCCGTTTTCCGGGAAATACGTAGTCTTTGGTCTCGTATTTGGTAATCCGCATCAGTTTTCCGGTGATCCGCCCCATACGAAGGGTCTGTTCATGAATCCGGCTGACCGCTTCATAGCAGGCGGGGTCCTCCTCGGGTTCCGGCTTCAACAGCTCGGCATAGCTCGCCACGGCCTGCATAGGCTGGTTCAGCTCATGGCACACCGCGCCGGCCATCTCGATAACCGCCTCGAGTTTTTCCTTCTCAAGCTGTTGCCGTTCCATCTCCTTGCGCTCTGTAATGTCAAAAAAACTCTCCAACAACACGTCGCGGCCGCCAAGGACGGTAACAACCACCGTCTTGAGTATCGACAAACGCCTGCCGTCAGCCTGAAGAAGTATCCGCTCGGAATTATCTACGGTCTGTCCAAGATCGCTGATCGGACATTGAGATTTCTCCGCCGGACAAATGAACCGGTGGCATACCCTTCCTACGATGTCGCTTCTCGGCGCGCCGATAAGATTGACCGCCGCAGGATTGGCATCCAGAATAACATGGTCTTTCATATCGACAATGACAATACCGGTTTGCATATTATCCAGGATCGTGCGGATACGCACCTCGCTTTCCCGCAAGGCTCGTTCCGCCTGCTTTCTTTCATTGATGTCTTTAAGGTCTTGAACAATGCCCAGTAGATTGCCGGAGATATCTTTCCACGGCGTGGCATTGACGATGCAATGCATTGTCGATCCGTCGCACCGTGTTTTTTTCTGTTCGCATTCGATCCGAGCCTCGCTTTTCATCACGTGTACCATCGGACATTGATCCGTGTGGCAATCTTCGGCAGGAAAAACACGATAACATTTGTCCCCGACAGATTCCTTTCTTTGTCTTTGAGCCATATCGCAAAAGGCGTCATTGACCCGAACAATGTTGAACGCACTGTCAATAACACACATGCCGTCAGCCGAGGTGTTGAGTATCTGATCGGATTCCAAACGGGCCAATTCGGATTCGAGGGCCATATCGTTGGCACGCTCCAGCGCGGCCTCCAGCGCTGCTTCCGCCTCTTTTCGTTTCTCGATATCGACATGAGTGCCCACGACCCTGAGCGGTGCACCCGTCGGCGTGCAGGCGACCGTTTTGCCCCGGCTCAAAATCCATTTCCAGCCTCCACCCTTCTTTTTCATGCGGAACTCGATTTCAAAACCACGGCCTCCCGATTCAAGGTGACGCTTGACAACAGCCTCCGCCCTTGCTTTGTCTTCAGGATGAAGCAGATTCGACCAGGTTTCGTAGGACTGGGGGAATTCATCGGGCGCCCAACCAAGCATCGTCCAATAACCGGGGCTGAATGTCACTTTCCCGGTATGCGCATCCCAGTCCCACACGCCGTCACTGGTGGCGTCCAGGACCAAACGCAATCGCTCCTCGCTTTCACGCAGCCTTTCAGATATGTCCTTCCTTTCAAAATAGGCTCCGATCATTTCTCCCGCCGTCTGCAACAGCCGGATATCTTCATCCGTCCATTTTCGCAAGGTTGCAGTATCGTCAAAGCCAATGAATCCATACCATTCGTCCTGAACAAAAATGGGCAGAACAAGAATAGAAAGAATGCCCTGCGTTTCCAGAATGCCACGTTCTTGCTCCGGGAACGATTCGACCAAGCCAAAAACGGGATCGCCCAGGCAGAGACGTTCACGCCAGCGAACAAACCTCTGTTCATAAGGCAAATGCCGGAGCATGGGATTGTCGATCTCTGCAGAAACTCCCGGAGCGCAGACTTCGTGGATCTGACGCATGCATAGACCGTCTTTATCGTCGGAAAAATTCTCAAATATGTAGATGCGGGATACGCCCGTACATTGCAAAAGTTTCCGGAGTGCAAGGGTCGCCGCACCAGGCCTTTCCAAAAGCAAGGATTGTGAACACGCGGCCAAGCCCTTTTCATATCCAAGGCGGATGGCCAGCTCCTCGGTTTTTTGCGCCACCCGTCTTTTCAGTGTTCGAAACCAGACCAGAGCGCCTATCAAAAGAACGCACAAAGTGCCCAATATGCATAGACCGACGTTGACGATCACGTCCGCCCGAAGTCCCGGCCGTTCCAGCACGCCGAGCCACTTCTCATATATGCCTTTATAACGCCCGTTTCTTTTGAGAATGGCGAGGCCCTCGACAAAGGCGGCCAACAGCTCGGAATTGCCGTGTTTGACTGCATAGCAATATTGCGACGGCCGAATCAAAGGTCCCGTCGTCACGATGTCGGCAAGCTTCAATTCTCTTATCCGGTACAATCCGGGCAACCTGGCCGCCAACGCACAATCGTGCCGGCCGGAGGCAAGCATGCGCAGGGCGTCGGCCTGGGTCTCAGCCAGGATCGGACGTTCGCACAGTCCCTTTTCGACCACGTAATCGTGCATGATGTCCCCGCGCATGACAATGATCGCTTTGCCCCGAAGAGCATCCAAGGAAAGGATGGGCTCAGCATCTTTTCGAACAAAGACGGCATGGTTGACGATCGTATGCGGCGGCGAAAAGTCGACGGCCTGATCCCGTTCTTTCGAGTAAAACATCCCGTGGACGGCGTCGATTTTTCCGGACTCGAGGGCATCTCGGATCTCGCCCCAGGATCCGAGACGGATCTCTATGTGGAGTCCCATGGTTTCAGCGATCGCTCTTGTCAGTTCCACGTTGTACCCCGCGGGACGACCATGGCGATCCAGGTATTCGTATGGCGGGTAGTTGAAGTCGCCGCCGATGACGAGCTTCTCCTTGGTTTGTCCCGACGCCGCGCACACTGCGGCACAGGCCCACGTGAGCACGAAAAAAAGCCCCCCGCGGACGCGCCGGCAAAGCCGTCGCCGGATATCAGAGCGCCGGAAACTGGAAAACGATCGCACGGTTGTTATTTATCCAATATCTGAAAAAGTCTGGTTTTGATCGCATCCTGCGTAAACGGTTTCACGATATAATTGCTCACGCCGGCTTTTAGGGCCTGGATGACATTGTCTTTCTGGGCTTCCGCCGTAACCATCAGAAAGGGAATGTTTTTGGTGGCTTCATCTTTTCTCACTGACTTCAAGAGCTCAAGCCCCGTCATTTTGGGCATATTCCAGTCCGAAATGATCAAATCGATCTGTTGTTTTTTGAGCACTTCCAAGGCGGTTGTTCCATCATCGGCCTCCAGAATGGATCTGAACCCGATCTGTTTGAGGCTATTCTTGACGATCCGACGCATGGTAGCAAAATCGTCAACCACCAGCACATTGATTTCTGTGTCGATCATTTGTCTTATTCCCAAAGTTCTCTAAGAAAGCTTTTGCAGAATGTCCCGCCTCATGCCGCCCGAATCTCACTGATCAAAACAGACTTCAATCGTGAAATCACCGTTCGCGGTGCTGAACGGGACCGCCATAATGCAATGATTGGTCACATGGGAAATCGCATGACGTTTCCCCAGAACAACCGTGGGGATCGCGGCCGTGAGAGATATTCCAATTTCGTCCAGCTTCGCCCGAGCCTGCCCGGCTATCATATTGGTAATTTCGCCGACGGCGTCCGTGATCTCGCCGTCCATTTCATGACATTCTTCTCCCAACATATTGGACACGATACGCAGGATGCACTGCTCGGAAAAACTGACGGATATAGTTCCGCTTTGATGTCCCATGAGGCCCAACACGCCGGACACATCTCCCTGCGCCGACTGATTATTTTTCTCGTAGGGTTCTCCGGCACGGGCTTTTGTAAAAGCCATGGTTTCAAGCACATAAAGCGTTGCATCAACAAAAGGATTCAACAATTTGGCATCCATGCTCGCACTCCTATATATGTAAATGTTTTGTCGCATCCGCGGATTGCACTGTGCGTTGAAGGCTCTCGGCGGTGTATCACCGGGCTGCGAGTTCGCCGGCCGCCCCCATCAGGCGTTGCGTATCAAGAAGAATTCTCACCCCTTTGTCGGTCTTGGCCATGCCCAGAATAGCTTGCGCGTCCACGTCGCTCCCAAGAGACGGCGCCTGTTCAATATCTTCGCCTTGAACATTGTAAACTTCGGAAACCGCGTCAACCACGATGCCCACCGGAACCATGTCCGACGATTCATGGACCTCCACAATAACAATACAGGTCCGGTCATTGTACTCCAATGCCTCCAGACCAAACTTGAGCCTCAGATCGATCACCGGAATCACCTTTCCTCGTAGGTTGATCACTCCCTTGACATACTCCGGAGACCGGGGAATGCTGCGAATCCCCATGATCGGAACAATCTCTTTCACATACTGGATCCCGAAGCCGTATTCTTGACCATTCAGATTGAAAATAAGATGTTTGCCGCCCCGGGCTCGGAGACCGCCGCCGGAATCCTCGGACTGTTGCGGGATTTTCTCGGGCTTTTCGGCCGCTCCAAACTCTTCCGCCATGGTATTCTGCGGAAAAATCCGCCCGGCACCTTGCGGATTCGATGTGGTTGCGCAAGCCTCGAAATGCTGCCGACTTGCAATTTGAGAAACGACTTCGGACATCTCCCGAAACCCGGCCGGATGTCTGACGGAATTTGTTTCTTTGCAAGCCGCCTCGGCAAATCGCGCATCCACGAACTTTTCCAGATCGATCAACGCGCCCACGCCCATGCGCTCCGCCATGTATCGTTGAATCCGGTCCAGGTCTTCAACAACGGGAAACAGATCATCCGTCTTTATCCCTTCGGGTTCTTCCAGAACCTGCTTCAGCACCGGAACCTGAAGCCCCAGGGTGTGTTGCGGGTCCAAAAAACCGACGCCGATTTCCGCGGCTTCAGCCGGTTGCCGGGCAATAAATTGCCCGGACCGTACCAGCATGGTGGTGAGTTCCTGTACCGCCTCGGGATGCGCTTCAATGAGTTCGTCTCGCATCGCAACCACGCAACAAGGATGATGCTTCCAAAGCTCCGCCGAGAGAAAAACCAACTCGCCGTCGCCCGCCGCGATGGCCTTTGTGCCCAAGGGCTCTGCCACGGTGTAAGCAGCCACCCCGGAATTTTGGGCCAGAAACTCCGGCATCCGCACCGGCGGAACAACCTCAAAGAATACGTCCACGTTTTCGTCGCCGGTCACGCCCGGTTTCAGGCCCAGTTCTCGCAAAAACATCGTTGAGAGCATGTGGTGAATTGAAAGCATATGCGGGATATAAAATGTTTTCCCCCGAAAAAACCCTTGCAGCGACTTCCCGTTTGAACCCTGCTTGTTGCGCACACAAATGCTGCCGTTTTTGTGCGCCAGGAGCACCAACTTGATGGGCGCACCCGCGCTGAAAAGATCCATGGCAATGGGCGCCAGAATAAAGGCGGCATCGATCTCTCCGCGTTCGAGGGCTCTTCCTACGGGATTCCAACTCGGCATACATTGTGTTCGCAGTTCAAAATGCTTCGGGACCAGTATGTCGGTTTGAATCAAATGCCGTAAAACCCCAAGCGTCAGATGATCCGTGATCTGGATATGAGCAATGTTGAATTGGACCTTTCCGGAACCGGTTATTTGGGGCAGCCGGCCTTTGTGGATATCTTCATTTTTATCATCCTTTTTTGCCTGAAACGTCTCTTCAATCACCGTCTTGAGCTCCTGCGCCGAAAACGGCTTGACAATAAAGTGGCTCACACCCGCCTCTTTGGCCTTGAGGGCCTGTTTTTTCTCTGCCTGCCCTGTCGCCATAATGAATGGAATGTGCTTCCACTGTTGCTCTCCCCGGACTCGGACAAGCAGATCATAGCCGCCCTTGTTAGGCATATTCCAGTCACTGATGATCAGACCCACATCTTCGACTTTTTTAAGCGTCTCAACGGCCGCATCCCCGTCATCGGCTTCCACAATATCGGTAAAACCCATCTTCTTGAGAATCTTCACCTCCATCTTGCGGGTCAGTTCGGAATCTTCAACCAACAGGATTTTCATTTGAACATCTAACGCCATCTTGCCACCTCCCACGCAGCCGATACACCGACGTGCTAATTGCTTCGCGTTTATCCGTGCAACACAACCGCCTTGAAAAACTCGCCATCCACATCAAAGACCGCGCCCTGCTCTGCATCCGGAATGCCCGCAGCGTCAACCAACCGCACCTCCGGCACGCCCAACGCAAGGTTCTTATCAAGATCCATGGCGTTTACCAGGTTCCCGCCGATAAGATTGGTTGCTTCCCTGAAAATGTCCACGCACTCGTCCTCTTTCATGGGCCGATCCGAGCCGAACACGGCGGCGGCCATGTCTTTGACCAGTTTTTCGGACCCGTACAGCACCACCCTAAACGGGCTGTTTTTGATTTCAACGCTCGCGTTGAAGCACGATTCCGGCACCGGAGGCTGATGTTGCGCCTCGAGCATTTCCGGAAACATGTAGTACATGTTTTCAAATACGTCGCGGACAACCCTTTGGACGGCGTCCGACAGCTCTTGATTTTTCATCGCCTTTAGTTCACTCCTTTTCACTCCTTGTAATACACGGTGGGTTTGATGTATTTGAACTTATGGTCAATTCCCGTCAAGCTCTCCGAATGGCCGATAAGCAAGTACCCGCCGTCGACGAGGCTATCATGGAATTTGTTCACCAGTTCTTGCTGGGTCTGTTTATTGAAATAGATCATGACATTTCGGCAGAAAACCAAATTGAAAGCATCTCGAAACGGAAAAGGCTCCATCAGGTTGAATCGTTGAAACTCAATCATGCTCCTGAGACACTGCTTCACCCGAAAACGACCTTCCTGGGCGCCGCAACCCTTCTGAAAGTACTTTCTGAACAAAGGCTTTGGGATCTTGTTGAGACGGTCGGCCGCATAGATCCCGTTCCGGGCGCGCGCCAAAACCTTGGTGGAAATATCGGTGGCCAGAATTTTCGCGGCAAAAGGCAAGCTGTCGCCAAAGTATTCCATCATACATATCGCCAGAGAAAAAGGTTCTTCCCCGCTGGAACATCCTGCGCTCCATACGCGCAACCTTCTACATTGTCCGTTTTCGCCCCCACAGGAAGGAAAAACCGTGTCCTTCAAGAATTCAAAGTGCTTTTCCTCTCGAAAAAAGCTTGTCAGGTTCGTGGAGATCGCATCGAGCATCTTGACCAGCTCATCTCCACGATCATCTTCCAGTACATAGTCGTAGTAGTCCCTGAAGTCCTTGAAGCCTCCCTCGCGCAACCGTTTGCTCAGCCTGGCGCGCACCAGCTCCTTTTTTCCCCCGTGCAGTTCGATGCCGCACTTCTCGTGAATCAGGGAACTGAAACGCCGGAAATCGCGGTCGGACAGCTCTGAGCAGATCATGCGGGCGCTTCCTCCGGTCCGGCTTCGGTCTCTCCAATATCAAACAACCCCGCCACATCGATGATGAGCCCCACGCGTCCGTCCGCCAGGATGGCGCCGCCGGCGAGCCCCTTGACCTTTTTCAGGTGCTCCCCAAGACTCTTGATAACCACTTCCTGCTTGCCCACCAGTTCGTCGACCAGAAGGCATTTTCGCCGGCCGTCGCTTTCCGCCACCACCACGATCGCATCCCAAGGGTTCCTGTGTTTGGGTTCAAAATGAAAGGCGTCATGAAGCCTGATCAGTGGATGCAGATTGCCCCGGATCTTGATCATCTCTCCCTGGTTCACCACCCGGTTATAGGCCGATCTTTGGGGTCTGATGGATTCCAATACGGACACGGTGGGAATAATAAAATCCCTGTCCCCGGCACGAACGGAAATACCGTCGATAATCGCCAGGGTCAGAGGCAACTTGATCAACACCGTGGTCCCCCTACCCTTCACCGAATCGATCTCGACCTTTCCCCGCATCTTTTCCACGGCACGTTTTACCACGTCCATGCCGACCCCCCGGCCTGATACGTCCGTAATCTTCTCGGCGGTGGAAAAACCGGCCTGAAAGATGAGACCGTAGATCTCCTGGTCGGTCAACTCCTGTCCGGAGGTGATGAGGTTTCGCTCCGTGGCGCGCCGGATGATCTTTTCCCGGTCAAGACCCCGGCCGTCTTCCGAAATCTCAATAACAATATTGCCTCCCTTGTGGTACGCTTTCAACTTCACGGTTCCGCTCTCCGGTTTGCCGGCAGCCTTTCTATCCTCGGGTTTTTCAATGCCGTGATCCACGGAGTTTCTCACCATGTGAACCAGGGGATCATGGATCTCATCGACCATGTTGCGGTCTATTTCCGTATCCTCCCCGACCATCTCCAGGTTGACCTTTTTTCCCGATTTCTTGGAAAGATCCCGCACCAGTCGGATCATTTTGTCAAAGGTCTGTTTGATCGGAACCATGCGAAGAGACATGGAGGTCCTTTGAATGTCCGAAGTAATCCGCCCGAGCTGGGACAAATTGCTGAAAAGCCGTTGGTTTCCGACGGCCAGAGCACTGATGTCCTGTCCCAACATGGCCTGGGTGATCACCAGTTCGCCGACCATATCCACCATGTTGTCGAGCTTTTGGGTGTCCACCTTCACAAAGGCCGCGGTCTTTTGCACGGATGGGACATCGCCCCGGAGTCTCTTTTGTTCTCTAAGAGCCGTTGCCACTTCACGAGCGTTGGTTTGTTTTTCCTCAATAAGAATCTCGCCGAGTCTTTTGCCGGATTCGGTTTGCCTTTGCAGTGCGCCTGCAACCACCTGTTCGGAGACAACCCCCTTTTCAATAAGAATGTCGCCCACGTCGGCGCCGTCCCGCTTGGGATGACGTATCGTCTCCTCCGCAACCTCTGCGTCCGCCTCGCCCGGCCGCGCCCTTCTGAGCCGATCCAGAAAATCATCCAGCCCGAAATCAGCATCCCCGACCTTGCCGGTATCAAGGCCTTGTTGCACATGGTCGATCATGCCCTTCAACAGGTCCACCGCATCCAGGATCAAATCGGTAATGGTCTCATCCACCGCCAACTTCCGGTTGCGGGCATCGTCCAACAGTGTTTCCACTTCGTGGGCAAGACGGTTGATATCCTTTAAATTCAGAAAACCCGAAACGCCCTTGACCGTGTGAAACGGCCTGAAGATGGCGTTCATCACCTCGACATTTTCCGGATCCTGCTCCAGGGACAACACGTTGACCTCTATGGTCCCGAGATGCTCCAACGACTCCATCACAAAGCTTTCGATCAGTTCTTTGTCCTCGAAAAAATCCGTGCTTGCATTGTCCGCCGCTTCGGATTCCGGCCTGGCGTCCTGTTGCTCCCCGGCCGCGTTGTCGTTGCACGCGCCGACAAACTCCGAGAATTTCCGGCCGCACGCCTTTTCGTCGTCCGGATCCCTGAGCGATTCCTGGCACAGAGATATGCCCTGCTCCATCCGCTTGATATTCTGCTCAGACTCTGCACCGCCGTATTGCTGCAAGGCAAGATTTTCCGCGATGGACCTCAAGCTCTGTGCAAGATCGACGAAGATCTCTTTGCCGGCATGTTCAAACAGCCCGATCAGTTCGTCGAAATGGTTCAAAATGCCGCCCAGCCCCTCCACATTGTCCGGCTCCAGCATAACCACATCGAGTGCAAGCTTGTTCAGTATCTCTTCTGCTTTGGTTACATACTCTTCCATGTCTGAGCTCCCTTTCCGTTCAACATCACAGGATATCTATGACCTCATCGGCGACCCGCTCCAAAGGCACAACCCGTTCAACCGCCCCGACCCGGTCCGCCTCTTTCGGCATCCCGTAAACAACGCAAGAGGCCTCATCCTGGCCGATGGTTCTGGCCCCGGCCTCTCGCATCTTCAACATCCCGGCAGCCCCGTCCGAACCCATGCCGGTAAGGATCACGCCCACGGCATTGGATCCCGCATATTCGGCGGTGGCGTTGAACAGCACATCCACCGACGGCCTTTGATGACAAACCATGGGCCCCGTCTTTACGGCCACGTAGTAGCGCGCCCCGCTTCGCCGCAAGAGCATGTGATAATTGCCGGGCGCAATCAAGGCCCGTCCGGGCAGAACGGCATCGCCGTCTTGAGCCTCTTTGACCTCGATGGCGCACAGCCCGTTCAACCTCTCGGCAAAAGCCGTCGTAAAATTCGGCGGCATGTGTTGAACCACGACGATCCCCGGAACCGTGGGGGGAAACCGGGCCAACACCTTTTTCAGCGCCTCGGTGCCGCCGGTTGAAGCCCCTACGGCAATCACCTTGTTGGTCGTTTGCTGAAGCGCCCGACTGGGAACCGCAACGGATCCACCTTGCGCCATCGCGCCGTTATCGCCCTTCGGCACCCTCACCCTGGCGGCGGCCCGTATCTTGTCCGCAAGCTGCTGTTTCATATCCCCGACCGTATACGCGGCCCCCGGTTTTGAAAGCACCTCCACCGCCCCGCTTTCAACCGCCTCCAGGGCGAGCTTACCCCCCTCGGAGGTTAAGGAACTCACGATGATGACCGGCAGGGGATGGTATTTCATCAATTTTTTTAAAAAAGTAATCCCGTCCATCCTCGGCATCTCGATATCCAGGGTAATCACATCGGGCTTCAGCGCCACGATCTTATCCCTGGCGACATACGGGTCCGGTGCGGTACCGACCACCTCTATGCCCGGTTCCCTGGAAAGCTCTTCCGTGAATATCTTGCGCACGATCGCCGAATCATCAACCACCAGAACCTTGATATCCCTCATGACAATCCCCCGAGAACCTCAGCCGACCCCGCAACCACCACTCCCCATGAAGCCGTTTTTGATTCTATGATTTCAACCATGTCGAAAACCAAGAAAAGGCATGATATGTCTTGTTATTGCCTGTCAAAAATCGCATCCGCCCGCATCGGTCTTTTCTTCCAAGGCTTCGTCGTCCATGCCCAGAACATCCAGGAGGGTTTTTTTGATGTCTTCCGGCCTGAAAGGCTTTTTGATGCAGGCACGGGCGCCCAGGGCCATGAGTTCACCGATGCGCTCTTGCCGGCCTTCCGTGGTCACGACCACAACAGGCGTTTCTGAAACAACCTCTCGGGTGTTCAACACCTGCAGAAAAGCAAAACCGTCCATTTCGGGCATGTGCACGTCGGTAAGAATGACATCCGCCCAATCCTTCTCAAGAACGGCCAGGGCCTCCCGGCCGTTTCCCGCCTCATAGATCCGTCCGATGTCAAAACCGGACATCTCCAACGTCTTTTTGATGATATTCCGCATGGACGAGGAATCATCAACAATAAGAATGTTAAAAGCCATGGTACCTCTCAGTCTTTCAGGATCTAAGAAGATATGCGTCGACCCGCCCACCCATCTTTCAAGATAAGCCAAGCCTGTCGCCGGCAATTCCCAATACGAGCAACAAGCCAATCACCAAGCCGATCATGCCAGCCGAAGAATATCCCGGACCTTGTTGAATTCATCGTAGAACTCGACGATGATTGCCTGCAAATCCTTCGGCCCGAGCCCGAAACGTTTCATGACCGCCTCTTTGCCTCGGCAGGACAGTCCGTCGGCGCCGACACCAATGCCCACGGACAACGTAATCACGTTGGCAAGGTGGATGATCCTTGTAATCGGATCGTCATCCGCGGCATCCTCAGGCTTGTGATGCAATGCGATGGCCGCAACAATATCGGCCGGAAAGTCCCAGGACTCGGCAATTTTGCTGCCGATCTCGGCATGATTGGTGCCGAATATCTCGGTTTCAGCCTCCAGAAACGAGTGGCTTCCGGCATCCACCAAAGCCATGATCTGTTCAAAATATTCATGCACAAAGGCGTTGAGCGCCACCTTGCCGATGTCGTGCAAAAGGGCGGCGGTAAACAAAGACGCCGGCTCCCCGCCGCAGACCCGGCGGGAAATGATGCGGGCAAGAATCCCCGCGGCCACGGCGTGTTTCCACAGATCTCCCCGGGCAAGATCGTATCCCTGGTTGTCTTGCCCGAGAAACTTGACCGCGGCGCCGGTCAGCAGGATGTTCTTCAACTGCGCATTCCCGAGCAATACCAGCCCTTCCCGCAGAGAATGGACCTCCCTGGTCAGGCCGTAGTAGGCCGAATTGCAGATTTTCAACACGTTCGCCGTAATGGATTGGTCGTATTCGACAATCGCAATGACATCGTCCACCCCTGCGCCCGGATCCTCCAGGATCTTGAGGGCTTGCGCGGCCACACTAGGAAAAGGCGGCAGCTCTTTGATCGTACCGATGATTTCTTCCACGGCAATCATAACCATATTTTTCCTTTGCCAGAGACCTTTAGTTCGAGTTCGCCCGTGGTGACGCTCAGCCACATGGTCCTGTTTGATGCCCCCCCCACGTCCTCGGCATCGATCATGACGTTGTTGCGCCAGAAGATTTTTCGCAACGCGGCATAGTTTCGTTTTCCGATATTGAAGGTTCCCGATGGATCCATGATCTGAGAACCGCCGGCCACCTTTGAAATCATCCTCTTTTTTTCCGCACCGAGCTCGTAACAGGCCTTAAACAACAGGGGAATGCCCGTATCCGCAAACATGAAAGGTTTTTCCCTGGCCTTTTTGTCGTCCAGGCAGGACTCGGGAAGCATGTAATGGAGCAATCCGCCCACCTTGGCCACGGGATCATAGACGGCCAGGCCGATGCACGATCCCAACGAGTGCGTCACCAGGGTCGCTTCAGGGTCTTTGCTGACCTTCATATCCGCTATGCCGACAATCACATTCAATTTTCAGGTCCTCCATCGCTGCAGCAAGGGCATCAATGGCTATGCAAGCGCTTCCCCGACAGCCGCCAGTAGTTGTTCCCGCTCGAAAGGCTTTGTCAGCGTGTGCCCGGCGCCCAATTGCTCCGCCATCATGAGGTAACACTCTCCGTCGATGTGTCCTCCGCCGGAGATCGCCACGATTTTAGCATCCCGGAAATCACGACGCAGTTCCATGATGGTCTCCAGGCCCTCCTTGTCCGGCATGACGATATCGGTAATGATCAGGTCGGCGCCTTGCTCGCGAAAGAGTTTGACGCCCTCCTTTCCATCTGCCGCGACCAACACCTCGTGTCCCTCAAGCTCCAGGACACGCCGAAGCGTTGTGCGTATCTGTTCGTCATCGTCTATAACAAGAATCCGTGCCATACTGATCACCTATTCCTTCATCGCTTGCGCCGGCAGGCTACTCGGCCGGCACAGGCCGGTTCATGGAAAACAATAATGCTTCAAACACGCACTACGGTTGCTGTTGTTTCCAGCGGCGCATCTTTTCAAAGGCATCGCCGGCGGCTTTCAACAGCGCCTTGAGTCCGACCGGCTTGGTAAAATAATCGTCGAAACCCGCATCACGACAATCCGCAAGCTCAAAAAGCGACGCATATCCCGTCACGGCATGAACGACGGCGATCGGCTTGTCTTTTCGGATACGTCTGCAAAGCTCCACGCCGGACATCTTTGGAAGATTCAGGTCAACAAACATCACCTGTATGTTCTCTTCTTTCAAGGCCTCCAGAGCGTCCTCTGCGCTTTCCGCGCAGCGGACTGAAAAGCCTCCGGAGGAAAATGCCTTCCGGAAAGCATCCCTTATGGCCGCCTCATCATCCACAACCAAGATTCTATTTTCCATGCCCCTTCCTCTCTCATGTCTCATTGCCGATGCATCAACCAAACGAACCGTCAAACAATCCCGAAATCTCTTTTTATGTCGACGATCCTCTTTTCATCGACTAGCAGCCCATCCTAATTATTGATTGATGAGTGCCGGTGTATCGGCAACCCCGTCGAAACAGCACCCGTAATTAGTGTGTTGACAACCCTTGACTTGATATTTTTTTGGATATCGCAAGGGTATCATCCACGTATCTGTACGGGGAAATCTTTTTGCAGAACCTCTCAACCTCTGATAGGTCGGATGCGAGATTATCAATCGCCTCTAGAAATCTTTTTGCAACCTGTTCATTGAACGCAACGCCGCACTCGCCAACGTATTGCCTCGTCAAGGCCATGCCTACCTGGTGACGAAACTGCTCTTCCACCGTGCCTGATCCCAAATAAAGACAATCCATTATTTCACTGTTTTTGGTGTGCTGAGGGCAAGGCGTAAAACGACAATGCATCGGCCGCACCTCCTTAATGGTACAATGGCTTTCCGGGTGAAAAAAGACACAGTGTCCGTTCCTTGCCAACTTGAGACCTCCCGTACTCACACTGGGCTTGTCGGCTATTTTGTCCCGGAAAAGGGTCTCCCAACTCAGGCCGAGACACTTCCCAATGTTCCTGATGTCGTCTAATGTGACAGGCGTCTCGCCGGCGCATGTGCCCCGTTTGTCGCATTGAGTGCAATCGTAGATCATAGCCAGAGGCGCGCCCTCCTTGTCCTTTGCGAGTTTAATTCGCTGGCTAGCGCTTATTACTACATTATCGTATATACCAAGGATTGCTTTGTAGTAATCGGCGTCATTCCATGCGGCCCCATTTTCTTTGATATAGGCTTTGGTCATCATTGCTGCAACCGATTGCTCCCACAACTCTGCGCGGGAACCGGGATTCCCACAGGCGGCAGTCCATGGCAGATCCTTTCTGCTTGAATCAGGTCGGCATACATAGAACCTGCATGCTTTCGGCTTGGCTTGATGAATTCCGCAACGTTTGTCTTCGGTAAGAAAGACGCATGCCCCCTCAATGTTTTTGCGAATCATGAACAACGACGAGTGCAAAGACACCCTGTTCTGGATATAATTCTCAAATGCCTTCTTATCAGGCTCACCGAGGTGTTTTGCTATACGGTGTACATCAAGAAGGGTCATGGGGATTTCAAAATGACAACAATTGCCACACATTTTACACGAGTATTCGCTATTAGTCATTTTCCCTCTTGAATCAGAAATGAAATATTTCAAGAAATGGGCAAGGGAAGGCGCATCCCGACCCTTGCCCATGATGACGCCAAGGTCCGTCCTTTTCGATCGAATCAGAAATCCGCAAACTCGGCATCATCCGCGACTTCATCTTTCATGGGTATTACCGCCTCAGGGTTGACCGCACGGGTTTTTTTGGTCTTTTTCGTTACCGAAGCAACCCGTTTGGGCTCAGTTGATGGTTGATGCCGTGGCGCAGCCGCCATAGCTGGAACTGCCGGTGTTCTTTCGGCTGCCTGTTCATTCAATCTGAATGTTGCAAGCATGCTCTGAAGCTCCTGGGCCTGGGCACTCATTTCCTCAGAGGCTGAAGCACTCTCCTCGGCATTGGCTGCATTCTGTTGTGTAACCTTGTCCATCTCGCCCATGGCCTTGTTCACCTGGTCGATTCCCTGGGCCTGCTCATTGGACGCGGCGGCAATTTCGTTGACCAGGTCACCCACCTTGGCTGCTGCTTCGGCCACTTCGGCAAAAGCCTCGCTAGTCTTATTGACCAGTTCCGATCCGTTAGCCACCTTCTTGACCGTGCCTTCAATAAGATCGGCTGTATTCTTTGCGGCATCAGCGGCTCGCATGGCGAGGTTTCGCACCTCGTCGGCCACCACGGCAAAACCGGCGCCGGCCTCACCGGCACGGGCCGCCTCCACAGCGGCATTAAGAGCCAACAGGTTCGTCTGAAAAGCAATCTCATCAATGGTTTTAATGATTTTTTGCGTCTCTTCACTCGCCTTGCTGATCTCTCCCATGGAGTTGATCACCAATCCCATTGAGTCCTTGGCCTGGCCCACCGTCTGGTTTGCGTCCTGCATCAGGTTGTTTGCTTGACCGGCATTGTCGGCATTCTGCTTGACCATGGAAGACATTTCCTCCAGGGAAGAAGAAGTTTCCTCCAGGGACGCAGCCTGCTCGGCAGCGCCTTCCGCCAGCGCCTGGCTGGAAGAAGCCACCTGGCCAGAGGCGGAACCGACCTGCTCGGATGCCGAAGCAGCCTGGGTAAGCGCATCGCCAAGGTTTTTTATGGCCGCGTTGATATTGCCCTTAAACTCTGCTAACTGGCCCTTGTAGTCGCCGGTTACATGAGTTGTTAAGTCGCGATCGGCCACATTCGCGAGTACATCCATAGCCTCGCGAATTGGAATAACGATTCCTTCTAACAATTCATTGACGCCTGACACGATCTTTCGATAGTTGCCCTCAAACTTGTCCGGATCCGCTCGTTCATCCAGCCGACCCTCGGCTGCCGCCGCCACAAGGTCGCCCACGGCTTCGGTAATTTCCATCTCCTTGCTGATGTCAATTACGTATTCGAGGCCGCCTACCACATTGCCGGCATCGTCCATCAGTGGGGCACCCGAATATCGGATGGGAAGATCCCCGGTCGGCAATTTGGCCACTGTATCATGTGTGCAAACGGTTTGTTCACGCATCGCCTTTGCCACCTGGCAATCAGGTGTGTTGCAGTGGCCTGTGTTAAAGAGGCTGAAGCACTTTTCGCCCATACACGCATCAGGCGTTCTTCCCACTGCCCGTGCACCGGCGGGATTCATGAATTCCACGTTGAAATCCTTGCTCACCACCATAACGGGCGTGGGGATATTGTTCAAAAAATCCACTTTTTTTCGGGCATCATCCATGGCTTTTTTGGTTTCCGTGATGTCTATCACGTATTCAATGGCTCCGGATATGTTGCCGTCGGCATCTTTGACAGGCGCACCGGTGTACTGGATCGGCAAGTTCAAGCCATTCGGGTCTGCCACGGTCTCACCCGTAAATGCCCCATCATTCTGCATGGCTTGGGCACAGCGGCACTCGGGTGTTCGGCAATGAGGCGTCTTGAAAAGGTCGTAGCACTTTTGGCCCACCACGTCCTCGGGCTTCTTGCCCATCACGCCGGCGCCGGCCGGGTTCATATATACGACGTTATAGTCTTTGTCGATGGTCACAATCGGCGTGGGAATGGAATTAAGGTTGTCCACCTTTTCTTGGGCCTCATCCATGGCCTTTCTGGTTGAGGTAAAGTCCACCACATACTCCAGAGCACCCACGATATTACCGCCGGCATCTTTAATGGGCGAACCGGTATACTGGATCGGCATGTTCAACCCATTCGGGTCTGCCACGGTCTCACCCGTGAAAACAGCGTCGTTCTGCATCGCCTGGGCACAGCGACACTCAGGCGTTTGGCAATGAGGGGTCTTGAAAAGTTCATAGCACTTTCTGCCGATAACATCCTGAGCATTCATGCCCATCAATCCGGCGCCTGCTGGATTCATGAATGTTACATTGTATTGTCTGTCAATCGACATGACCGGTGTGGGCAAAAGCTCAAGAATTTGTATTGACAGATCCGTTTTGCTGGTATTTTCCTTGGCCATAATTTTTTGTCTCCTCTCTTTGAAATGGTTTTCTGCAACACTCTTTTTTGCAACTTTTTTTTTGGTCATCTGTTTTTCCTCCAACATTTTTTGCCTGATCAATTTACCTAAGGCATAGGTTGCTCCTGCACATTGGCCGCCTGTTCCGTTGCAGCAGTTAACTGCGAACGAATCTCTGTCTTGTCCGGCGCAATCTGCGGCCAATGCTCAGCGCTTTGATATTTCGCCGCATTGAAGGTTTCAAACTCCTGCCTTGACAGCACTTT
This sequence comes from uncultured Desulfobacterales bacterium, assembly GCA_964430705.1. Classification (GTDB taxonomy): domain Bacteria; phylum Desulfobacterota; class Desulfobacteria; order Desulfobacterales. The sequence goes on along the minus strand of CAYSGJ010000102.1, from coordinate 13,070 downwards.
GTCAATGTCAAGCAGAATCTTGACTCCTCCCTCCGTCTTCGCCATCCCCATAATGAAATCCGTATTCAATGCAGCGCCGAATTTCGGCGTGTCTTCGATGTCTTCAGCCCTGATGTTCAGCACTTCAGACACCGCATCAACCACGATTCCCATCTGAGTGTCGCTCCTCTCTCCTTCGGCTTCAACAACAATAATACACGTCCGCTCAGTATAATTGATTTCCGGCATGCCAAATTTTAGTCGCAGATCCACAACGGGTATCACCTTTCCCCGAAGATTAATCACGCCTTTGACAAACACGGGGGTTTGGGGAACCGAAGTAATCTGCATCATACCGATGATCTCTTTGACCTTTAGAATTCCAATCCCGTATTCTTCCTCGGCCAAGGCAAACGTGAGATATTTTGCCTCTTTTTCTCTTGCAGCCTTTATTGTCTGATTCATTGTTTCTGTTTCATTTGTCATTTATTGGCGACCTCCCTCTTCAAATCTATTTCGAATCCCGCGTTTCTTCCCCGGCGCCGCAACGCCGGCAATGCCTGTCGGTCACGCGCCATCGGCCATCTATGCCCACCCCCTTTCGTCGCGTCGCTTCTCAACATGAGATTGTGAATGCTGAAGCATTTTTCCAAGCACGGCGGCCAGGTCCACAAAAGCGCCGTTTCCGTCAGTCAGGAAACGGGGCCTCAGCTTGTGTCCCCGCGCGATTGTTTCCGGCTCGGAATCCGGCACGACGAGAATAATCGGAAGCCCATCCAGCAGATGTTGAATCGAAAGCAGGCGCTCCAGTTCCCGGATGCTCCCTGCCGCCAATACGGCCACATCCAGGCTGCCCCTTGGCTTTACAAGTCGATCGGACAGGGTCTCCACGGTGCGACAGATCTCAACCTCCAGCGAGGGAAATATCCACTCGATGACGCATTCAAGCCTTTCTCCAAACCCTTTCGCCTTTGTCGACAGCAGCAACACACTCAACGCAAGGCCTCCTTTGATACCGGACTATCTTCTTACGCAGTCCTGACGCAATGGACCACCATCAAAGCCTGTGCCACAAGGCGACTTTCAAACGAAAAAATATATTTTTCTTTTTATTTCGTATAGTTATACGGCATCGGCGGCAAAGACCCGAATAGGCCTACAGGGGGCAAAGCGTCCCGAATTCAGCACAGTCCCGAATTCGGGACGGCCGATTGCAGGACGGGTGGGTTCAGGACGGCTTGGGGAAAAGTTCGATGGCGGCGGTTCAGGAAGGACGACGGATATGATGTCTTCTCAGGCGATTGTACAACACGGTGCGAGACAGACCGGATATGCGGCAAACCTTTTTCATATCGCCTTTTAACGAGATGATCAGATTCTCCAGGTACAGCCGTTCCGTGGACGCCAGCACGTTTTTTAATTCAGGCGGTCGTTCAGACGGCACGGGGTTGACCCCGGGGACATGGCTTGCCGTACGCCCCATAGAACTTCGAGCCAACTCGATGCGGATATGATGGGGCAGATGGATGGGAAACAGGGTGGGTGCACTGCCCGCACTGGAAAGCGCATTTTCCATCGCATGAATAAGTTCTCGCACATTTCCCGGCCAGCCATAGGACATCAGGGTTGCGATGAATTCCGGGGAAAACCCTTTTACGCCGATATGAAGACGATCGCAAAACGCATTGACATAATGAAAAGCGATATCTTTGATGTCTTTTCCGCGATCTTTTAATGGAGGCAGATGAATAGTCATGGATCGGAGACGAAACAGAAGGTCTTTTCGAAACCCCCCGGCCCGGACCATCCGGTTCAAATCCCGATTCGTCGCTGAGACGAGTCTGAAATCGCTCTCCAGTTCTTCCCCGCCTCCAACGGGACGGAAACGGCCGCTTTCAAGGACTCGAAGGAATTTTTTTTGAATGGACAGGGGAAGCTCTCCGACCTCATCCAGAAAAAGAGTCCCTCCATCGGCTTGCTTGATCAACCCGTCATGGGTTTTGTCCGCCCCGGTAAACGCCCCTTTTTTGTAGCCGAAAAGAAGGCTTTCAATAAGCGTTTCCGGCAGGGCCGTGCAGTCCACTACCACAAAGGTCCTGTCCGCGCGGGCGCTGTTGTCATGAAGGGCCCGGGCGAAAAGTTCCTTTCCCGTGCCCGTGTCTCCCGTAATGAGAACGCCGACTTCCGAATTCGCCGCCTGGGCCAGAGCGTCAAGGCACTGTCCTATTTGGGGGCCGGCGCCGATAATGCCGTTGCGTTTCAACACGGCAAGCGTCTTCTTGGCCCTTCTTTCTTTACGGTACTGAAGCGCGCGAACCAGGGGCAGCCTCACCGTTTCCAGGCCAAGCGGTTTCTGGATGTAGTCCCATGCGCCGTTTTTGATCGCAAGCTCCGCCCCGTCCGGACAGCCCTCCCCGGTGATGATGATGACCTCCGGCGAAGAAGGCGCCTGGCGAAACTTCGGCAACAGGTGGAGCCCATTGCCGTCGGGCAGACGCACATCAAGAAAAACGACGTCGAAATCTCCGGCTGCCAACTGTTTTTGCCCGTCTTTCAGCGTCAGGGCATAGGCCACGTCATGGCCGATGGCCTTGGCCACATCGCCTATGGCGTGACATATCATTTTGTCATCGTCAATAATCAGCGTTCCCGCCATGATGACCTCTCCTGCGGTTCCGACTTGCCGACAACGGATCGCCTCCCAAGTAAATATTCATCGTGTTCGAATCAAGCACAAACTGTGCCGACTCCGTAAACAATGTCGAAGGAAACTCAAACCCCAGTATTCCTGCTTGTTTCAGCAAGTTCAAAGCATCCATATTCAAAAGGGAGCGTAATCAGGGCATGGCTGAATGGCGTTCAGCGGCTTTTGATTTGTCAAGATTCTGACGAAGGCTTGAGACGCTTGGCGCCGCCGCCGAACCTGCCCCGTCAAGGCGCATGTTGGGCGGGGACGTTCGATTGCCTTCCGGTGGGATTCGCATCCGACATCTTTTGTCCCGCGTCGGGTGAGGTTGAAGACAGAGAAAGACAGAGCATACCGCCGGATTGGCCAAACGTTGGGCGACGTCCGGCAGAGCCGAGGCATTCCCGTAGGTCGATCACGCGTGTGGATGAGAAGCGCCGGGTGTTGTTTTCCTGTGATCCAGCACCCTGCGAACCGTCTTGGCCGTATCCTTGACCGCAATGGGCTTCATAAGAACTTCTTTAACGCCGGCGGCCTTGGCCTTTTCCTCCGAGATCGTGTCGCTGTAACCGGTGCAGAGAATAATGGGAATGTCCGGTCTGATGCCGATGAGTTCTTGGGCCAGTTCGTCGCCTCTCATCTTGGGCATGGTCGTATCGGCAATCACCAGATCAAACGCATCGGGTCGGGTGCGAAAGACCTTCAGGGCTTCCATGCCGCACATGGTTGCAGTAACCCGATAACCCAGATACTTCAACAGCGCCAGCAACGAGTCCAGGGTAGATTGTTCATCATCCACCACAAGCACATGTTCCGTGCCCTTGGGAATTTCAACGGCATCGCCCCGGTGCTCTCCGGGGCCGGCTTTCATGACGGGAAAGAATGTGTGAAACGTGGTCCCTTTGCCGGGTTCGGTCTCAACGTGCACGTCGCCGCCACAGCTTTTCGCAATGCCGTGAACCACGGAAAGACCCATACCGGTTCCCTCGCTGCGATCTTTTGTTGTGAAAAAAGGTTCGAAAATACGTTCCATCAAGGAGGGTTCTATCCCGGGGCCGGTATCGCCGACGCTGATCCTTGCATACTTTCCGGGATGAAGATCAGGATGTTGCTCTGCGTCCTTTGAATCAATTGAATCAATGTCCACCTCCGATAGGCGCACTTTCAATATCCCGCCTTTTTCCCGCATGGCATGCGCGGCGTTGGTGCACAGGTTCATCAACACTTGATGGATCTGGGTCGGATCGGCCAGCACAGTGCCCGTTTCTATCTCAGTCTCCTGTTGAATATCGATGGTTGCGGGCAGCGTGGATCGCAATAGCTTGAGAACTTCCTTGATAATGGGCGCCAGCGTTAAGGAAGCACGCCTTGATTCGGTATGCCTGCTGAAGGCAAGGATCTGCTTGACGAGTTCTTTGGCTCGGTGACTTGCATCAAGCACCTCCTGCAAGCCGGCCTTCATGGGGCTGTCATCAGAAACGGTTAACAGGGCCAACTCGGTTTGAATGATCACAGGGGTAAGAATATTGTTGAAATCGTGTGCGATGCCTGCTGCGAGGGTCCCGACGGCCTCCATCTTCTGTGCTCGTTGGAGCATGGTCTGAAATCGCTTGTTTTCTTCCTCAAAGCGCTTTTGTCGTACGATCTCCCAGGCCACATCCGCAAGATAAGATACAACCTCGGCGTCCTTTTCCGTATAGTCAGTCGGCTTATTGCCCACCCCCACGATGGCCGCCACCTTATTGTCGCGCATGACCGGCACCGTCAACTCGCGAACCACCTCGGCATGGCCCTCAGGCATTCCCCTCCTGTGCGGCAGCGAAGAATAGTCGTTATGGATCACCGGTCTTTTGGCATGCACGCAGTCCACCCAGACACCGGCTTGCTCAATGCCGTAGTGCATCCCCTTGCCCTCGGTGCTGCAGAATTCCTGCAGTGTCCGGCTCGACCACTGTTGCAGGAAGAGGGTCTTTTGATCAGGATTCACAAAGTGAAAAAACCCGATGGGACTGTCCACAAAAAGGCTCACCTCGTCCAGAACATAGGTCAACAGTTCGTCCAGCGTGTGGCGTTGCGCATATTCAAAAAACGCAAGACGCGTTTCCATCAGGCGTTTGCCCAGGCGCTCCTCGGCCTGATCGCGAAACACCAGCACCGCGCCGATAACCTGTCCCTGTGAATCCATAACAGGGGCGGCGGAATCGGCGACAGGCGTTTCTTTACCATCTTTCGACACAAGCAATGTGTGGTTGGCCAGCCCGACGATCGCGCCTTCGCTGAGAACGCGGGCGACAGGATTGTCGACATGGGCCCGCGTCTGTTCTTGGGTAATGCGAAACACCTCATCGACCGGGCGGCCGCGCGCCTCGGCCTCGGTCCAACCGGTAAGGTGCTCGGCCACGGGGTTCATGCGAACAACGCGACCCTGTCGGTCGGCGGAAATCACGCCGTCGCCGATCCCGTACAGCGTCGCGCGAATCTCCGATTGCCGGCGGGCCGCCCTCTCGGTTTCCTCGATATGGTGCAGCGCAAAGGCCAGGTCACGCGCCATTTCGTCGAACAGCTCGTGTTCCTCCGTATCGTCCGCATAGGCTCTCGGGATCGACGCACACAGAATGCCGAAGACGCGCCCCTGAAACGACAGGCGGCGGACCAGTCCGGCGCGCCCCGCATACCCCTGAGCAAGGAGACAATCCGGACAATCGGAAGATGGGTCCTTGATCACCACAAGGTCATCTGTTTCCAGTGCCCGGCGCATGCATTGGGGAAATCGCCCGCCTTTCAGTTCTTCCCGCACCGCGTCAAACCCGCCGCCCAATCCCGAAGAGGCCGTCACGGCCGCGGCAACCCCGGAGGCATCCAAAAGCGCGATCCAGGCGTTGTAATAACCCAGGGTTCCGGTCAGTTTCGCCGCCGCCTGTTCAATCAGCCGTCTCGGGTCGGTCTCCGCGATCATGAGCTGGGTGACATCGCGAATCGCCAGCAGCACCCGCTTGATATGGGCCTCGCGCTCCTCGGCCTGTTTGCGCGTCGTCCGATCGTCGATCGTCATGACGGCGGCCCGAGAACCGTTTGCCCTCATTTTTCGGAATTTGTATGTCACCCAGACCGAGTCATATCCCGGTTCCCGCGACAAAAATGTTTCTCCTTCCAACCCATCCGCCTCTGAAGACAAGACGGAACGCATGCCGGCGTAAAGCGCGCAGTCGGGACAGTCCGGAGTATGCCCACAGCCCCGCGGATCCTTGTGCCGGTTGGCGCACGACAAAAAATCCCCGCATTTGACCGCGCCCGGCGCCGTCAACGTTTTCGCGAAAAGCCGTTTCGCCTCCGCATTGGCGTCAAGGACCGTTTCATCCTCGCCAAAAACCACGATGCCCACGGGACAGGCATCCATGACGGTTCGCAGATCGTATTTCGCGCTTCCTAATGTTTGGTTAGTGCCGTTCATTTCCACGTTCTTTCATTATTAAGTATAATGAAAAGCTAAGCACGCTACAATCATCCGTCAACCGATTTGCGATACACCCGGCCGGGACATTCTCATTGAAAAAAGACACGGGCCCAAGTAAATCTCTACGATGTCGTGCCGAGATTGTAAATCCGCAGAACTGCTCAATTGCACGCAGGTAGAAATACTTAAAGACGGGGTGGAAGGTTGAAGCCTTTATGCGTCCACATACCCCTTGTGGACGGCGTATCGGACCAGGTCCGCAGTCCGGTTCGTTTGCAGCTTCTTCATGATGTTTGCACGGTGATTCTCGACGGTGCGATGGCTGATGTGAAGAAGGGTTCCGATTTCCCGACTCGATTTGCCCTCGGCTGCAAGTTTCAGGACCTCGCGCTCACGGGTGGTCAACGGGTCTTCATTCTCATAATGTTTTCCCCGGCAAAACTGAATCAGGTCGCCTGCCAGATCCTTAAGCAAAAGGGGAGAAACATACGTCTTCCCCTTTCGGACGGCATGAATTGCGAGAAATAGTTCCGTGTCCGCATCTTCTTTAAGCAGGTACCCCTCGGCCCCGGCTGCCATGGCATGCCGAAAATACGCCGTATCCCGATGCATGGTAAGCAGCAGGATCTTGACATCGGGGTGAATCATTTTGATCTCTCTGGCCGCCTCCAGCCCCCGAAGCTTCGGCATAGCGATATCCAGGATGATCATCTCCGCGCGGTTGCGCTTCAGCATATCGAGGAGTTCCAAACCGTCCGCCGCTTCTCCGACAATCTCATAGCCTCGTTTCTCCTCGATGATCCGGCGAACTCCCTTCCTGAACAGCGGATGATCGTCGGCCAGGATGATGCGATAAGGAATCATCAATCACCGCCCTTTTCCAGGGGAACCGTAAAGGCGATTCGGGTTCCCGCGCTCGGTCGGCTCCGGATATCCAATCGGCCGCCCAACATACGGGCGCGTTCCCGCATAATGATCAAACCGAGCCCCCCATTGGAAGAACCGGCGTGCTGATCGCCTGCCGAGACACCCCCCCGGCCGTTGTCTTCGATCACGCAGTGCAGGGCGTTTGCGTTCTTTTTGATTTTCAACCGAATCTTTCTTGCCCGAGCGTGTTTGAGCGCATTGGTCAGGGCCTCCTGGAAGATCCGAAAAACGACGATTTGCCGTTCATAAGGGATCTCTTCCCGGATCTCGTCGATTTCTTTGAAGATTGCCGTGGCCGTGTGTCTCGTGGACTCCTCGGCAAGTTTTCCGACGACAGCGGCAAGACCCAGGTCTTCCAGTCCGGCAGGGCTCAGGTCCCGGCAAAGCCACCGGATCCTATCGGCAATCTCGTCAATATGTCGGAGCCCGTCATGCACGGACGCCTTGGCCGCATCGGGATCCCGACCGCAGTTATTATAGGCGGAACGCAACTGCAGCTTCAGGACCATAAGGGACTGTCCCAGCTCGTCGTGGAGTTCAACGGCGATCCGTCGACGCTCTTTTTCCTGGGAATCAATGAGCTGGGCCGACAGATGTCTGAGCTGGTTTTTCGATTCTTTCAAGGCTTCTTCGGCCTGTTTTTCCAACGTCACATCCCGCCCGAAAACAGCAATGTGAACGACCTTTCCCTTGTCGTCGATCACCGGGTACAAGCTGTTGTAGATCATGCGGCCGTTTCTCACATCCTGAAACCGAACGGCCTTTCCTGTCCGCAAGATCTCGTTCACATAGCCCTTGCGGACCTCGGCCGTATCGGCGGGGATATAATCATAAGCCGATGTCCCGATCATGCCGGCAGGCGTCCCTTTCAATCTTTGGGCGGCCGTGTCGTTGATATCGGTGATCATGCCTTTCGGATCCAGCAGCAGAACCGACTCGGTAATGGCGTTCAGCATGGATCGGGCCGTTTTTTCCCGGACCATGAGGAGTTCTTCGGCCCGCTTTCGCTGCACGATATTCCAAAGCCCTTGCATAAACAGTTTGAACTGTCGAACATCACTGTCGTCATAACACTGTTTCTTGTTCCCCAGGGCCGCTACGGCCACGATCCGATCCCCTTCAAAAAGGGGAATCGACAAGAATCTCGTGATGGATACATGCTTCGCCGGCAGACCGCGTTTGCCCGGGTGCCCGGCCGGATAATCATTCACCACAATCGGCCGACGCCTGCGGCACGCCTCCGACCACAAGCCGCAGTCCGTAATCCGGAAGGCCGCCGGATTCACCGCCAGGCCGCACTGTTTTCGGGTCTCCCCGGTATATATCGCATGGATGACCGCCTTTTCGTCTTCGGAAAGGAAATTGATGAAACCGATCTCGCTATTCGTGAGTTTCACGCTGTCTTCAAGGGCGGCTTCCGCCATCTTGTCCTCACATGCCGGCGCTGCCTCGTTCAACGCAAGCAACGCCTCCAGTCTGCGTTCATTAAGCTTCAGCAATCGTTGTGTGCGCCGGAGTTCTTCCGTTTGCCGAACAAGGCTTTCATTGGTTTTTTTGAGTTCCCGTGTCCGCTTCTCCACCATTTTTTCCAACTCTTGCTCGTAGCGTCGGCTCGTTTCAAGACTACGGATCCACTGTTTCAATATTGTTCGTTCCGGGTCGGATCCAAAAAAATCGTCCGGCGCCACATAATACCCATTGTCGTACACCGTGGTCCCGATCACGGCGACAGGGTGGGTCATGAGCACTCCCAAAAGGCTTTTCGCATCAAATTGTCCGGCGTCGTACTGACACAAGGCCATGCACCGGCTGCCCGGGAAGAATCGATTCAGTTTCGCCTCATATTCGATCAGCCGGTCGGAACCCGATTTGCGTCTCAAGGCCCATGCCATCTCGCCGATCACCCGCAACGCGTTGAAGCCTTGCGCGACGGCCTTTTGCGTCTCATATTCCAGGAGATCGATCATGGCATCCGGATCAAATATCCCGTCACGCAAATAGGTTTGGTCCGAAGACAATACCGCCAACCGGCCCGAAGCGATATGGGGACCCGGATCCAGACCGTCGTCGCGCAAAGTTCCGTATATCTTTTCCGCGTTTCCCGCATCCATGATGCACAGGACCTTGTCGTTGCGCTCCAGGCCTTGCCTGATATAGGGCGTGAGAATCTCCCTGCGCTCATTATCAGACTCATACAGAAAGCACAGATGGTCTCCCGGACCAAAACTCCCAAGCTTCTCTTTGAATGTGCCGTGGGGACATCGGCCGCGCGACGGACTTGTTTGACCATCCATGGTTCGTACGCTCCTTTTTGAAGTAATGGTCGGGAATATATCAGAAACCGATATCCGGGGTCAAAGCCTATGATCGGTCTTTGGGTCGGCCCAAGCCCCTGCTTTCGTCTTGACACGCAAAGCGAATCTTCCTATATTTTTTTCTGAAAAGGCAAGTTGTTATCATCATTGCATCCGTCTTCTCGTCAATCGTTCACGCACAAAGGCGTTCATTCACAAAGGAGAAAAGGAAGTGAGGCCATGACGCGCCGCAGAACCGGCAACCTACCGCCCGGAACCGGCAGAAGAAGCCGTGTCGGGGGGCAAAGCGAAATCTGTCTTCGATCGATCGAGGGGCGTTTTGAACCGGATGAAAGAAAATGCGGCGATCGCATCCACTTGCACGCCGATGCAAGAAACATCCCCAATGGAACGCCGGTGGACTTTATGATCTTCGACTATCGTTCAGACCGATGCGTGGACCATGTCTCCGGCCGGATTCAAAACTTACAGGTTCGCGATGCGACCTGGGATTCGCAAAAAGAGGACAACCAATGGCACGCGCCGCACTTGTATTTCATTGTGGAGTCATACGGTGAAGTGGGTCGAAGCGACAATATGTTCAGCTTCCACAGGTACGAAGACATCTCCCCGACCGACATCGATCGCGCCTTCGACTCCACACCCTGCGCGGTGCACGCGGATTGCGCTCAAATCTACCGCATTGAGCAGCTTGTGAAGATCCAACTCGATGATCGGGTGTTCAAAATTCATGTCCCGATCAAGGTCAGAAAACGGAGCACGACGCAACCGCTTCGAGGCGCCGCCGAGTCTTATGGGGACTGGTGGGCCAGATGCCAGGCCGTGCCTCTTGAGGGCGAAGGCAATTTGACGGCGGCGGACAAAACAACGTTGAAAGAAAATATTGAGGCGTATTTTCGACAAAAAAAGGCGCTTCACCGCCGGCGATGCACCCGAGGCAATACCTGCACCGACCGTTGTGAGCGCAAGTGCTGCAAATTGGAAATCCAGGTGCTGGTGCACTTTTATGACATCGCCGATAGAACGTCTGCTTCCATGGTGGAATTCTGGAAAGGTTCCGGAAGGGCCGACGCAAAGAACTGGTTTGAGGACAACACCATGAACGTCCTGGCGCACGAGGTGGGTCATTTGATGGGTTTTTATGATGAATACGTTGGCGGAGGCGTAGGCGCGGCGCCATGGCAACATCCGAACCCCGGTCGTTTGATGTGCGATGTCCAGGCGGGGCTGGAGAACTATTATTTCGACTTCTACGCCGATTGGCTGGGCAATGCCGGTCGCACCGACGAACCATGGGACGTGGTAGATTATACATAAGGGCCATATACCGATGTATGCTCCTGCTGCTTACATGCGAACTTGCCGGCAGCTGCGTGAGCAAGGAGGCGCCAAAGATGAATAAACCGAACGAGACCGCCCAGTTTCGCCTGGGATTTACCCAATCCCTCGAAGCCATGTTTGCCAAGAAGATGGTGTTCGATCACACGGGAAAATGCGAATTTTGGCTGGAGAGCAATGCCGTCCGGCCCGAAGTCCCGGAAATCGGCTATTACGTCACGCATGTCGCCGTATCCGAAGCCGACGACCTGCGCAATCTTTCCAGAACTCTGTGCGAGGAACAACTGCCGCCGTCGGAGCCGATGCTGTCGGGCGCGCCCCTGGCCGGCCTGTTTCTGGAAGAAAACGGCCGGGTGAAGACAAAGTCGTTCGATCCCTATATCCCCTCCGGCAGCTGGCAGGAAATCAAGCGCCGATTGCCCCCATTGGAAAAAGAGGCCCTGAAGGCCGTAAAGGCCGGGCTGCGGGCGCAATGGGTGTTTTCCGCAGATGCGGTCAACAGGTCGGAACCGACCGAGGTGATCGTAAGGCTAACGGGAGTCGGCGTCGAAACTATTGTATTTTACCATCCGGCGGCGCCGGGGGACAGCGCCGTGGGAAGCATAATGCTGACGGCGGTGCGTTCCGACATTCCCGAGCCCAAGATCGGGCTCATTCACCGCAAGTTTTGTGAGCTGGGCGCCGACGATTTGCGGTCGGCGCCGCCCTGGGGACATGAACACAACAGACTTCTGCTCCGACTCAAGCCCAAGGCAACATTGGTTCTGAGGTTTAAAACCGTGCTCGATTGGCCCCCGGGGGATTACAAGGTCCGGCTCAACCTGATAAGCAACGGTCCGCCGCCCGAAGACGACAAGCCTGTTTTTGTACGCGGACACATTGTAACCCCGGCGGTGCCGCTCACCGTCACCGGTGAGTCCAAACCGCAAGACGAGGGCGCCGCCCACTACGAACCGCCAAGATTCTGATTGTTCGATCCCCGGCTTCAGGGAGTCCGGCATCGAATGTCCGACCCACAACCCCGGAAAGCGCCTCCCGTTGGACAGGGGCCGAAAAACATTATCGCGTTTTGTCGGATGCCGGAATATGCGTTGCCGCTTCTTCATAAAGCAAATCCATTTTGTGGGTGCTTTTCAGATCATGATTCATCAATATCTTGGAAGCCCACGGGAAGTTTTCATCTTTGTCAAAGTCTCTGCCGAAAGCGAACATCAGGTTGATATACCGGCTCACGTCGCGTTCAATATCAACATGATACGCCTTGGCCCGCTCAATGCCGTATCGGATGGTCTCGCGTAGATCTTTTTCGCCGAGCGTCTCGCATTCTTTGGGATAGTGCGCATTCAAGTGGCCGACCATGAGGTCCTCAAACTGTTTCCGCATGTAATCCCCGAAAACATCCATCTGGTCATTGCGAACAATCAACATGGCATACACCCCCTTTAATCCATGATGGTCTCGCAAAAAGTCGATTTTGCTCTCTCCGTAAGCATTTTGGGCGCTCCTGAGCCCTTCAGCTAAAATGCAAAAACTCGGGCTAACGCCCTCAAACAGTTCGCATTTTTGACGCTGAATGACTCGGGAGTTTTTTTCCCAAAATGCTCAATGTCGTTCACAAAATCGACTTTTTGCAAGTGCGTCAATCCATACAATCCCAAAAATTGAAACTGCTAGCCATAGCCCAGGACTTCGAGTTGTGCGTCGCTCAGCCCAAGAGCATGCGCGATTTCGTGCACCACGGTGATCTCGATTTCTTCAATCAGTTCTCGGCGGGTGGCGCAGTGCTCTTCCAGGGGTTCTTGAAAAAGATAGATGGCATCGGTGAACAAGGGCGGATCGATTATGCTGCGTTCCGTCAGCGGCACGCCCCAATAAAGGCCGAACAAGGTCTGCCCCGGCGGCAGGCCGGCTTCCCTGAGCATATCGGCGCTGGGCCGCCGCTGAACGGTAATAAGCATGTTGTCCAGATGCCGTCGGATTTCCATGGGAATGCGCGCAATGGCCTGCTGCACGACCCGGTCGAATGCCTTATCGCTGAACCGAGATACTTTGCCGGCCATGGTATTTCCCAGCTATTTCGATAGATGATGCTCTTACAATACTTCTCAATATCTTTGGATGCGCCATTTCCCGGGCCATGACATGCTGAAAAAAACCGGGAACGTCAAGCGCGGCAAATCAGAACATAACTTCATATTTACCGCTCACCCATCACGTTGTCAACGCAGAATACGGAACCCGGATTCACCGGCAATGGTTCAATGTATTGACATTGCCGACCAGAATCTGTAAAGATCCGGGTCCAGAGGGCCCGGCTTTGGTCTAAGCCCAGAGGGCATGATTTCCAAGGTCAACTCAGCGAAAATCCGAA
>CAYSGJ010000101.1:0-12995 GCA_964430705.1 uncultured Desulfobacterales bacterium | reverse complement strand
GATCGCGACTGCCGGCAGCGCGGGCGAGACGTACGGCACGGTGCCCGTTAAGAATATGGTCACCATGGTGGACCTGGGCGCCAAAAAGTGCATTCCGTGCAAGATGATGGCGCCCATCCTGGAAAAGCTGGAAAAAGACTACAGGGGAAAAGCCGCGATTGTCTTTATCGATGTCTTTGAAGATCGAAGCCAGGTCGAACGCTTCGGCATCCGTGCCATCCCGACCCAGATTTTTTTCGACAAAACCGGGAAAGAAGTGTATCGCCACGTGGGCTTTATGGCCGAGGACGCCATTGTAAAGCAATTGGAAAAAATGGGGGTTAACCGACCCTCCGCGAAAAAAGGATAGAAAGAAAGCGGCAGTATTTGTTGACTTTGAGAGAAACCCAATTTTTACGGTTTAAGGAGAATGTCATGTGTGTAGCAGCACCCATGAAGGTAGTTCATGTAGACGGAGATGTGGTCCGTGCGGAGCTTGGGGGCACTACGAAGGAAGCCCGACTCGATATCATCGATGAAAGACCTGGGCTTGGAGATTATGTCATTATCCATGCCGGTTTCGCTCTCCACCGCATAGATCCTGAGGAGGCGAAGATCACGCTGGGGCTATGGAAGGAAATGGGCGTGACCGATGAAGTACCCGGGTAAGCAGGGAGACAGTGTGCCGGCTTCAGTTATCGCTTCCGGCTTTGCCGGACGAGAGGAACGGGGTGTTTACGGCGACAGCTCGCAGGGTTTGCGTGTTGATATCAACATAGCCGGCTGTTGACATATGCTGCTATCCCTCAAGTATGCTTTAACCGGATGAACCAAAATAATAGTGGAAGGACAACGTATGACCAAGACACATTGCTTGCGGATCTTTTTAATCGGTTTCCTTTTTTTGTGTTTTGTGACCGTCGGGGGCAACCGTGTATCCGGTGAGGAAAAAGCGTCTGCCCCTGTGATTGAGCTGGACAGCACCACGTATGAATTCGGAAAAGTAAACGAAGGACAGGTCATTACACACGATTTCAAGGTGTTTAACCGGGGTAACGCGGTGCTTGAGATCAGGCAGGTAAAGCCCGGTTGAGGCTGCAGCGTGGCCCGGTACGACCGGACCGTCCCTCCGGGTGGAGAGGGCAAGATAACCCTGGAAGTGCATACAAGCGGATACCAGGGCAATGTTCATAAGTCTGCGCAAGTGCTGACCAATGATCCCAAACGTCGTGAACTGGTCATAGGCATAAAAGGCACGATTTGGGTGCCGATTCTTCAGTCGCCCCGCCGTGCAAGTCTGGTCGGCGTTGTTGGGGAGGACATTGAAACGACGGTCAGCTTTCGGTCTCAAAAAGAGGCGCCCTTGGCATTAGCCGTCGCATCCTTTGCGCCTCCCGCCGACGAGGTGGACGTGGAACTAAGGGAAACGGAAAAAGGACGGGCCTTTGCGCTAAGGATCAGGAACAAAATTCAAGAAGAAGCCAGGTACCAGGGCAGGATAAAAATAGAAACAAACTATCCTGAAAAACCGATATTGATGATCCCTTACAACGGGTGGATTAAAGGACCGATTGAGATCCGGCCCAAGTCGCTCAGCTTCGGCTCGTTAACCGAGGACCGACTCGCCGCGTTGACGCAAAAAGGAACGCCCATGACGCGTGCCCTGGTCATCATACTCAACAAGGGCAATAACTTGGAGGTGGTCAAGACTTCCATGGAACATTCTTTGTTCAAGGTCATTTCTTCCAGAGCCGTGAGGCCGGGCCGTATGTTCGAGATTCAGGTGGCGCCTGTTTATGAAAACCTGAAAAAGGGGCCGAATCGAGACTTGCTTACAATTCACACAAGCCACCCAAAAGCACAGGTGCTTGAAGTGCCGATTCATTTCAACGTTATGTGAAGGCTTGTTGTTACGACCATGAACGGCGAAAAACTTCCCTTCATGAAAGAGGTCTTGCCATCCATAGATGATTCCAAAACGCGTTTATGAAAAGGAGTAAAAGGAACATGTGCACGGATGCCAATAGGAACGGCGACCGCAAAATGACCAGCGTATTTGAACGTTACCTGACGTTGTGGGTGTTGCTGTGCATCATTGCCGGCATCCTGCTTGGAAAGGTCGCCCCGGGATTGGCCCGGCACCTCGACGGCCTGGCCATTTATGTGAAGGGCGCGCCGGTCGTGTCGATACCCATCGCGGTCTGCCTGTTTTTCATGATGTATCCCATTATGGTGAAGATTGACTTCAGCACGGTTATCGAAGCGGGAAAAAGCGGCAAGCCGGTCTTTTTGACCCTGTTCGTCAACTGGTGCATCAAACCCTTCACCATGTACGGTATCGCCCTGTTTTTTCTGGGGACGCTGTTTTACGGGTTCATCGGTCCTGAAGCCACGGATTTTGTCAAAATGCCCTTCGGGCTGGATCTTCCGGTGGGCGCAACTCATGGCGCCGGAACCGTGGTGCTGATCGACGGGGTCAAAATGATGGAAATTCCCCTGTGGCGAAGCTATCTGGCCGGATGCATCCTGCTGGGCATCGCCCCGTGCACGGCCATGGTGCTGGTGTGGGGATATCTGTCCCGGGGAAATGACGGGCTGACCCTGGTGATGGTGGCCATCAACTCGCTTACCATGCTGGTGCTTTACGGGGTTTTGGGGGGTTTTCTGTTAGGTGTAGGGCGGTTGCCCGTGCCTTGGCAAGCGTTGTTGCTATCCATTCTGATCTATGTGGCTCTGCCTCTTGTTACCGGTTATCTTTCCCGGAAGTGGATAATTTCTGCAAAAGGCGCCGTGTGGTTTCAGCAAAAATTTTTGCATGTGCTGACACCGATCACGATTATCGCTTTGCTGATAACCCTGGTGCTCCTGTTCTCCTTTAAGGGTGAGGTCATCGTCTCTAATCCGCTGACCATTCTATGGATTGCCATACCCCTATTCATCCAGACTATGTTCATCTTTACCCTTGGCTACGGGCTGGCTCGAAAATTGAGATTGTCCTATGAGGATGCTGCGCCCGCCGCCATGATCGGCGCCTCCAACCATTTTGAGGTAGCCATCGCAACGGCCACTATGCTCTTTGGGCTTTCTTCCGGGGCGGCCCTTGCCACGGTGGTGGGCGTGCTTATCGAGGTGCCGGTGATGCTGATGCTGGTAAAGATCTGCACCAACACCCGGCACTGGTTCCACAATCCCCTAAAGGCATGAGGCTTGGGGCAATTGACGGTTGCGGCAGGCCGGGGAAGCCGGCGCCGTTTCGATGAACACGGAATACGTCCCGAACGTGGAATGTCTGAATATCCCCGTCAACGAAATCCCCGCCGGAATGCGGGAGATTCGACAGATTCAACTCGCCTTTCAAGCAAATGACAGTGGCGGCAAGAAAAAGAAAGTTGTCCGCCCTTGGCGTTTGTCACAAAGTCCTTCCGTTCATTGAAGGCCGGACAGCTCCGCCGAACGGTCTCATAATCAAGCCCATTTGATTTTCTTATGACATCAGTAAAAATATCTATTTGACGCCATCAATGAATATTCCGATCATTATTTATGAGTTGGAGAGCAGTCCTTCAGTTCATCCTGTTCATGTTCACACGGGCCCGTAAGTTGTTGGCTTTTCGTACACCAGCCGAAACGTTTGCAACAAACACCGAAACGGGATTGTTCCCATGCAAACAAAAGAAAGGAAGGTTCTATGAAAAACGGATCAACTCGGCGAGAATTCATTTCAAATTCAGTCAAGTACGGCGCCATTTTGACGGCAGGATTGACCGGTGCGGCATGCGCTAAACGTCCTGCCCCCTCTTCCGGATCTCCTCCTCAAGGCCATGCCTGGCCCTGGCCGTATGCCAAGCTGGACCCGGAAGTCGGTCGCAAGCTGGGCCATGACGCCTACTTCAGCGGCAAGGGCTGTTCCTATGGCAGTTTTCATGCGATCATTCAGGGCTTGCGGGAAAAAGTTGGTGAGCCCTACATCTACATGCCCGACGAAATCATGATTTACGGGCACGGCGGGGGCGCCGGCTGGGGCGGGCTGTGCGGCGCGCTCAACGGGGCTGCCGCGGCCATTTGCCTGGTGACCGACAAGAAGACGTCGGACTTGTTGATCTCGGAACTCTTCGGCTGGTATACGCAGGCGGATTTGCCTACCGACCGCAGCAATGAATACGGTGTCAAGAAGGCCTACGGCGTGAACAAATACGACCAGCCCGTGCCGCAGAGCAAGAGCGGATCCATTCTGTGCCACACCTCCGGCACGATTTGGTGTAACAATACGGCAGTCAACATCACGGACATCAAGCGCAAGGAACGCTGTGGCCGATTAACCGGCGATACAGTGGCCTATGCAATCCAAATTCTCAATGACCATTTGGATGAAAAATTTCAACCGATCTATGGCCAGCCGCAATCAACCACTACCTGCAACTCCTGTCATGGAAAAGGAGGAGAAAAAGTGAATGTCCTTTCCAAGATGGATTGTGTGCAGTGTCATGGCGACCCCCATGGCCAATAAGACAAAAATCGTCTCCTGACACCCCCCGACTCGGCTTCATAAAGGATCGGGGGGTGTGCACGGTGAAAAGCGCTGACCCGCCGACCTGGATGTCGGTGATCGACTCCGCCGGATTAGACAATTGCGGAAACTCGAACACGCACGCGGCGTTGTGTTTCGGTTCGCGAAAACGCCGCATGGTGCAATGAAGGCCTTTGCCAAGCAATCCTGGCCATCGGACATTCTGGTGGCCGTGTGCTGGTTTCCGCACCTCGATGCTGATTTTTCCTTCTTTGGATTGCCTGTCTATGCCCAAAGCTCCAACCCCCGAGCACTGGGCCGCGGCAAACCGATTTTTTTCTTTTTGGTTGCCCTTATCCGCTTGACGCAACTACCCCGCACATATAGATAATTTAGGTTATGGACCACTGTCTGCATGGGATTTTTTGTGGGCCTGGCCAAATGGTGGCCCCTGTGCAGGCATGAGCAGGCCGTGACGCCGGCTGGAGCTTTGACGCCTACAGAAAAGGAAGGTCAGCATGGAGCTAAGCCTTTTTTCCTTAAAAGTATTTTTGAAGGTGTTTGAAGAGAAAAGCTTTACCAAGGCTGCCAAGGCCCTTTTTCTTACGCAACCGGCTGTAAGCGCACAGGTTAAGAGTCTGGAGAATTATCTGGGCGTACCGCTCTTGATTCGCAGGCGCGATGGAAGGGTTTCCCCAACCGATGCCGGCAAGCTTGTCTCGCGGCATGCCAATCGTTTCGCGGCATTGCAACAAAAATTACTCAGAGATATTCAGAACCAAGTGGGAGACATTCAGCGTGAGTTGCGTCTGGCCGCGTGTTGTCTTGCAGGCGAGCACCTGTTGGTCGATAGTGTTTTGAGGTTTAAGGCGGCACATCCTGAAATATCGGTCTCATTGGTTATTCAAAAGTGCCGAACGATCTTCGATGGAATGCAGGCCGGCATCTTTGATCTGGCCGTTGTAGGTCGTAATAGTGCGCGTCGGTCACTGGTGCATACATTTGTGAGCCAAGAGCCCTTGATCTTTTTTGAGGCCAGAGGGCCTGGGCCGTACCCAAAGCTGTTTTCATTGCGTGAGTTGAGCAATTATAGCCCGTTGATCATACGGGAGGAGGGTTCGGGCACACACAAGGCTTTTACCGATTTTCTGCGTCGCCAAGGCATGAAGCTGGAACAATTTCAACACGTGGCCATATCTGAAAGCAATGAAGCCATTATAAAATTTGTCGAGAAGGGAATGGGGTTTTCTGTGCTGCCTCATTTTTGCGTGAAAGAAAAACTTGAAAAAGGTCAGCTTGGAGAGCTTCGTCTTGAAAATGGCGAATTGGTTCAAAGTTTTTATCTTGTGTATCGAAAGCAGAGCGTCATGGCCAGGCCCCACCGATTATTTCTTGAATTCGTTTTTGGTTTGGAAGATTCCAACTCCAGCACAGGGCAATGTCGCCTCCAATCGTAAAACAGTGATCTGTCCAAGAAACGGATAATTCTACCATCTGGTTATTGCTGTAACGAGTGTGTAGACATCAATTCCAAGTGCACCACGCCGTTTGGGAATTGGGACGACCATGCATGACAAGATGCTTCGGTCTCCGGCGGCAACGTCGCTGGCCGCCCCAAAAAATCTTCGAAATCCTTTTTGTTTCTGAATATCTTTCGACGCTATATCCCCCGGATTATTACGTGATGCAACACCCCGGCGGCGTCAAGCCCGGCTAACCTTCGCATACCTTCCCATCTCCCCTCCTGTTTCAACCTCGTCAGCTTAGAAATTTAAGGGTATCCCAACAAACGGAATCCATTTCAATTCTATCCTCGACGTTGTTACCAACCACAAAGGCGAATGGCCTTGCCGATGTCGTTCATGAAATTTTGACGACACCGTACGTTGGAAAGAATTTTGCGTCATGGGACGAAAGCTCTTCGTTAGACAAGCCGGAAGAGAGCGTTCCGAAAATATTGTTGCGGGCAAGCCCGAGGAGTGGCATAAACAAGCCGGGTTCCCGGTTGCCCGCGGCAAAGAAAAGGGAGTCAAAAAAGTGTATGAAATTGATCATCGCAGAAAATGTCACCAAAGATTACCAGGCGGGAGAGGTAACGGTCAGGGCTTTAAAAGGGGTGAGTTTTGACATAGAGTCCGCGTCGTTTGTTTCCATCGTAGGGCCTTCGGGGAGTGGAAAGACAACGCTCTTGAATCTTATCGGCTGTCTCGACAAACCCTCGGGAGGCAGGCTTTTTGTCGCGGGGGTGGATGTGTCGAGCCTTGGCAAGACCGATGCGGCCGTTTTCAGGGGCACGCACATCGGCTTCATCTTTCAGGGTTTTAACCTGATCCCGGTCCTGACCGCATACGAGAACGTGGAATACCCCCTGATCATGGTCCAGAATATCTCTGCTTCAAAACGACGAAAACAGATAGAGGAACTTCTTGCGGCCGTGGGGATGAGCGATCAGCAGAATAAGAGGCCCGACCAGCTCTCGGGTGGTCAGAAACAGAGGATAGCCATTGCAAGAGCCCTCGTGACCCGGCCCAATCTGGTTTTGGCCGACGAACCCACAGCCAATCTGGACCACGACACGGCCATGGGTATCCTGCGGCTCATGAAAAAGATCCGGGATGAATTTCGTACCACTTTTGTATTTTCGACCCATGACGCCCGTATCATCGAAGAGGCCGAATCGATCTACAGAATTGAAGATGGTGTGCTGAAAACCGGAAATGGGGGAGGCGGCGCAAATGGCTAATCTGATTAAGATCGCAGGCAGAAATCTTCTCCGGTATAAGCGCAGAACCTTGTTGACCCTTTCACTGATCGTCATCGGGGTCTTGTTTGTGGCGGGCTTCATGGCGGTGACCGGCTCCTTTAAGGGCACGATGATAGGCCAGATCACGGATTCTTTTGTCGGGCATATGCAGATCCATAGAAAAGGCTATCTGGCTGCCATCGATTCCCTGCCCCTCACCATGAACCTCGGACCCCAGGCCGTCAAAAAGGTGGAGGCCGTCCTGAAGGAGACCCCTGAGATTGAGGCCTACTCTTTCAGGATCAAATTCGGAGGCATGTTCAGCAACTTTACCGAAACCACGAACATCCGATTGAACGGCGTGGACCCGGAAAAGGAAGCAAAGACTGTCCCGCTTCTCCTTTCGAGGATAACGGAAGGAGAAAAGGGGCTTGAAAAGGGGGAGATCCTGGTTCCTGAGCTTCTTGCCCGGGGAATGAAGGTGAAGGTGGGGGATCTGGTGGTTGTTATCGCCACCAACAGGGACGGATCGGTAAACGGGAAGCAGCTCAAAGTTGCGGGGATCCTGGAGAGCGCGACCGGCCCGGGAGGCAGGGACGGTTATGTGCACATTGAAGACGCCGCCGAGATCCTGAGGATGGAAGAGCGGGAAATCAGCGAGATAGCCATCAGAGTCGGCGACTTTGGAAGGCTTCATGACGTGTTCGGGATCCTGGGTGCAAAATTATCCGGCGAACGCAACAAACAGGGAAAGCCCATCTTTGAGGTACACACCTGGGAAAAACTCTCGCCCTTCTACAATATCGCCCGCATGATCGACATGATGACCCTGTTCGTCAAAATCATGCTGGTCGCCATCGTGCTCATCAGCATCATGAACGTGATGATCATGGCGGTCTATGAGAGAATCAGAGAGATCGGGACCATAGCCGCCATAGGAACGCTGCCGGGGAAGATTCTTTCCATGTTTCTGCTCGAAGGGCTGCTCCTCGGGGCCATCGGCGCGGTCATCGGGAGTATGCTGGGCATAGCCATGATCTACGTGATCAATATTTCGAAGCTGACCTACGACTTCGGCAGGCAGGAAGACATCGTTGTGTCGGCTTTTGTTAACTTCCAGGACCTGATGGTGGTATCGGGCATCGTCATTGTGGCGGCGGTTATCGCCAGTTTTCAGCCGGCTCTGAAGGCCTCGAGGATGGATCCAATCCAGGCCCTGGGATATGTGTAGCAAGGAGGGCTCAAGATGAAGAGGATGAAAGGCTTGTTTCCGGTTCTGATTTTGCTCGTAACAAGCATGGGTTATGCCGCCGACAGGGGTAAAGTTGCCGTGGCTGCGGAAGGAAAAACCACTGCAGCAGAGGTGAGCGGGGTTGCCGCCCGCAGTCCCTATTTCTTGATATTTGACGGGGACGGCAAGTTGCTGGAAGCCGTCGAAAATCCCTATAGATCAGCCGGGGGAGGCGCCGGGACCTCGGTTGTCCCCTTTCTGGCTCAAAGAGGCATCACCGTTATCGTGGCCGGCAAATTCGGGGGGAAAATGATCCGGGCCATGAAAGACGAAGGGATCGGGTATCTGGAATTGCGTGGAACCGCCGAGGCAGCCGTAATCAAGGCCCTGGAAGTGGAAAAATAGTCATTGAGATGACGCACGAGGGAGAAAAAAAGATGGTCAACGTCGTTATGCTAATCGTGATGTTGCTGTTTGGCGTCCCGGCCTATGCCGTTGACGGAAATCAGATTCTGCATCAGGTGGACAGAAATCTCGCCCCTGAGTCCTACGAGCTGTATCGGAAGCTCATCAATATTGAGCCGGACGGACGAAAAAAGGAGTTTGTCCTTTTCACGGTCAAAAAAGGAAGAGACAAGATTGCGGGCGTATTCATCTCTCCGGCCAGCGAGAAAGGGCGGAGCACCCTACGGCTGGGGGAGAACATGTGGCTGTATATCCCCAACGTGGGAAAGCCGATTCGTATCACGAGTCTTCAATCGGTGATCGGAGGCGTCTTTAACAATTCGGACATCATGCGGTTGGATTACGCCCAGGAGTACGAGGTTGCCCGGACGCAGGACCAGGAAACAGAATACCTCCTTACCCTGAAAGCCAAGACAAAAACCGTGGCCTATGATCAGCTCAGGATGTGGGTGGATAAGGAAAAGATCCTGCCCACCAAAATCGCATGCCTCACCGAGGCTTCCATGCTGATCAAAACCCTTTATTTTAAAGACATCAAGGATTTCGGCGATGGAATGATCCGACCCGCGGTGGTTGAAACGGACAGCCCTCTTTACAAGGGGTACAAGTCTGTCATGCTTTTTGCCGAAATGAGAAAACGGGAATTGGCCGACGAGGTTTTTACGCTTACCTACATGCCGAATCTGGAGTCATTGCGGTAGCGGGCATGGGAACGGCTGTCGAGCGACGTAGGCAATGTGTTTTGCTGCATGGGGGTGAACACAGGGGATCTCTTTGGGCGCCTGCGTTCCTCCTTTGCTTAACGTTTCTGCTCGTTTTCCCCCCCTGGTGCCGGGCTGAGGAGTATACGTTCGACCTTGCCGAGATCGAAAAGAAGCCCTATCACCTGGGCGGGTACGCCGAGGCCGATCCGACACTTTTCGGGCTGGACAAAGATAGCCGCCTGTACCGGCTGAAGTTTTACAACCGTGACGAAGGCTCCACTGTTGAACAGCACCGTTTTACGCTTCAACTGGACGGAAGTTACGAAAAGGGTATGGCTCGCGTTTTTGCGAGGACCAACAGCACCCTCCAGCATACCTACGAAGGATGGTCGGGGAAAACGGACCTCTATGAGGGATTTTTGTCCCTGAAACCCTCTTCTTCGCTGACCGTGGATGCAGGGAAGAAAACCATGAAATGGGGAAAGGGGTATGCCTGGAACCCGATTGCCTTTGTGGACCGGTCTAAGGATCCGGATGACCCCGGCCTGAACCTGGAAGGTTTTTTTGTTGTCTCCATGGACTACATCAGGAGTTTTCATGGCGCGCTGAAGACTTTCTCCTTCACTCCCGCCCTTATTCCTGTCTACGGAGACATGAACCAGGATTTCGGCGAAACACGCCACCTCAATGCTGCGGCAAAATTCTACTTCCTCTTTCTGGATACGGACATCGACTTCATGTTTCTTTCAGGGGGAAGCAAGTCCTCCCGATACGGATTCGATTTCTCCCGAAACATTACCTCAAATATTGAGATACACGGCGAGGCCGCTTGGATTAAGGATTTCGAGAAGAGTGTCATCGACCGAGACGGCACCCTTTTGGAGACGCGATCCGATGTTTATAGCTACCTGGTGGGCGTACGCTACCTGAGTGTTGTGGATACCACGTATATCTTGGAGTACTATCACAACGGCACGGGTTTTACCGAAGGACAAATGAAAGACTATTACGCGTTTATCGATGCCGGGCATGAAGCTTTTCTTGCGTCGGGCGATGACTCGCTCCTGCGACGGGCGGCAAGGCTCACGCAAGGAAGGTATGGCGGGATGAACCCCATGCGGAATTATCTTTACCTGCGTATCAGTCAGAAAGAACCCTTTGACATCCTCTATTTTACACCGGCCGTTACCGCGATCGTCAACACGGACGACGCAAGCTTTTCCGTCTCACCGGAGCTCCTTTACACCGGCATCACCAACCTGGAACTGAGACTCAAAGGCACGGTCCTCGCCGGTGAAGCACTCAGCGAATACGGCGAAAAGCAAAACGATTATCGCATCGCACTGCGGGCGAGATATTATTTTTGATGGATAAGGACGGGTTTGTCCAAAATCACCAGATCAGGTCCCAGGCTTGAAAATTAAACCCGGCCACCGCCTTCTCTTTGCAGGAGGCTTATGCCGTCTCTTCGAATCCTTTTTCCTCAGGAACAATCCCCATGGCCTCGGCCTCCCGGGCGGCTGTTTCTGCCTTGGCTGCCGCTTTGACTGCCTTGCGAGACGTCTTAAGTGCATGCGCTGCGGCCGCTTCCACTTCCTTTGCTAAACGTACCGTTTCCTCTGCGCCTTCTCCATCGGGTTCCTGGCCGTGCTGCGCCACTTTTGCTTTGGCCACTTCAAGGGCCCGTGCTGCCGCTTCCGCCCCTCTGGCCGCTTGCCGGGCCTTTTTTTTGGCCTCTTCAAGCGCATCGAGCATGGCCGCGGCTTCACCGGCCTCGCCTGCCTCAGGTTCAGCATCCAGCTCAATATCCTCGGCCGCCAACACCATGGCACACACCGGGAGGAAAAAGAGCGTTTTCCCCATGGGATTGCCGAACACGTCTACAACCTGATTTCTTCGTATCCGAAAGGGTAGAAACACGAGAGAAGACTCGTGCGAGATTTCTGTAATCCTGTCCGCATTTACATCCTGAATAATATAAGGCGCTGCATCAATCCGGACATCTTCCAGCATTTCCTTTAGGGATTCAATGGTCTCCTCCTGGTCGCCCAGGTCGGCAGGTGCCAGCAATCGGATTTTGGCCCTGCTCCACTTTTCGTGCCGGGTGATCAGATAGGAAAAAAGGAGCATCAACCGGCTCGTGGCGTCGTTGATCCACCAGACATCGATGATCAGGTCCTCTTTTGCGATGTCGTCCAGGTTTTCCCATTTATCGTCCTTGGCGTCCAGAATCACGATGTTGCACCCAAAAAACCGGGCCGCGCTCAGATTCATGCCGAAATCCTGCCCCTCCTGTCCCAACAGGGTGCCGGGTGTCTGGCCCAGCCAGTTGATCAGGATGGTGTTGGCCTTGAGAGGTCCGACCCCATATGCCTGAATAACGGACTGAATGGCGGTTTGAAGCGTGGGGGCAACCATCACCAGCGGGAAGGCATTCACCCCGCAGGCCTGGATGTCGCGCTCCAATTCCTCCTGGACCTCTTCCTTTTGGTTCAGCATATGGACCCCGTCCCCTTCCAAAATCTTGACAACGGTGGTCAGCCCACTCGTCCCCTCCATCCACAAAGAAAAACGCAACAAGCGGGATCGTCGTTTCAGATCGTCCGAAAAGGCCAGAATCTGGGGCCGCCAGTAGCGGGGATGTTCGGGTTGACCGATGGATCCTATAAGATGCTCCCGGATCATCTGGAGATGATACGATCCACGGCTGTCCGCCCATCGCGCAGGGCCGGCCGTCCGCCTGATATATTGAAACACGGCGAAGAGCACTGCCAAAGCCAGTATGCCGGAACGAAAATCCACAGCCAGCATGGTTGCCAGACATGCCAGAGCCCCGGCCAGGCTAAGCCATTTGTTGAAGTAATGAAACCGAGGCCGGAAGGACGGGCTCGCTGATCGGGCCTCAAAATACGTGGCATAATTCAACAAACCGTACGAAATTAAAAAGAACATGGATACGACTGCGGCCACGAGATTAAGTTTTCCCAGGGCGATGGTGGCATAGGCAATCCCGGCAGAGACCAGTACGCTCCGCCGGGGATTGTTGAATGGCCCGGCTCCCTTGGCAAAGAGAGTTAGAAATGGGAAGATGCGATCTGCGGACATGGACTGGAGGATACGGGGGGCGCCCAGAAAAGATGCCATGGCTGAAGACAGGGTGGCGGCAATGACCCCGGCGTCGATCAACACCTCAAAGCGGGCCACCTTTCTCATGGCCCCGTAATCCTGTGCCAAGACCTCTCCCGGCAAGGCGGCCGCAAAGATCATCGCGGACAGGAAATAGACCCCGATCGATATCCCCACCGCCATAAAGGTGCCAAGGGGAAGGCTGTGACCGGGGTCCTTCAGATCGCCGGACATGCTGAC